>DATLLV010000118.1:0-14567 GCA_035537655.1 Miltoncostaeaceae bacterium
CGCGCGGTGGCGGCCGACCCGGCCGGCGTGCCCGCGGCGGTGGCCGCCGCGGGGCTGGGGGGCGCGGTGGTGGTGAAGGCCGACTGCCGCGGCGCCGTGCACAAGGCCGCCGCCGGGGCGGTGCGCATCGGGATCCCGGCGGGCGAGGCGGGACCCGCGGCGGCCGGCGCCTGGGCCGCGGCGCGGGCGGCGTTCGGGGCCGACCGGGTGGGCGGCGTGATCGTGGAGGAGCTGGTCGCGCCGCTGGCCGAGCTGGTGCTGGCCGTCCACCGCGACCCCAACGTCGGCCCGGTGATCACGGTGGGCGCCGGCGGCGCCCTCGTGGAGGCCGCGCGCGACGCGGTCAGCCGCCTGGCGCCGGTCGACGTGGAGGAGGCGGCCCGCATGATCGGCGCCCTGCGGATGGCGCCCCTGCTCGCCGGCGGCCGCGGGCGGCACGCCGCCGACCGGGCGGCGCTGGCGCGCGCGGTGGCGGCCCTCTCGGCCCTCGGCCCGCTGCTGGGCGACGGCGTCGAGCTGGTCGAGGTGAACCCGCTGGCGGCGATGCCCGACGGCGTCCTGGCCCTGGACGCCGTCGTCGAAGGGCCTGCGTGAGCGGCCCCGGCGGACGCGGCGAGCGCACCGCGCGCCTGCGCCGCGCGCTGGCGCCGGCGGGGGTGGCGGTGATCGGCGCCTCGCCGCGCCCGGGCAGCCTGTCGGCGCGCTTCGTGTCGGGCCTGCTGCGCCACGGCTTCCCGGGGCGGGTGGTGCCGGTGAACCCGAACTACGACGAGGTCCTCGGCCTGCCGTGCGCGCCCGACATCGGCGCCGCCGGGCCCATCGACCTGGCCGTGCTGTCGGTGCCCCGCCGGCTGGTGCCCGAGACGCTCGAGGCCTGCGACGCGGCCGGCGTGGCCGGGGTGGTGATCTTCGCCTCGGGCTACTCCGAGACCGGGGCCGAGGGCGCCGCCGAGGAGCGCGAGATCGCGGCCTTCGCCGAGCGCACCGGCCTGCGCGTGATCGGCCCCAACAGCCCCGGCTTCGTCAACGCCACCGAGCGCTGCTCGGTGATCGCCTCGGGTGCCGCCTTCCGCGAGCCGCTGGTGGCCGGGCCCATGGCGGTGGTGGCCCAGAGCGGCGGCGTCGCCGGGCTGCTGCTGGAGCGCGCCCAGGACCGCGGCGTCGGCGTCTCGCAGGTGGTGTGCACCGGCAACGAGGCGGACGTGACGGTCGGCGAGGTGCTGAGCCTGCTGGCCGGCGACCCGGCCACCGGCTCGGCCGCCGTCTACATGGAGGCGATCCGGCAGGGGCCCGCGCTGCTCGACGGCCTGCGCGCCATGCGCGACGCGGGAAAGGGCGTGGTGATGCTGAAGGTCGGCGCGACCGAGGCCGGCGCGCGCGCCTCGGCGGCCCACACGGGGGCGCTCGCCGACGACGACGACGTGGTGAACGCCGCCCTCGAGGCCAGCGGCGCCGTGCGCGTGACCGGCTTCGACGACCTCATCGCGACCGCCGGGCTGCTGGGCACCCACGGCCCCACGCGCACGCCGGCCATCGGCATCGTCTCGACCTCCGGCGGGGCCGGCGTGGTCGCCACCGAGGCGGCCGAGCGGGCCGGCCTCGTGCTGCCGCCGCTGGGCGAGGCGACGCGCGCGCGCCTGGTCGCCGCCGCGCCCGACTTCGCGGCCGTGGCCAACCCCGCCGACATGAGCGGCATGTTCGTGGAGGACCCCGAGATCTTCCGCGGCTCGCTGGCGGCGTTCCTCGAGGAGCCGGCGATCGAGGCGGTGGTGCTGGTGCTGACCGTCCACCCGCCCGCGTTCTCGGACGAGCTGGCCCGGCGCTCGATCGAGGCGGCGCGGGCCGCCGAGCTCCCGCTGGTGGTGCTCTGGACGGCCGGGGCGATGAGCGACCCGGCACGGGCGATGCTGCGCGAGGCCGGCGTGCCGGTGGTGGAGGACGCCGACCGCTGCATGACGGCCCTGGCCGCGAGGGCCCGCACGGGACGGGCCGCCGGGACGCCCCAGGCGCCGCCTCCGGTGGCCCTGCCGGCGCTCGACGCCGCCCGCGCCGCCGGCGCGGCGCTCGAGCACGAGGCCCTCGAGGCCCTCGCGGCCGCCGGCGTCCCCACCGCGCGCACGGTCGCCTGCGCGACCGCCGACGAGGCGCGCGCGGCCGCCGCCGCGCTCGGCGGGCAGGTGGTCGTGAAGGCGGCCGCGCGCGACCTGCCCCACAAGAGCGACGCCGGCGCGGTGGTGCTAGGAGTCGAGGGCCCCGACGCGGCGGCGGCGGCCTTCGCGCGCGTGGTCGACGCCGCGCGCCGGGCCGGCGCGGGCGCCGAGGGCGCGGTGGTGCAGGAGCAGGCCACCCCCGGCACCGAGCTGATCGTGGGCGTGCGGCGCGAGCCCGAGCTGGGCCTCTGCCTGGTCGCGGGGCTCGGGGGCGTCCAGGCCGAGCTGCTGGGCGACGTGGCCCGCCGCATGCTGCCGCTGCGCCGCGGCGACGCGCGGGCGATGCTCGACGAGCTGCGGCTGGCGCCGCTGCTGCACGGCCACCGCGGCGCCCCGGCGGCCGACCTCGACGCCGTGGCCGCGGCGATCGAGGGGGTGGCGGCCGCCTCGGCCGCGCTCGGCCCGGACCTCGACGCGATCGAGGTGAACCCGCTGCTGGCGCGGCCCGACGGCGCCGTCGCCGTCGACGCCGTGCTCCTCTTCCGGAACGGAGGGCGATGAGCGACGACTACTCGCACCTGATCGGCCACCGCTTCCCCGGCGGCACGGTGACGATCCCCGGCTGGGTCGACTTCCTCTGGCGCGACGCCGTGCTGGCCGAGCCGGGCGGCGAGGCGGTCCACCCCGGTCTGGCCTACCTGGCCGCGGTCCAGGGGTCGGGCGTGACCTTCCAGGACATCTTCGACCTGGCCGAGGCGACCGCCGAGAGCGGCCCCATGTTCGGCGAGCAGACGCTCACCTTCGAGGGCGCGCTGCGCACGGACACCGAGTACGCGGTCGAGGGCGAGATCACCGACGTCGTGCGCAAGCAGGGCCGCCGCGCGGGCACCTTCGACATGCTCACCTTCGAGCTGCGACTGCGCGCGCCGGGCGGCGCGCTCGTCGCCACCAACGTCAACACCTTCATCTTCCCGCGCGCGACGGGGGAGCCGGCATGAGGATCTCCGAGGTGCGGGTCGGCACCGAGCTGGAGCCGTTCGTGGTCGACGGCGTCAGCGCCGAGAAGATGAAGCTGATGGCCGCCCTGCTGCACGACCCCAACCCGATCCACCTCGACCCGGAGGCCGTGCGCGGCCTCGGCATGGGCGACCGGGTGGTGAACCAGGGGCCGGCGAACCAGGCCTACCTGGTGAACATGCTGCTGCGCTTCGCCGGCGACCCCGCCGCCGTCCGCCGCGTGACCGTGCGCTTCCTGGGCAACGTCTTCGCGGGCGACCGGGTGGAGTGCCGCGGCCGGGTGACCGAGGTCGACGAGGGCGCGGGCACGGTGACGGTCGAGCTGGAGGAGACGGTGGACGGCTCGCCGGTGATGGCCGGCACCGCCGTGGTCGCCCTCCCGGCCTGACGATGCGATACGGCCTGGTGCTGCCGATCGCCCGGGGCGGCGGCGACATCGCGGGCCTGCTCGACGAGCTCGCGGCCGAGGCCCGGGCGGCCGCGGCGGCGGGTTTCGACGCCGTCCTGCTGCCCGAGTTCCACCAGGCGCGCGGCGCCGGGGCGGTCGTCTCGCCGCTGCTGGTGCTGGCCCACCTGGCCGCCGAGGCCCCGGGCATCCGGGTCGGCACCGCCGTGCTGGCCGGGCCGCTGCACCACCCGGTGCGCCTGGCCGAGGACGCGATCATGCTCGACCACCTCACCCGCGGGCGGCTGGTGCTGGGCCTGGGCATCGGGCACCAGGAGGTGGACTTCGCCGCCTTCGGCGTGCCCCACGACCGCCGCGCCGAGGTGCTCGACGAGGTGCTGGACGTCCTCGAGGCGGCCTTCGCGGGCGAGCCCTTCGCCTACCAGGGCCGCCACCTGCGCCTGGCCTCGGTGGGCGTCACGCCGCGGCCGTTCACGCTGCCGCGCCCCGAGATCTGGATCGGCGCCCACTCGCGGCAGGGCCTGGACCGCGCGGCCCGCCGGGCCGACCGCTGGCTCGCCGACCCCCAGCGCGAGGTGACGACGATCGCGCGCCTGGCCGGGCGCTACCGGGCGCGGTGCGCCGTCCACGGCACGGCGCCCCGGGTCGCCCTCTTCCGCGAGGCCTGGATCGCCGGCGACCGGGCCGAGGCCGCGCGCGACTGGGGGCCGCACGCGCTGGCCGTCCACCGCCTCTACTGGCACGTCGGCGCCTACCGGCCCGGCCTCGAGCCGTGGAGCGCGGCGATCGACCGTGACGGCTTCACCCTCGACCGGGTGGCGCCCGGGCGCTTCCTGATGGGCTCGGGCGACGAGATCCGCGCCGAGGCCGCGGCCTGGGGGGAGGCGACCGGCGCCGACTACATGGCCCTGCGCTTCCGCCACCCCGGCGGGCCGCCCCACGCGGCGGTGCTCGAGGCGCTGGCCCGGTTCGGCGACGAGGTCATCGCCCGCCCCTAGCGGCGGCGGCCTCCTCCTCGGCCGGCCCGACGGCCTCGAGCCAGAGCTCGCGCAGCCAGGGCACCAGGTCGCGCGCCAGCGGGACCACCACGAACTTGCTCGCGCCGGCATCGACGAAGCGCGCCAGCAGCCGCCGAATGGCGGGCGCGCCGACGGCGATGTGGTCGTCGCGGGCCAGGCCCTCGCGGCGGTCGAGCAGGGCGAGCGCCTCCGGCGAGAGGCAGGCCTCGTGCTCGGCCGCGAAGAGGGTGGTGCCGAAGTGGTCGTCGTCGAGCCGCCGCCCGGCCTCGGCCGCCGCGGCCTGGATCGTCTCGGTGATCGCCGGGATCTCCGCCGGCGAGACGAACGAGCCCAGCCAGCCGTCGGCGAGCCGCCCGGCCCGCCGCAGGGCGCGCGGCGCGTGCCCGGCCAGCCAGATCTCGAGCCGCGGCCGGGTGGGGCGCGGCACCAGGGTCAGGTCCTCGAACGACCAGAAGCGCCCCTCGTGCGAGACCGGCTCGCCGGGCCACAGCGCGCGCACGATGCCCATGCACTCGGCCAGGCGCGCGGGCCGCTCGCCGCGCTCGACGCCGATGGCGCGGCTCTCGCGCGGCTCGTCGATGCCGAGCCCCATGGCCGGGAAGAGGCGGCCGCCCGAGACCACGTCGACCGTCGCGAGCTCCTTGGCCAGCAGCACCGGGTTGCGGGCCGGGGCCACCAGCACGCCGGTGCCCAGCTTGATGCGCTCGGTGCGCGCGGCGACCGCGGCCAGGGCGGGCAGCGGCGCCGGGTCGCCGAGGGTCGCCGTGTCGCTGAACCAGAGCGAGTCGTAGCCCAGCTCCTCGATCGCCTCGACGGCCGCCCAGAAGCTCCGGGAACCGGGATCAACCCGCTCGAACGGGCTCCAGCCGAGCCCCGCGCGCACGCTCACGGACCGCCTCCTACGATCGGCTCCGGGGACCGGAGCGGCCATCGCGCCTGGACCGCCACGACCGAGCACAGGACCAGGGCGCCTCCGACGAGCGGGACGGGGTGAGGGTCTCCCCAGGAACGCGAACGCGAGCGCGGCGGCCAGCGCCGACTGCCGGGCCGCCCGGCCCCGGACGTGCCGAGGGCGGCCCGGAGGCCGCCCTCGTTCCTCTCGTCCGACGGGACGTGAGAGGACCCTACGAACCGCTCACGTTGGTGAACTCGTTCGACCACTTGGTCTTGAAGAACGTCTGGTAGTCGTTCTCCGGGACGCGGTACTCGCCCTCGGGCGGCAGGTTGCTCGAGTCCACGACCACGTAGTCGTAGACCGTGCCGATGCCCGGGTAGTCGGGCTGCGGCTCGGCCGACATCGGGGTCTTGCGGGCCTCGAACTCCGCGATCTGGTCGACCGCGACCCAGCCGGACGCGTCGTACGGGACGTCCGAGACAGCGTCGATCGCGCCGGCGCGCATCAGGTCGGTGGTGCCGAGGTCGGCGTGGAACGTGACGACCAGCGGCTTGTCGGGGAAGGTCTTGCCGGGGAACTTCGCGAGGACGGCCTGGCCGCCGGCCTGGCCGGCCGTGTCGAAGCCGAACCAGAAGGCCTTCAGGTCCGGGTTGGCCGTGATCTCGTCGGTCACCGTCTTACGGGTGCCCTCGACCAGGTTGGTCGCGTCGGTCGTCGACTCGACGGCGATCTTGACCTTGTCCTGGGCCGCGACGGCCTCGCGCAGCGTGTCCGTGCGCGCCGACGACCACTCGGTCGGGTAGTCGTCCACCGCGATCGGGACGGTGCTGTCCGGAAGCTCGTTGAGCTTGGTCATGAGGTAGTCGGTCAGGGCCTGGCCGGCCTCGGGCTCGTCCGGGTAGTAGGTGCCGGCCCAGAGCGGGCTCGCGGCCACCTGGCCGGAGTACTCGACGACCGGGACGCCCTGGCTCTTGGCCTTCTTGAGCTGGGCCTGGATGAGCGACGGCTCGATGCCGAGGACGACCAGGACGTCGACGTTCTGGTCGAGCAGGCTGTCCGCGCAGCGGGCCATCTTGGTCGGGTCGCCCTGCGCGTCGCAGGTGTTGACGCTCCAGCCCACCACGCCGGCGGCCTCGCGGAAGGTCCGCTCCGCGCGCTGCGCCGACTCGATGGACCCGAGGATGTTGACGAAGCCGATGTTGGTCTTCGGCACCTCGACCTTCTCGCCCGCGGCCTGAGCCGCCTCCATGCCGCCGTCCGTCGCGATCTGCGTGCGCTGATCGTTCCCGGACGACGCAGTCGTGTCGGCCGCCGAGCTCGAGCCGCTGCCGTCATCGCTGCCGCATGCCGCGGCGACGAGGGCGAGCGCGGCGACGAGCGCGGCCAGACACAGCCACACCCACCGTCTCCTCATATCCTGACCCCCTGTGGAATAAGACTGCCCTCAAACTACCGGTTGGTTGAAAACGGGCCAATCGTACGTTTGGGCACAATTGCCGTCAAGGATCCGGGGCCGCGCCGCCTCCTCACGCGGCGGCGTCCTCGTAGCAGCGCTCCACCAGCGCCTGATCCGTGACGTCGTCGCCCACGAGCTCGCCCACCAGGCGGCCCTCGCGCATCACCAGCACGCGGTTGCAGGCGCCGACCAGCTCGGTGAACTCGGACGAGATGAAGATCACCGCGTGGCCCGCCAGGGCCAGCTCCTCCATGAGGCGGTAGACCTCGTCCTTCCCCTCGACGTCGACGCCGTGGGTGGGCTCGTCGAAGATGAAGACGTCGGCGCCCGACTCGAGCCACTTGGCCAGCACGACCTTCTGCTGGTTGCCGCCCGAGAGGAACCGCACGGGGTGCTCGATGCTGGCCGCCTTGATGCCGAGCCGCGAGACCAGGTCGCGCGCCGAGGCGCGCTCGCGGCGCACCTGGGGCATGGGCACCCCCTTGGCCGGGCGGAAGCTCGGCAGCACCGGCAGCGTGATGTTCTTGCGCACGCTGAAGTCGAGCACGGCCCCCTGGCGGCGCCGGTCCTCGGGCAGCAGCACGACCCCGTGGCGGCGGCTGTCGGCCGGGCTGTGGATCCGCACCTCGCGCCCGCGCACGAAGACCCGCCCGCCCTGGTGGCGGTCGGCGCCGATGATCGCGCGCACCAGCTCGGTGCGGCCCGAGCCGACCAGGCCGGCGATGCCCAGCAGCTCGCCGGCGCGCACGCTGAAGCTGACGTCGTCCACCACGCCGGGCTGGTTGATGCCCTCGACGCGCAGGACCTCCTCGCCCAGGCTCTCGCCGGTCACCGCGCGCTCGCGCTTCTCGGGCGCGACCTCGGCCGAGCCCGTGATGTGGGCGATCAGGCTCGCCTTGTTGAGATCGTCGGTCGGGCAGGCCAGCACGACCTTGCCGTCGCGCATGACGGTCACCCAGTCGGTGATCTGGAAGATCTCGTCCAGGCGGTGGGTCACGTAGACCACGCCGACGCCGGTCTCGGCGAGGCCGCGCACCACCCGGTGCAGCTGCTCGATCTCCTCATTCGAGAGCGAGGCGCTCGGCTCGTCGAGCACGAGCAGGCGCGCGTTCACGGCCATGCCGCGGGCGATCATGACCATGCGCTGGTCGGCGACGCTCAGGCTGCCGACCTGGGCCTTGGGGTCGATGCCCTCCGCGCCGAGCCGGTCGAGCACCTCGCGCACCTTCGCCCGCAGGCCGCGCCGGTCGAGCCAGACGCCCAGGTGCTTGGGGTAGCCCAGGCCCAGCTCGACGTTCTCGGCCACGGTCAGCTTGGGGACGTCGGCGAGCTCCTGGTGCACGAACGCCAGCCCCAGCTCGGTGGCGTGGTGGGGGTTGTGGATCTGGGTGGGCTCGCCATCGACCAGCACCTCGCCCTCGTCGGGCTGGGTCGCCCCGGCCAGGACCTTGATCAGGGTGCTCTTGCCGGCCCCGTTCTTGCCGACCAGGCCCATGACCTGGCCGGCCGAGAACGCGCCCTCGGCGTGGTCCAGCGCGACCACGCCGGGGTAGCGCTTGACCAGCCCCTTGTAGACGACCAGCGGGGCGCGCGGGCTCATGCCGTCCGCTGCCCGAGCTGGCTCACCAGGACGGCGACGATCAGGATCGCGCCCTGGACGAGGTTGACGACGTAGGTCTGCAGCTGGAGCATCGTCAGGCCGGTCTGGATGACGCCCAGGAACAGCACCCCGACCACCGTGCCGGGGATGTTGAACTCGCCCGGGCGGAAGACCGCCGACCCCAGGAAGACGGCGGCGAAGGCCGGCAGCAGGTAGGGCACCCCGGTGTTGGGCACCGAGGAGGCGGCCTGGGCGGTCAGCAGGATGCCGACGATCGCGGCGCTCACGGCCATGATCACGAACCCGATCAGCCGGATGCGGCGGATCCGCACCCCCGACAGGCGGGCCGCCTCGGGGTTGCCCCCGATGGCGTACATGTAGCGCCCGAGCTCGCTCTTATCGAGCAGCACCCAGAGGATCAGCGCGATGCCGGCCGCGATCCAGATCTGGTTGTTCAGGCCGAGGAACTCGCCCTGGCCGATCTTGACGTAGCCCTCGGCGACCCCGGCGAAGATGGTCTTCTGGTCGGTGAAGACGTACTCCAACCCGACCAGCACCGTGCCCATGGCGAGGGTGATGATGAACGACGAGCCGCCCAGGTAGGCGATCAGGAAGCCGTTCGCGAACCCGACCGCCAGCCCCAGCAGCAGGGCGACGATCGCGGCCGCGGGCCAGGCCCAGCTGTGATCGGCCATCAGCACCACTGCGGCGCCGCCGGCGAGCCCGATCATCGAGCCGAAGGACAGGTCGAAGTCCTGCATCACCAGCGGCACGGTCAGGCCCGCGGCGACGATCAGCGCCGGGGCGGCGGCGGTGAGGATCGACTTGGCGTTGTCCCAGGTCGGGAACGCGTCGGGCTTCGCCAGGCTGAAGGCGAGGATCATCACCGCGAAGGCCACCAGCAGGCCGTAGCGCGCGAGGATGGTGTAGAGCCGGTCCGTCAGCTCCCGGCGCCGGGCGGCGGCCGCTGCGGCGCCCTCGGCCGGCTCGGCGTCGGACGCCTGGCTCGCGGTCGGGCTCACGCCGTCCTCCTCATCGTGCCTCCTGTGTTCCTGGTCAGGTCGCCACCGTGATGTCGGGCATGCCCCCGTCCACCTCCAGCACCTGGCCGGTGACGTAGCCGGAGTCGGGGGAGCAGAAGAAGGCCACCGCGTGCGCGATGTCCTCGGGCGTGCCGCCACGGCCCACCGGGATGCGCGCCAGCAGCGCCTCGCGCACCTCGGGCGGGATGCCGAAGGGGTCGTCGGGGCCGGTGCGGGCGGCCGTGAGGCGCGTCTCGACGTAGCCGGGCGCCACGGCGTTGACCGTGACGCCGTAGCGCGCCCACTCGCGGGCGACGCTGCGGGTGAGCCCGATCACGCCGGCCTTGGCGGCCGCATAATTCGCGTTGCCGACGCTGCCGTAGATGCCGGAGACCGACGCGATGTTCACGATCCGCCGCGGCGCCGAGCGCTCGCGGTCGCGGAACCAGGGCGCCACGGCGCGGATGCAGTTGAAGGTGCCGCGCAGCACGACGTCGTGGACGATGTCCCAGTCCGGGTCCTCCATCTTGTGGACCAGGGCGTCGCGCGTCAGGCCGGCGTTGTTCACCAGGATGTGGAGGCCGCCGAGCCCGTCGGCGGCCGCCTGGGCCGCCTCGCGGCAGTGGTCGAGATCGGCGACGCTGCCGGCCACGGCGATGGCCCGGCCCCCGCCCGCCTCGAGCTCGGCGGCGGCCGCCTGGGCCGGCTCGCCGTCGACGTCGGTGACGCACACCGCCGCCCCATCGCGCGCGAGGCGCTCGGCGATCGCGCGGCCGATCCCGCGCGCCGCCCCGGTCACCAGGGCCACCCGGCCCTCGAGCGGCCGGGCCTCGGCCGCCGCGCGCTCGCCCGCGGTCATCGCCACGAGCCGCCCCCGGCTGCCGCCTCGCCGGCCCGGTAGCCGAACACCAGCGCCGGCCCGATCGTCCCCCCGGCACCCGGGTAGGCCATGCCGAACGGGCTCGCCGCGGCGTTGCCCGCCGCGTAGAGGCCCGGCAGCGGCTCGCCGCCGTCGGCGGCCAGCACGCGGCCGCGGTCGTCGGTGCGCGGCCCGCCCTTGGTGCCGAGGCAGCCGGGCAGCACGCGGACGGCGAAGTACGGGCCGCCGCCCAGCGGCCGCAGGGTGGGGTGCTCGGCCCGCGCGTCGCCGATGAACCGGTCGTAGGCGTAGGCGCCCCGGCCGAAGTCCTCGTCGACGCCCGCCGCCGCCGAGGCGTTGAAGCGGGCCACGGTCGTGGCCAGGGCCCCGGGCGGCGCGCCGATGGCCTCGGCGAGGTCGCCGAGGTCGTCGCCGCGCGCCACCCAGTCCGGGTCGGGGCCCCCGCGCTCCAGCGGGCCGAGCGAGTAGCGGGCGCGGTACTCGGCGTCGAACACCAGCCAGGTGGACGCCCGCGGGAAGGTGAAGCCGGCCGCGTCGAAGTCGTGCAGGCTCCGGCCGACGTCGTTGTAGTTGGCCGCCTCGTCGACGAAGCGGCGCGCGCGCCCGTCGACCATCAGGCTGCCGGGCCGCGCGCGCTCGGTCAGCACCAGGCGGTAGCGCGGGGCGCCGTCGAGCCGCTCGCCCGGCACGCTCAGCGCCGGGCACCACCAGGCCTCGCTCATGTTCCCGAGCGCCGCGCCCGCGGCCATCGCCATGCGCAGGCAGTCGCCGTCGCACTCCGGCACGCCGGCCGGAGCGGTCATGGGTCCCCGCAGGAAGGCGCGCACGAGCGCCGGGTCGCGCTCGAACCCCCCGCCCGCGAGGATGACCTGCCCCGGCACGACGCCCTCGTCGGTCGCCACCCCCACGACCGCGCCGTCCTCCACCACCAGCCGCCGCGCCCGCGCTCGCGTGCGCACCTCGGCGCCGGCGCGGACGACCGCGCCCAGCAGCGCGGCGACCAGGGCGCGCCCGAGGGTCAGGATCCCGCGCGAGCGGCGCTCCTCGACCTCGGCCCGGTCGACGCTCCCGGCGGCGAGCTCGGCGTAGGTGACCGGCCCGAGCACGTTTGGCGCCTCGCGCACCAGCGGCGCGATCTGCGCGTCGGGCGCCACCGGGCCCGGCTCGAGCGGGCGGCCGCCCAGCTTCCCGCCCGGCCGCTCGGCGTGGTAGTCCGGGTACGGGAGCGCGTGCCAGCGAAGCCCCCCGGCGTCCTCCAGCTCGCGGCCCACCCGGGCCGCGTCCTCGCAGAACACGTCGACGAGCCCCTCGTCGACGTCGCCCAGCGACAGGCTGCGGAGGTACTCGCGCGCCTCGGCCGGGCTGTCCTCCACCCCGACCTCGGCGGCGCGGTGGTTGCCGGGCAGCCAGGCCACCCCGCCCGACAGCGCGGTGGTGCCGCCCGCCGCGGCGCCGCGCTCGAGCAGCGTCACCTCAGCGCCCCCCTCCCGCGCGGCGACGGCCGCGGCCAGCCCGGCGGCGCCGGAGCCCACGACCACGACGCGCGAGCGGCCGCTCACCCGTCCTCCGCGGTGCGCAGGCGGGCGCGGCCGTCGGCCCAGATCGCGCGGCCCGCCAGGACGTCATCGACGGCCAGGCCCTCGGCCGGCCGGTCCCAGCGCTCGTTCGTCTCGACCAGCTGGATGAGCGCCCCGAACCCCGAGCGGGGCCGGATGTAGGTCTCCATCCACCAGGGCCGCGAGCGGTCGGTGCCGGTGGTCTCGAAGCCCTCGGCCTCGAGCTCGGCGATGGCCTCGTCGAGGTCCCGGACCAGCATCGTCATGTGGTGCAGGCCCTGGCCGCGCTTGTCGATGTGGGCCTGCAGGCGGGTGTCGTCGCGCAGCGGCTGCAGCAGCTCGATGCGCAGCCCGGGCAGCTGGACGCGGACGGCGCGGACGCCGCTCTCGTCGTCGTCCCCGCCGCTGACGAACGTGCCGCCGAGGACGTCCTGGAAGAGGACGAGCGCGTCTTCGATGGACTCGACGGCCACCGCGACGTGATCGATGTCTCGGATGAGGGGCATGGGATCGGTCGACCCCGCGGACGGGTGGCGCAGTATCGCGTCCCGGGGGCGCATAATCAACCGGGCGTTTGGTAGAACCCACGCCAGCAGGCGAGGTCGATCAGCGGCCGGCCGCGTTTCCGGAGGGGGGTTCCATGCGGGCCAACGCCCACCACCACCCGGCGCTGAGGGTGTCCGACCTCGAGCGCGCCGCGCAGTTCTACCTCGAGGCCTTCGACGGCCACTGGGTGACGCGGCCGTTCGTGCTCCAGGGGGACTTCGCCGAGATGGTCTTCGGCGGACCCGAGGGGCTGGCCTACAGGGTCTGCCACGTCGGCTTCGACGAGGGGTGCGTCGAGCTGTTCGAGTTCGTCGAGCCGGTCGTCCCGATCGAGGACATCCACCCCACCCGCGGCAACCTGCTGCACTTCGGCGTCCAGGTGGACGACGTCCCCGCGGCGCTGGCGCGGGTCGAGGCCGCGGGCGGGCGCCGCATCTGGCCCGAGGTGGCGATCTGGGGCGACGCCAGCGTCATCTACGTGAAGGACCTGGACGAGAACGTGATCGAGCTGACGGACCGCACCGTCGGCCGTATCGCCGAGCTCACGATCGAGCAGTTCCCCGAGGCCGCGCCGGACGCCGGGAGCGTCCGGTGAGCGGGCGCCTGGAGGGCAAGGTCGCGATCGTCACCGGCGGCGGGCAGGGCATCGGCGAGGCCGCGGCCCTGCGCATGGCCGGGGAGGGCGCGCGGATCGTCGTCTCGGACGTGAACGCCGACACCGGCGAGGCGGTTGCGGCCGCCGTGCGCGACGCGGGCGGCGAGGCCGTCTTCGTGCCGGCCGACGTCGCCGTGCTCGACGACGTGAAGGCGCTGATGGCGGCGACCGCCGACGCCTTCGGGCGCCTGGACGTGCTGCACAACAACGCCGGCGTCCACGAGACCAACTTCACCCTCGAGGCCCAGAGCCACGAGCTGGACGAGGAGGTCTGGGACCGGGTCGTCGCGATCAACCTCAAGGGCGTCTGGATGTGCTCGAAGCACGCCGTGCCGCTGATGTCCGAGTCGGGGGGCGGCTCGATCGTCAACGCCGCCTCGATCGGCGGCATCGTCGGCTACCCGATGGGCGCGGCCTACGGCCCCTCGAAGGCCGGCGTGATCCAGCTCTCGCGGGTGATGGCGCTCGAGCTCGCGCCGATGAACATCCGCGTCAACAGCTACGCCCCGGGCAACACGGACACGCCGATGGTGCAGAAGTACTTCTCCTCCGGGCCGCCCGACCAGCAGGAGATGGTCAAGCAGCAGCTCATCGGCACGCACCTCATCCCCCGGCTCGGCGAGCCGGTCGAGGTGGCCAACCTCGTCCTGTTCCTGGCGTCCGACGAGTCGTCGATGATCACCGGCGCGAACATCACCATCGACATGGGCACCACCGCCTGGCGCGGGATCCGCGCCTAGCGGCGTGGGGGCGCCGCCACGGCTGCGCGCGGGCGCGGCCGCGTGCGTCTACCGGGTCGCGCGCCCGCCGCGCGGCCCGGCCTCGCTGGCGCGCGAGCGGCCCGGCTGGGGCGCGGTCGAGCTGGCGACCTCGGGCTCGTGGAACGCGCTGGCCCGGGCGTTGCTCGAGGACGCTCTAGCCGAGCGCCCCGGCGGCAAGCTGGCCCGCGACCTGGCCCGCTTCCTGGTGACGCCGCGCGGCGGCGAGCGCACGATGTCCGGCGAGCAACTCGAGGCTTGGCTCGCCACCTGGCAGCCGCCCCTGTCGACGATCTTCCCGGGTCGAGGGAAGGGCTAGACCCCACCCGACGCTCGCCGGCGCGGGGCAGCCGTGCCCGGACCCACCGACCCGTCCAGAGCTCAGAACGCCCGGATCACGAACCTAGGCTGGGATCCACTCCTCCTCCACGTCGAAGACGTCGATCTGGAGCCCCGCCACCGACGGCATGAAGCCGTCGGCGGCGATCGCGGCCCACTCCGGCGAGGCGATCGCCGCGTCGAAGTCCTCGCGCGAGTCGAACCAGATCTCGGCGCCGCGCCAGGTCGCCGCCAGCTCGCCGTTCGCGCCGGGGACGGCCTTGAGCAC
>DATLLV010000119.1:0-4759 GCA_035537655.1 Miltoncostaeaceae bacterium
ATGCTGCGCCCTGGCGACGGCCCGATGGTCATCCTCGACGGCGTCTCGAAGGCGTACACGACCGACGCGATCGGCCTCGACGACGTCTCCCTCTCCATCGAGAGCGGCGAGTTCGTCTTCCTGGTGTGCCCCTCGGGCTCCGGCAAGTCCACGTTCATCCGGCTCCTCATCAAGGAGTTCGAGCCGACGGCGGGGACGATCACGGTCGGCGGCCGCAACCTGCAGCGCCTGCGCCGCTCGCGGGTGCCGTACCTGCGCCGCTCCATCGGCTGCGTGTTCCAGGACTACAAGCTCCTGGCGGGCCGCACCGTCTACGAGAACGTGGCGTACGCCCTCCAGGTGATCGGCGAGAACCCGCGCAACACGCGCCGCAAGGTGCCCGAGATCCTGGCCCTCGTCGGGCTGTCCGATAAATCGGACCGCTATCCCAACGAGCTATCGGGCGGCGAGCAGCAGCGGGTGTCGATCGCGCGCGCCTTCGTGAACCACCCGCGCCTGCTGATCGCCGACGAGCCCACGGGGAACCTCGACCCCGAGACCTCGATCGGGATCATGCAGCTGCTCTACCGCATCAACCGGACAGGGACCACGGTCATCATGGCCACCCACGACCGCGAGATGGTCGACAAGATGCAGATGCGCGTCATCGGGCTCCAGGACGGCCGCGTGGTGCGCGACCAGCGCGAGGGCCGCTACGCCCGCGTCGACTACGACTACTAGGGGCGCATGAGACCGCGCTTCTTCCTGGCCGAGGCCTTCCGCTCCATCCGCGCCAACGTCGCGGTGTCGATCGCGGCCACGGTGACGGTGCTGATCGCCGTGTTCATCCTCGGCGCCTTCATCCCGTCGTTCCTCTACGTGCAGTCGTCGGTCGACTCGCAGAAGGCCCGGGTGGACATCCGCGCCTACATCTCCGACTCGGCCAAGGTCGCCCAGGTCAACGGGCTGCAGAACGAGCTCGTGCAGCTGCAGCAGCAGGGCACGGTCAAGTCGTTCGTCTACATCAACAAGGACCAGGCGCTCAGGGAGCTGAAGGGCCGGCTCAAGGACCCCAGCGTCACCGACTACCTCACGACGAACCCGATCCCGGCCAACTTCCGCATCAAGCCGGGCTCGGCCGAGCAGGCGCCCGCCGTCATCGCGGCCATCGGCGACAACCCGGCGATCGACAAGCAGCTGGGCGTCTCGTACGGCAAGGAGACCACCGACAAGCTCCTCACGGTCGCCCGCTTCATCCAGTGGGCCGGCCTGGCGCTGATCACGATCCTGCTGGTGGCCTCGGTGCTGCTGATCGGCAACACGATCCGCCTGTCGATCTTCGCCCGCCGCCGCGAGGTCGAGGTGATGAAGCTGGTGGGCGCGACGAACTGGTTCATCCGCTGGCCCTTCGTGATCGAGGGGATCATCTGCGGCCTGGTGGGCGCGTTGCTCTCCGTGGCCCTGCTCTGGGCCGTCAAGGTGGGCGTGGTCGACCACTGGATCGACACCACCGACAGCGCGCTGCAGCGCGACGAGGCGACGACCATCGGCTTCCCGCTGCTCGGGCTGGTCCTGATCGCCGCCGGCGCCCTCGTCGGCGCCGTCGGCAGCGGCATCACGCTGCGCCGCTTCCTCAAGGTCTAGGCCGGGCCGGCCTCCCGCGGGCGCGGACCGCGCCCGGGGGCGCCGCCCCGGGGCGCGCGTATCATCGAAAGTGACCCGTGAGCGGCCGCACCCGACGATGACCCTGCGCCGGATCCTGCTCGGCGGCGCCGCCGTCCTGGTGGTGCTGGTCGCGTTCGTGGGCGGCGTGGTGGTCGGCGGCCACGCCCAGGCGACCGGCCTGACCCAGCTGTCGGACCCGCTGCGCGGCTTCCTGCTCGGCGACAGCGGCCAGGACCTCAACGCCCAGGTGCTGGACGTCCTCAAGAGCGACTACTTCGAGCCGGTCGACGGCGCGAAGCTCGAGCAGACGTCCGTCGACGCGATGATCGCGTCGCTCAAGGACCCCTACACGGACTACCTCAGCCCCGACGAGCTCGAGGCGCTGCGCGAGCACAACGACGGCGTCTACGAGGGGGTGGGGCTCCAGGTGGCTCAGCGCGGCGACCGGGTGGTCATCACGCGCGTCTTCGAGGGCAGCCCGGCGGCCGAGGCCGGGATCAGGGCGGGGGACCGCATCACCTCGGTGGCGGGCACGCCGGTCGAGCGGGGCTCGATCGACGCCGTGGTCTCGAGGATCCGCGGGCCCCACGGCACCACGGTGACGATCGGCATCGCGACCCCGGGCGGCGCCGAGCGCGAGGTCACGCTCACGCGGGCCCGCATCAAGGTCCCCCCCGTGAGCTCGCGGATCGAGACGGTCGGCGGGACGAAGGTCGGCTACGTCCGCCTGGCCCAGTTCACCAAGGGCTCGGCCGACGCGCTGGCCGAGGCGGTCGAGGGCCTGCGCGAGAAGGGCGCCACCGCGCTGGTCTTCGACCTGCGCGGCGACCCTGGCGGGCTCGTCAACGAGGCCGTCGGCGTGGCGGGCGTCTTCCTGCCCGACGACTCGACGGTCGTCGTCTCCCAGGGCCTGCACTCGCCGCGCCACGTCTTCCGCACCGACGGCACGCCGGCCGCCGGCGACCTGCCGCTTGTGGTGCTGGTCGACCGCGGCAGCGCCAGCTCCAGCGAGATCGTGGCGGGCGCGTTGCGCGACGCCGGCCGCGGCGAGCTGGTGGGGCAGCGCACCTTCGGCAAGGCGCTCATCCAGAGCACCGAGCCGCTGCGCGACGGCGGCGCCCTGAAGCTGACGACCGCCCGCTACCTCACGCCCAAGGGCTTCGACCTCGCCAAGCGCGGGCTGCCGCCCGACGTCCGCGTCGCCGACGACCCGGGCACGCCGAAGGACGAGATGCTGCAGCGGGGCCTGGCGCTAGCGGCCGCCGGCCCCTGATGGCACGCGCCCGCGGCGGGCCGCCCGAGTCCCTGGTCTGCGAGCTGGTGCCGGCGGGCCGCGGGGCGGCGGCCCAGCCGGCGTTCGAGCCGGGCCAGCGGATCCCCCTGGCCACGGGCGCCCGCGGCGGCGCCGAGGTGGGCGACCTGGTCGTGGTCACGATGCGCGGGCGCGCCGGGCGGGTGGCCGAGGTGCTGGGGCCGGCGTCCTCCCCCAGCACGGCGCTGGCCGGCCTGCTGGCGTCCGAGGGGCTGGCGCGGCCCTTCCCGCGCGCCGCCCTGCGCGAGGCCGACGAGGCCGACGACGCGGCCGTCCCCGCCGACCCCGGCCGCCGCGACCTGCGCGACCAGCGCGTCATCACGATCGACCCCGAGGGCGCCAAGGACCACGACGACGCGATCGCGCTCACGTCCGGGGCCGGCGGCGCGACCCGCCTCTGGGTCCACATCGCCGACGTCTCGCGCTTCGTGCCCGCCGGGAGCGCCCTGGACCGCGAGGCGGCGCGGCGCGGCAACTCGGTCTACGTCCCCGGGTCGGTCGTGCCGATGCTGCCCGAGCGGCTCTCGTCGGACCTCTGCAGCCTACGCCCCGGCGCCGACCGGGCGGCGGTGACGGTCGAGATGGTCGTCGACGGCGACGGCCGCGTGGGGGAGACGCGCTTCTCGCGCGCGCTGATCCGCTCGGAGCGGCGCCTGACCTACCCCGAGGTCGACGCGCTCCTGGCGGGCGGCGGGCTGGGCGACGCCGCCCTCGAGGACGACGTGCGCGCGGCGGCCGCCGTCGCCGCCGCCCTGCGCGCGCGGCGCATGGACCGCGGCGCGCTGGAGGCCGACTCGGCCGAGCCGGTCGTGCGCTTCGAGGGCGACCGGGTGGCCGAGATCCGCCTGGAGGGCCAGACGGCCGCCCACTCCCTGGTCGAGGAGTGCATGATCGCGGCCAACGAGGCCGTGGCCCGCTACATGATCGCGCGGGCGGCGCCGACGGTGTTCCGCCACCACGAGGAGCCGGCCCAGAGCCGCATAGAGCTGCTGTACGCCCAGCTCGAGGAGCTCGGCGTTCCCACGCCGCCCCTGCCGGGGGGCGAGCTGGGCCCGGCCGGCTGCCGGCGCGCCGCCGCCGACGCCGCGCGCGAGGTGGCCCGCCACATCCAGGCGCGCCGCGTCGACGGGCGGGCGCTGTGGCCGCTGGTGCTCCGCGCGCTGCGCCAGGCGTACTACTCGCCGGCCGAGCCCGGGCACTCCGGCCTGGCCAGCCCGGCCTACCTGCACTTCACCTCACCGATCCGCCGCTACCCCGACCTGCTGGTCCACCGGGGGCTGCTGGACGCCCTGGGCATCGGCGACCCCGGCCCGGGGCCCGCCGAGCTCGACGAGGCCGCCGACCACTGCTCGGCGACCGAGCGCGAGGCGGCCGCCGCCGAGCACCGCGCCGACGCGATCTGCGCCGCCTTCCTGCTCCGCGACCGGCTGGCGCGCGGCGGCTGGGACGAGCCGGTCTCCTGCACGGTCACCGGCCTCATCGATGCCGGCCTCTTCGTCGTCTTCGACGAGGTCTACACCGGGTTCCTGCCGTCGCGGCGGCTGGAGGACGACCACTACCGGGCCGACCCGCTGGGCGTGGCGCTCGTGGGCGCCGCCACGGGGGGGCGGGTCCGCCTGGGCGACGAGCTCGAGGCGCGGGTCGTGCGCGTCGAGCCGCTGCGCGGGCGGGCGGAGCTGGAGCCCGCGCTAACATCGCGCGCCCATGGCCGCCAGGAAGAAGAAGGGCGGCGGCGTCGACGAGCGGTTTCGCGACGTCGCCCGTAACCGCCGCGCGCTGCACGAGTACGAGATCCTCGACCGC
>DATLLV010000120.1:0-4954 GCA_035537655.1 Miltoncostaeaceae bacterium
AGCGGCACGCCCTCGCGGCGCAGCAGGGCGAGCTGGTGCTCCCCCTTGGGGATGCTGCCGTCCGAGCGCACCACCCGGTGCCAGGGCAGCGGCTCGCCGGTGGTCGCCAGGACCCGCCCCACGACGCGCGGCGCCCCCGGGTCGATGTCGGCGTAGGTGCGGACCCATCCCGGCGGGATGGCCCGCACCCGGTCCTCGATGTGCTCGGCCCGCTCCACGGGTGGATCATCCCAGCCGCGCCAGACGCGGGCCCGCGGTGAACCCGGCGCGCCGGCGCGGTCGTAGGCTGCGGAGACCACGGCGAGGGGAGGGAGACATGGGCGACGGCGACGACGGCCGGCTCGCGGCACTGGAGGCGCTGGTCGGCGACTGGGTGCTGGGCGACCCCGCCGCCCCGGTCGGGCGCGCCACCTTCTCCTGGCTGGAGGGGCGTCGCTTCCTGGTGCAGCGCTGGACGGTCGACGTCCCGGGGGCGCCCGACGGCATCGCGATCATCGGCGTGGACCCGGACGGCGACGGCCTGCTCCAGCACTACTTCGACTCGCGTGGAGTCGCGCGCGTCTACGGCATGAGCCTCGAGCGGGGCGTCTGGAGGCTCTGGCGCGACGGCGACGACTTCTCCCAGCGCTTCACGGGCACGGTCAGCGACGACGGCTCCACGATCAGCGGCGCCTGGGAGATCGCCGGCGACGGCTCGACCTGGGAGCACGACTTCGACCTCGTGTACACGAGGGCCGGCTAGCCGAGGGGAGTGCGCCGGAGGTCGACGCGCACGACCCGGCCGCGCGCGAGCTGGAAGCGGGTGACGACCCGCCCCGGGAGGGCCCGCCCGATGCGGCAGGAGGCCGCGCCGCAGACCGCCGCCGGGTGGGCGCGGCGCACCGCCGCCCGGGTCGAGCCGACGCCGACGCCGGCTCGCGTGCGGTAGGCCCGGGAGCGCGTCGCCAGCCGCTCGGCGCCGCTGCTCGCCTCGTCGGTCGGGAAGGCCGCGACGAGCGACAGCGCCGGGTAGCGGATGGTGACCCGGTCGAGGTTGCGGTTGCCCGGGTGCTCCGGGTCCCGCGTCCGCGAGGCGACGACCCCGTCACCGTGCCGCGCCGCGATCGCGGCGCGCTCGTCGCCGATCGCGATCGGCCCGATCGCGGCGCCCGGAACGATGATGCCGCCGACCACAGGGCGACCCTACCCCGGGCACCCGCGGCGGCGCACCCCCGGCCTCAGGTTGCGCCGGGCGGGCCCCGGGAGCACCATCGCGCCATGGCCTACGACGAGGACCTGGCCGATCGCATCCGCGCCCAGGTCGCCGGCGAGCCCGGCGTCACCGAGCAGGCGATGTTCGGCGGGCTGGCCTTCCTCGTCGGCGGGAACATGGCCGTCGCGGCCAGCGGCCAGGGCGGGCTGATGGTCCGCGTCGAGCCGGAGCAGACGGACGCCCTGCTCGGCGAGCCCCACGCGGGGCCGTTCGAGATGCGCGGGCGCGAGATGCGGGGCTGGCTCCGCGTCGAGCCCGAGGGGGTGCGGACCTCCGCCCAGCTCGCGCCGTGGGTGGCGCGCGGCGTCGCCTCCGCGCGCTCGCTCCCCCCGAAGCACTGAGCGCCGGTCCGGCCCGCGACCGGGACCGGGGTATGGTGGAGCCCGCGGAGGCTCTGCAGATGCACGCCGACGTTCTCACGACCGCCCGCGAGGCCTACGGCCGGCGCGCCTGGACGCGGGCGCACGAGCTCTTCTCGAGCATCGACGAGGCGGGGCCGCTCGCGCCCGAGGACCTGGAGCGGCTGGCGGTCTGCTCCTACATGCTCGGCCTCGACGACCAGCAGCTCGCCGCCCTGGCGCGGGCGCATCACGCCCACCGGCGCGAGGGCGATCGCCGGGGCGCCGTCCGCGCCGCGTTCTGGCTGATGGTCCACCTGATGATCCGGGGCGAGCTCGGCCGCGCGACCGGCTGGCACGGGCGGGCGCGGCGGCTCGTCGAGCCCGACGCCGGCGACTGCGTGGAGCGCGGCTACCTCGCGTCGGCGGACGCGCTGCGCTGCATGATGGCCGGCGACCTGCGCGGCTCGCGGGACGCGGCGGCCGCCGCCGTCGACGCCGGCGAGCGCTTCAGCGAGCCGGACCTGGTCGCGCTGGGGCTCAGCGACCTCGGCCGGGCGCTGATCGAGGAGGGCGCCGTCGCCGAGGGGCTCGCCAAGCTCGACGAGGCGATGGTCGCGGCGGCCGCCGGGGAGCTGTCGCCCATCGCGACCGGGTTCGTCTACTGCGGCGTGATCGAGGGCTGCCACGTGACGTACGAGCTGGCGCGGGCCCGGGAGTGGACCGTCGCGCTGACCGAGTGGTGCGGGCAGCAGCCGGACCTCGTCCCCTTCACCGGCACCTGCCTGCTGCACCGCGCCGAGATCCTGCAGATCCGCGGCGCGTGGGACGAGGCCCTGGCCGAGGCGCGGCTGGCGCGGCGGCGGTTCGCGGAGCGCGGGGACCGCCGCGCGGCGGGCGAGACGGCCTACCGCTGCGGCGAGATCCTGCGGGTGCGGGGGGACCTCGCCGGCGCCGAGCGGGCCTTCCGGGACGCCAGCCGGCACGGCCGGGAGCCGCAGCCCGGGCTCGCGCTGCTCCGCCTCGCCGAGGGCCGGACCGAGGCGGCGTCGGCGACCATCGCCGGGGTCCTCGACGCGGCGACGGAGTGGATGGCGCGCGCCCGGCTCCTCCCCGCCTTCGTCGAGATCGCCGTCGCCGCCGGGGACCTCGACGCGGCGCGGGCCGCCTGCGACGAGCTGGACGAGATCGCCGCGCGCAACGGGCGCGCGATGCTGCTCGCCTCGGCCGCCCAGGCGCGCGGGGCGGTCGAGCTCGCCGCCGGCGACGCCCGCGCCGCGGCGCGGCTGCTGCGCACGTCGTCGCGGCTCTGGCTCGAGCTCGAGGCGCCCTACGAGGCGGCGCGGGTGCGCCTCCTGGTCGCCGAGGCGTGCCGGTCGATGGGCGACGACGAGACCGCGGCGCTGGAAGGCGAGGCGGCACGCGACGAGCTGGCGCGCCTGGGCGCCGCCGGGGCGCCGGGGGGCGCGGAGCCGCACGGGCTCACGCCGCGCGAGCTCGAGGTGCTGCGCCGGCTCGTGACGGGCGAGAGCAACAAGGCCATCGCGGCCCGGCTCGGCCTGAGCCGGCGGACGGTCGACCGGCATGTCAGCAACCTCTACGGCAAGCTCCGCGTCTCGTCGCGCGCCGCGGCGACGGCGTACGCCTACGAGCACGAGCTCGTCTGAGGGGCCGGCTGGGTCGAATTACCCAGGCCCCGGCCGCGCGGGTTGGGCGGTTCGGCCGACGCGCGCGCCGGCGGCCTCGGGCCATGCTCGCCGCAATCGGCAGGACACGGGGAGGTGGGGACGTTGACCACACTGCGCACGGACATCGCAACGCCGACGGACGTCCTGGAGGGCGGCCGCCGGATGGCGCCGGCGATCGCCGCCCGCGCGGCGGAGATCGAGGCCGCCCGCCGGGTGCCCGGCGACCTGCTCGACGAGCTGATCGCCGTGGGCGCGTTCCGCGTGCTGCGGCCCCGCAGCCACGGCGGCCTCGAGGCCGACCTCTCCGACGCCATGCGCGTGTACGAGGCGTTCGCCACGGCCGACGCGTCGGTGGCCTGGACGGTGCTGATCGGGTCGGGCACGTGGTGCGACCTCGCCTCGCTGCCGCGCGCCGCGTTCGACGAGGTGTTCTCCGCGCCGGACGCCATCACGGCCGGCGTCTTCAGCCCGAGCGGCTCGATCGCCGCCGACGACGGCGGCTACCGCGTGAGCGGCCGCTGGAGCTTCGCCAGCGGGTGCGAGCACGCCGACTGGATCTACGGCAACTGCATCGAGGGCGTGGTGGACGGCGTGCCGCAGATGCGCATGGCCGTCTTCTCGCCCGACCAGGTCGTCATCGAGGACACCTGGACGGTCTCCGGCCTCTGCGGGACGGGCAGCCACCACTTCCACGTCGACTCCGCCCTGGTGCCGGCGGAGCGGACGCTGGTGCCGCTGGTCGACCCGCCGTGCGTCGACGTCCCGCTCGTCCGCATCCCGATCCCGAGCCTGATCGCGCTCGTCGTCGCGAGCGTCGCGGTCGGCGTCGCGCGGGGCGCGCTCGACGACGTCGTCGCCCTCGCCGCCGACAAGGTGCCGCTGCTCGACCACGCGGTCCTCGCCGCCAACCCGGTCTTCCAGCTCCAGCTGGGCGAGGCGGAGGCCGAGCTCGCCGCCGCCCGGGCGCTGATCCACGAGACCGCCGAAGCGGCCTGGGACGCGGCCGCCTCCGGCGGGGAGTTCACGGTGCGCGACCGGGCCAGGATGCGCGCCGCGGCCGTCTGGGCCACCGAGCGGGCCGCGGACGTGGTCAGAGGCGCCTACCGCGCCGGCGGCGGCGGGTCGATCTACGCCGCGTCCCCGCTCCAGCGGCGCCTGCGGGACATCGACGCGGTCACCCAGCACTTCATCGTGCGACGCGACACGCTGATCACCGCGGGCGCGATCCTCGCGGGCCAGGACGTGGATGTCATGGTGTTCTGAGAGGGCCGGCCGGACCCGCCCGCCGAGCCCCGGCGCCTCGCGGCCGGCTCGACTACCGTGGGCCGGTGCGCCTCGCGACCTGGAACGTCAATTCGGTCAGGCAGCGCGTGCCCCGCCTGCTGCCGTGGCTCGACGAGCGGCGCCCGGACGTGGTCTGCCTCCAGGAGACCAAGCTCGCCGACGAGGCCTTCACCGAGCTGCTCGGGGAGGAGCTCACGGGGCGCGGCTACGAGGCCGCGCTGCACGGCGAGGCGACGTGGAACGGCGTGGCCATCCTGTCCCGCGTCGGGCTCGAGGACGTCGTGCGGGGCGTGCCCGGCGCGCCGGGCTTCCCCGACCCCGAGGCGCGGGCCGTCGCTGCGACGTGCGCCGGGGTCCGCGTCGTCTCCGTCTACGTCCCGAACGGCCGGACG
>DATLLV010000121.1:0-5719 GCA_035537655.1 Miltoncostaeaceae bacterium
GTGGGGCCCATCATCGTGCGCAGCGCGCCGATGGCCCCGTCGCCCTCGACGGCCATCATCACGACCGGCCCCGAGGTGACGAACTCGACCAGCTCGCCGAAGAAGGGCCGCTCGCGGTGCTCGCCGTAGTGCTCCTGTGCCACCCCGTGCGCCATCACGGCCTTCCGCAGCGCCAGGATCGACAGGCCCCGGCGCTCGATGCGCGTGATGATCTCCCCCGTCAGGCGGGCCGCCACCCCGTCCGGCTTGACCATCACGAACGAGCGCTCAGTCATACGCCTCGGGCTCGCGGCGCGTGCGGCGCCAGCGGGCCGAGCGGCCCGGGTCGCCGCCGCGGCGGCTGGTGGCCTCGGGCAGGTCGGGCTCGCGCGAGGAGCCGCCCTCGAGCGCGGAGTCGCCGGTGCGCACCTCCGGCGTGTTGCCGTCGACCAGGCGCATGCGGAACTCCAGCTCGGTCAGCCGCAGATCGAGGTCGCGCACGTCGTCCTGCGAGGCGCCGCCCGCCTGGCGCAGGGCCCGCCGGACGGCGACCGGGTCGCCGCCCGGCTCCAGGCCCTCGCGGGCCAGGATGCGCGAGACGATCTCCTGGCCCTCGACGTCGCCCAGCTCGCCGAGCCGCTGCTCCAGCGCGAGCAGCTCCAGCTCGCGCTCGCGGGCCTCGTCGAGGTACTCCGGCGGCCGGACGATCAGGTAGATGATCGACCCGAAGAACGGCAGCAGCACCGACAGCGCGACGCACCCGGCGACGGCGGCCGGCGACTCGAAGCGCCGGCGCGAGTCCTGGTAGGTCCACCAGGCCAGCGCGAGCCAGAGCAGCACGACGAACACCTGCAGCATCAGCAGGATCGCCGTCCACCACCCCGAGTCGAAGAAATTGGAGACCGACTCGAACGGGTCGTCCGAGGATGTCGTCTGGGGGTTGGCCTGCAGGAACGCCAGGAGTCCCGCCTGGCCGATCGCCAGCATCAGAAGGGGAGCCGTTTCACGCGCGGGCCGACGTCATGCGCACCTATATTCGCTCAGAGGGGCGTGCGCCCTTCCGGGCGGGCGCGAGTCTAGCAGGGGGTTCCCCGCGACCCGCCTGCACCTGGGGACGCACGTCCGCGAGCAGGTAGAGCGAGCCCGCAACGATCACCGTGCCGCCCGCCCCGGCCTCCTCGCGCGCCTCGGCGAGCGCGGCGGCGGGCTCCTCGACGACGGCCGCCGCCGCGCCCCGCTCGCGGGCCATCGCGGCCAGGCGCTCGGGGTCGGCGGCGGCCGGATGGCTCGAGCGGGTGGCGACCATCAGGTCGACCGCGGGGGCGAGGGCGTCGAGCATCCCGGCGGCGTCCTTGTAGTCGAGGATCGACACCACCGCGACCACCGGCCCGCGCCCGGACACCACCCCCGGGAGCTCCCGGGCCAGCGCCTCGGCGCCCGCCGGGTTGTGGGCGCCGTCGAGCACGACCGCCGGGGCGCCGGGCACGAGCTCCAGGCGGCCGGGCATGCGCACCCCCGCCACCGCCCGGCGCAGCGCCTCGGGGTCGAGCGGCCCCCCCGCCACCAGCTCGGCGCCGGCGACCGCGACGGCGAGGTTGTCGCGCTGGTAGGCGCCGCGCAGCGCCAGCGCGAGCCCCTCGTAGCGCGCGAGCGGGGTCGCCACGGCGACCGTCCCGCCCTCCTCGTCGCGGGCGCTCAGGCCCTCGCCGTAGCGCAGGGCCGTGATGCGCCGCCGGGCGAGCTCGGCGTCGACGGCCGGCCGGGCGCGCTCGCTCAGCCGCCCGACCACCACCCGGTCCGCGCCGTCGGCGCAGACGGCGAGCTTCTCGCCCGCGATCGCCTCCTCGGTGTCGCCGAGGAACTCGGTGTGCTCGAGGGCGATGTTCGTCAGGGCGACGGCCGCGCCCGGCTGGAGGACGTTGGTCGCGTCCCAGCGCCCGCCCAGGCCCGCCTCGATCGCCATCGCGGCCACGCCCGCGCGGCGGAAGGCCCAGAACGCGATCGCGGTCAGCGCCTCGAACTGGGTCACCCGGTCGCCGGCCGGCAGGGCCGGGCCCTCGGCGGCCTCGCGCACCGCGCTCGCCGCCTGGGCGAAGGCGGCGTCGTCGATCGGCTCGCCGCCGACCTGGACGCGCTCGGCCCAGTCGCCCACGTGGGGCGAGAGGTATGCGCCCGCCGTCAGCCCCTGCCCGGTCAGGGCCGCCGCGGCCAGCCGGGCGGTCGACGACTTGCCGTTGGTGCCCACCACGTGCAGCGCCGGCGCCGTCCGCTCAGGGTGGCCGAGGGCCCCGAGCAGGGCGCGGATGCGCTCCAGCCCGAGGCGCATCCCCAGGATCTGCAGCCCGGCGATCCAGTCGCGGGCCTCGGCCGGCGTCATCCGAGCGCCGCGATGCGCGCCGCGAGCGTCTCGCGCTCGGCGGCGTAGCGGGCCGCCTTCTCGCGCTCCGCGTCGACCAGGTGCGCGGGCGCCCGCTCGACGAAGCCCTCGTCCGCCAGCTTGCGCTCCGCCCGCGCGAGCTCGCCCTCGGCCGTTGCCAGCTCGCCCCGCAGGCGCTCGATCTCACCCCCGGCGTCGACCTCCTCGCCCTCCAGCCCGACGCTCATGGAGCGCGTCCGCAGCAGGACCCGCGACTCCAGGCCGGACGCGTCGCCGGCGGGCGCGACGTTGGCGAGCGCGCCCGTGAGCGGGTGCGGGTCCTCGGCCACGATCCGCCGGCGCGGCGAGATGCCGCGCTGGGCCCGCCAGCCGCGCAGGGCGTTCACCTCCTCCTGCACCCGGGCCAGCTCGGCCTCGGCCGCCTCGTCCCGGGGCCCGGGGGCCGTTGGCGGCGGGTGCTCGGCCAGCAGCCCTCCCGCGCCGGGCAGGCGCGACCAGCACTCCTCGGTCACGAACGGCATCAGCGGGTGGGCCAGGGCCAGCAGCTGCTCGAGCGCGGCGCCGGCCATCTCGGGCGTCGCCTCGCCGGCCTTCAGCAGCTCGAGGTACCAGTCGCAGTAGTCGTCGAAGACGGCGTGGTAGGTCAGGTCGGCGAGCGGGGCCAGCTCGTAGCGCGCCAGGTGGGCACCGCTCCGCTCGATGGCGTCGGCGACGCGCGAGGCGATCCAGCGGTCGGCCAGGGTGGCCGCCCCGGCCGGCTCCGCGCGGGCCCGGCCGCCGCGCTCGATCACCAGCCGGACCGCGTTCCAGAGCTTGGTGACGAGCTGGCGGCCCTGATCGATGCGGTCCTGGCTGAAGCGGACGTCCTGGGTGCTGGACATCATCAGCAGGCCGAAGCGCAGCGCGTCGGCGCCGTGGCGCTCGATCTCGTCCATCGGGTCGATGCCGGTGCCGAGCGACTTGCTCATGCGCCGCCCGTCGGGCGCCTGGACCACCGAGTGGATGGCGACGTCGGCGAAGGGCTCCTGGCCCATGAACTCGTAGCCCATCATCACCATGCGCGCGACCCAGAGGAAGATGATGTCGCGGGCCGTGGAGAGGACCCGGGTCGGGTAGAAGCGCTCGAGCTCGGGGGTGCGCTCGGGCCAGCCCAGGGTGGCGAAGGGCCAGAGCGCCGAGCTGAACCAGGTGTCCAGCACGTCGGGGTCGCGCTCCCAGCCCTCGCCCTCCGGGGCCTCGCGGCCGACGTAGCTCTCCTCGCCCCGGTACCAGACCGGGATCTGGTGCCCCCACCAGAGCTGGCGGCTGATGCACCAGGGCCGGATCTCGCGCATCCAGTCCAGGTAGACGTCGCCCCACTTGGCCGGCGTGAACCGCACCCGGCCCTCCTCGACCGCCGCGATCGCCGGCGCCGCCAGGCGGGTCATGTCGCAGAACCACTGCAGCGAGACCAGCGGCTCCACGCGCGCGCCGGAGCGGTGCGAGAAGGGGACCGTGTGGGTGTAGGGCTCGCTGCCGCGCAGCAGGCCCTGGGCGCCGAGGTCCTCCACCACCCGCTCCGCGGCCTCGGCCGGGGTGAGGCCGGCGTACCGCTCGCCGGCGTCGGCGGTCATGCGCCCGTCCTCGCCGATCACGCCGACCCGGGGCAGGTCGTGGCGGCGGGCGATCTCGAAGTCGTTGGGGTCGTGGGCCGGCGTGACCTTCAGCGCGCCGGTGCCGAACTGGGGGTCGACGTGCTCGTCGGCGATCACCGGGATCTCGCGCCCGACCAGCGGCAGCGTGACGGTGCGGCCGATCAGGTGCCGGTAGCGGTCGTCCCCGGGGCCGACGGCCACGGCGGTGTCGCCGAGCATGGTCTCGGGGCGCACGGTGGCCACGACCAGCTCGCCCGAGCCGTCGGTGAGCGGGTAGGCGATCCGCACCAGCGTGTCGGTGACCTCGCGGTCCTCCACCTCGAGGTCGGAGATCGCCGAGCGCAGGCCCGGGTCCCAGTTGACCAGGTAGCGGTCGCGGTAGATGTAGCCCTTCTCGTGGAGGCTGACGAAGACCTCGAGCACCGCCCGGACGTAGCCTTCGTCCATCGTGAAGCGCTCGCGGCCGTAGTCGAGCGTGCAGCCCAGGCGCTTGAGCTGGCCGATGATGCGGCCGCCGTACTCCTCCTTCCACTCCCAGACGCGGCGGACGAACGCCTCCCGCCCGAGCTCCTGGCGGGAGATGCCCTCCGCCGCGAGGGCCTTCTCGACCACGGCCTGGGTCGCGATGCCGGCGTGGTCGGTGCCGCAGATCCAGAGGGTCTCGTAGCCCGCCATGCGGTGCGACCGCACCAGGACGTCCTGGATCGTGTTGTTGAGGGCGTGGCCCATGTGCAGGGCGCCGGTGACGTTCGGTGGCGGGATCGCGATCGAGTACGGCGGCAGGTCGCTGTCGGGGTCGGCGTGGCCCACGCCGGCGTTCTGCCAGGCCTCGATCCAGCGCGGCTCGACCGTCGCGGGGTCGAAGCGGTCGACCTGACGGGGGCCCGCCTCCGCCGCGGGCGGCCCGGACCGGGGAGCGCTCATTGGCGGCCCGCCGTTACGCGGAGCCGCCGCCGGCCTCGGCGACCCGTCCCGGGGCCTCCGTCACCAGCGTCGGCGGGAGCGACTTCTCGATCGTCTCGCGGGTGACCACGCACTTGAGCACATCGTCGCGGGACGGGAGCTCGAACATCACGTCGAGGAGGGCGGCCTCCATGATCGAGCGCAGGCCGCGGGCGCCGGTCTCGCGCTCGAGGGCCTTGTCGGCGATCGCCTGGAGCGAGTCGTCGGCGAAGACCAGGTCGACGTCGTCGAAGCTGAAGAAGCGCCGGTACTGCCGGACGAGCGCGTTCTTGGGCTCGGTCAGGATCTGCACCAGGTCGTCGCGCGAGAGCTGGTGGACGGCCGAGATGACCGGCAGGCGCCCGATGAACTCCGGGATGAGCCCGTAGTTCATGAGGTCCTCGGGCAGGACCTCGCTGAAGACGTCATGCGGGTCGTGGTCGCGGCGGCTGCGGACCTCGGCGGCGAAGCCGACACCCTTGTGACCGATGCGCCGCTCGATGATCTTCTCGAGGTTCGCGAACGCGCCGCCGCAGATGAACAGCACGTTGGTGGTGTCGATGGTGAGGAACTCCTGGTGCGGGTGCTTGCGCCCGCCCTGCGGCGGCACGGACGCCACCGTCCCCTCGAGGATCTTCAGGAGCGCCTGCTGGACGCCCTCGCCCGAGACGTCGCGCGTGATCGACGGGTTGTCCGCCTTGCGCGCGATCTTGTCGACCTCGTCGATGTAGATGATCCCGGTCTCGGCCTTCTTCACGTCGAAGTCGGCGGCCTGGATCAGCTTGAG
>DATLLV010000122.1:0-8526 GCA_035537655.1 Miltoncostaeaceae bacterium
GGCCGGGGAGGGATTTACAGGGCGTTTCCCGCGTCGATACTGGCCCCCATGCCCACCCGCCGATCGACCCTGCCCGTGGTCGTCGCCGCCGTCCTCTGCGCGGCCGCGGCCCTCCTGCTGGCGGGCGCGACGAGCGTTCGCGCGGCGACGGTCACGGTCGCCCCCGGCGACACGCTGGGCGCCATCGCGGCGCGCAACGGCACCACCGTCTCCGCCATCGCCGCCGCCAACGGCATCGCCGACCCGAACCGCATCGCCGCCGGCCGGCGCCTCAGCGTCCCCTCGTCATGGAGCGGGTACGCGTCACCGTCGTCCGGCGGCTCCTACACCGTCCGCTCGGGCGACACCCTCGGCGCCATCGCCGCCCGGGCCGGCACGAGCGTCGGCGCCATCGCCGCCATGAACGGCATCGCCGACCCCGACCGCATCGCCCTTGGCCGCACCCTGCGGCTGCCTGCCGCCGGCACCGGCGGTGGCGCGCGGCCTGTCGGCATGGCCTCCATCCATCCGGGTGGGCCCGAGGTGGGGGCCATGATCACCCAGGCCGCGCTGCGCCACGGCGTCGACCCCTCGCTCGCCCGCGCCGTCGGGTGGCAGGAGAGCCGCTGGTCGCAGAGCGCCCTCTCGCACGTCGGGGCCGTCGGCGTGATGCAGCTCATGCCGGGCACCGCGCGCTGGCTGGGGCCGGCCGTGCTCGGCCGCCGGATCAACCCGCACCGCATGAGCGACAACGTGGACGGCGGCGTGGCCTACATCGGCTGGCTCCTGCGCCACACGGGCGGCAGCGAGCGCCTGGCCGTCGGCTCCTACTACCAGGGCCTCGGCGCGACCCGGACGCGGGGCTTCTACGACGACACGAAGGACTACGTCGCCAACGTGATGTCGTTCCGCGGGCGCGTGTAGAGGGGGCGGCGGCCGCTCGAGAACGGCGACCGGCCGAGCTCGCGGTAGAGCGTGAGCCCGGTCTCGCGCTCCCGGCTCAGCACCCAGCCACGGTTGACCAGGTCGACCGCGCCGACGCCGGCGACCAGCCCGCCGAGCACCGCCGCGAGGCCGCCGCCGATGGCGGCGCCGATGCCCGTGACGACGAGGGCGAGCGCCAGGGCCACGGCGGTTCGGCGCACGGTCTGTGAGGACGGCTCGACGCGCGCGTCGGGGGCGGCGTCGCCCGGGCGCGTCGCCCGCATCCAGCGCGAGGTGTACGCGCTGACGGCGGCCAGCGCGACGAAGGCGACCGCGAACGCCACCAGCGCCCGCGCGGGTTCGTCGATCAGCAACAGCCCGGCCAGCAGCCCCAGCAGGCCGATGACCACCTGCCCGACCCCGGAGACGAGCAACTCCGTCCCGAGTCGCGCGATGGGCCTCACGGGCTGTGATACTCGCACACCGTGGCGCCCGCGCTCGCGATCCCGGTCGACGGCCAGCTGCTGGGACACGACCCGGCCGAGGTCGCCCGGTTCGCGGGCCAGGCCGAGCGCGCCGGGCTGGGGCGGCTGTGGGCGCCCGAGCTGCACCGCTCCGCCACCGTCCCGCTCGCGATCGCGGCGGCGGCCACCGAGCGCATCGGCCTGGGGACGGGGATCGCCCTGGCCTTCACCCGCAGCCCGATGGTCGTGGCGCTCGAGGCGCTCGACCTCGACGAGCTCTCGGACGGCCGCTTCACCCTCGGGCTCGGCGCCGGCGTGCGCCGCCTGAACGCGAGCTGGCACGCCGCCGACTACGACCCGCCGGTGCGGCGCATGCGCGAGCTAGTCGCGGCCGCGCGCGAGCTCATGGCCGCCCTGGCCGAGGGCCGCGACGCGCGCTCGCCCGGGTCGCTCTACGACATCGACGTCCGCGGGCTTCGCCGCCCCCACCGGGCGCCGCGGCCGCTCCCGCCGGTCTGGCTGGCGGCGGTCCTGCCCGGGATGTCCCGGCTGGCCGGCGAGGTCGCCGACGGCTTCCTCGATCACCCCGTCACCTCGCCGGCGTGGCTGGCCGAGCGGCTGGTGCCGGCGCTCGAGGCCGGGGCCGAGCGGGCCGGGCGGCCGCCGCCCGAGCTGTCGGCCGCCCTGATCTGCGCCGTCTCGGACGACGACCCGGCCGTCGCACGGCGAGCGGCGGCGGGCACGGTGGGCTTCTACGCCACGGTCAGGACCTACGAGGAGCTCTTCGCGGGCCACGGCTTCGGCGACCGGCTGGGCGCGATCCGGCGGGCCTTCCTGGCGGGCGACGCCGCCGGGCTCGCCGAGGCCGTGGGCGAGGACATGACCGACGCCTTCGCCGCGGCCGGCACGGCCGAGCAGGTGCGCGAGCGCGCACGCGCCTACGAGGGGCTCGCGGACCGCCTCTGGGCCACGCCGCCCCACCACGGCCAGGGCCCGGGGGACACGGCGCGCTGGCAGCGCGGAATACTGGAGGCGTTTGGCACGCGCGCCTGACCTCGCCGAGTACCGGGACAAGCGCGACTTCGGCGCCACGCCGGAGCCGGCGCCCGAGCCGGCCCCGGCCCCGGCCGACCCGCAGGGCCGGCCACGCTTCGTGGTGCAGCGACACGACGCGCGGGCGCTGCACTTCGACCTGCGCCTGGAGGTGGACGGCGCCCTGGCCTCGTGGGCGGTGCCGAAGGGCCCGCCCCTGCGCGAGGGCCCCAAGCGGCTGGCGGTGCGCACGGAGGACCACCCGCTCGAGTACCTGACCTTCTCGGCCGTGATCCCCGAGGGCCAGTACGGCGCCGGGCGCATGACGGTGTGGGACGGCGGCGCATACGAGGCCGAGCTGCAGGCCGACGACGAGTGGAAGCTCGTGCTCGACGGCCGCATCCTGCGCGGCAACTACCACCTGGTGCGCACGGGCCGGCGCGGCGGCAAGGACGAGTGGCTCATCTTCCGCTCGGCGGCGGGGCCACCCGGTCCCCCCGACCCGGCGCCCGCGTTCCGCGCCATGCGCCCCATGCTCGCGAGCTCGCGCCAGGACCCCTTCGACGACCCGGCCTGGGCGTTCGAGCCCAAGTGGGACGGCTACCGGGCGCTGGCGCTGGTGACCTCGGACGCCACCGAGCTCCGCAGCCGCACCGGCCGCGACATGGCCGGCGCCTACCCCGAGCTGACCGACCTGCGGCGGGCGGTGACCCTGCAGGAGGTGGTGCTCGACGGCGAGGTGGTGGTGCTGGACGAGCGGGGCCGCCCCGACTTCAACGCCCTCCAGAACGGGCGCGGGCCGTTCACCTACGTCGCCTTCGACCTGCTCCACGCCGACGGCGAGTGGCTGCTCGACCTGCCCTGGCGCGAGCGCCGCGCCCGGCTGGCCGATGCGATCGCCCCCGAGGGCGCGCCGCGGCTGATCGTCAGCGGCCACATCGACGGCGACGGGACCGGGCTCTTCCGGGCGGCCGCCGAGCAGGGGCTCGAGGGGATCGTGGCCAAGCGCGCCGACAGCACCTACCGCCCCGGCCAGCGGGTGCGCGAGTGGGTGAAGGTGAAGCGCCGGCCCGAGATGGTGGGCGTCATCGGCGGCTTCACCGAGGGCACCGGCTCGCACCGCAACACGCTGGGCGCGCTGCTGGTGGGCGAGGAGGACGAGGAAGGGCGCCTCACGTACCTGTCGCACGTCGGCAGCGGGTTCTCGCACGACCTGGCCCGTCGCCTGTGGGACCGCCTGCGCGGGATGGAGGTCGCCGAGTCACCCTTCGCCAACGACGTCCCCACGCGCGGGTCGCGTCCGCGCTGGGTGCGCCCCGAGCTGCGCGCCGAGGTCAGCTTCGCGGAGCGCACGCCCGACAACCGTCTGCGCGCGCCGGTCTTCGGCGGGCTGGTCGACGACCCGGGCGAGGGCCCCGACGTGCCGCCCGGGCCCTTCGGCGGCCAGGCGGGCGACCGGGCGATCGAGGACGGCGGCCGCCGCATCACGCTCACCAACCTCGACAAGCCCTACTGGCCCGCGGAGGGCATCACCAAGGGCCACCTGCTGGACCACTACCTGCGCATGGCGCCGGTCCTCGTGCCCCACATCGCCGGCCGCCCCCAGATCCTCAAGCGCTACCCCGACGGCATCGAGGGCGACTTCTTCTTCCAGCACAACGTCGGCGACCAGGCGCCGGAGTGGATGCGCACCGTGCGCCTCTCGCGCAGCGGCCGCTCGGAGGAGAAGACCAGCCACTACGCGATCGTCGACGACGCCCTCGGGCTGCTCTGGCTCGCCAACCTCGGCTGCATCGAGCTCAACCCGTGGCAGAGCCTGGCCGACTCGCCCGACGGGCCCACCCACGTGCTCTTCGACCTCGACCCGTCCGAGGGCGTGCCCTACGCCCGGGTGGTCGAGACGGCGCTGCTGGTGCGCGAGGCGCTGGAGGCCGCAGGGCTGCGCGGCTACCCGCGCACCTCGGGCGCGAGCGGCATGCACGTGCTCGTGCCCATCGTGCGTGGCCCGGACTGGGACGCCGTTCGCCTGTTCGCCCAGGTCGTCTCGGAGGGCCTGGTGCGCGCGCGCCCGGATCTGGTCACCGTCGAGCGGATGGTGGCCTCGCGCGGGCCGCGGGTGTACCTCGACGCGGGCCAGAACGGGCGCGGGCGCAGCATCGCCAGCGTCTACTCGGTGCGGCCGCGCCCGGGCGCCCCGGTGGCGACGCCCCTGCGCTGGGACGAGGTGCAGCCCGGGCTCGACCCGCGCGACTTCACCATGGGCGCGGTCGCGCGGCGGGTCGAGCGCGAGGGCGACCTGGCCGAGCCGCTGCTGACCGACCGCCAGGACCTCGCGGCGGCCGTCGGCCGCCTCGGCGAGGGGTGAGGCGCCGGCCGGCCGCCGCGGCCGCGGCCGTCGCGGCGGCGCTGGCCCTGGCGGCCGGCTGCGGCGGCGGCGGCGCGCCGGCCCCGCCGCCGCCCGACCAGCAGGAGGAGGCCGGCTCGGGCTACTTCGTCGGCACGGCCCCGGGCGGCCTCGGGGCGACGGTCGACCTGCTCGGCACCGACCCGGCGGCCCGCGCGCTGGGCGCGGCGCTCGCGGTCGAGACGGCGCCGGGGGAGCCGTCGCCGTCGGTGGGGATCGCGTCGGTGGTCAACGACTCGTCCCGGCTGGCGGCGATGCCGGGCTTCGTGGCGGTGCTGGTCTCGGGCCGGCGGATCCCGCTGGAGCCGGCCGCCGCCGCCCTGCGCCGCCGGGGGGACGCGGCCGCCCGGCGGGCGGCGGCCCTGCTGCCACCGGCCCGCTCGGCGCTGCCGGCGGGCGGCAGCGCGGTCGAGTACGTCGTGCTGCGCGGCGTGGTCCCGGGGCGGGTCGCCGAGGTGCGGATGACGACCGGCCCGGAGACGTCGACGAGGCTCGCGCCGCGACCTCGGTAGGGGACCGCGCCCCGACGGCGAAATGACGGTGCGCATGCCCCCCGACGTCCACGCCCTCGCCGAGCGACTCAAGCGCGACTACGAGCGCTTCAGCCCCGCCCAGCAGTCGCTCGCCCGCTACCTGGCCGACCACCTCGCCGACGTCCCGCTGCTGTCGGCCCACGAGGTCGCGCGGGCCTCGCACTGCAGCCCGGCCACCGTGGTCCGCTTCGCCCAGGCCCTGGGCTACTCCGGCTACCCGGAGATGCAGCGCACGGTGCGGCGCGCCCAGCGCCCGGGCCTGCCGCCGCGGCCTGGCGACCGCCAGCTGGGGCTGCCGCTGTCGGCCGACGGGATCGAGTCGGCCCTGGCGGCCGAGCGCCTGGCGCTGGACGACCTCTCCGAGCGCCTCGGCGCCGCCGGGCTCGGCTCGATGGCCGCCGCGATCGGCGCCCGCGCGCCGCTGGTGATCGCCGGCGAGGGGCACGCGCGCACGGTGGTCACGCTGATCGAGGAGCGCCTGGCCCGGGCCGGCCGCCCGGTCGCCGCCGTCACCTCGCTCGACCCAGCGGCCCGCGCCTGGCTCGACGGCATCGGCCCCGGCGGCGCCGTCCTGGCGATCGCCATCGGCCGCGAGTCGCGCGTGGCCCAGGCCGCGGTCTCGGCCGGTCGCGCCGCCGGCGTCCCCGCGGCGGCGCTGGTCGACTCCAGCCTCAGCCCGCTCGCCCGCAACCCGCTCGCCCGGGTGGTCCCGGCCGACGCGCGCGACGGCCAGCCGACCCTGGTCGCCATGGTCGCCGTGGCCCAGGCGCTGGCGGCCGCGCTGGCGCCCCCGCGGCGCGAGATGGCGCGTACCAGGCCCGACCTGGCGGCCGTGGGGGCCTAGCCGCCACCCGTTGGGACGCCGAGCGCCCCCGGGGCCTTCGCTAGAGTTTCAGCCTCGGCCTCCGACCGAGGGGTAGGGCGTGGCAGAGGGCAACGGCCGCACCGGCACGATGCGGGTCAAGACCGGGCTGGCGCAGATGCTCAAGGGCGGCGTCATCATGGACGTCACGACCCCCGAGCAGGCGCGCATCGCCGAGGAGGCGGGCGCCTGCGCGGTGATGGCCCTCGAGCGCATCCCGGCCGACATCCGCGCCGACGGCGGCGTGGCCCGCATGAGCGACCCCGAGATGGTCGCCGGCATCCAGGCGGCCGTCTCGATCCCGGTCATGGCCAAGTGCCGCATCGGCCACTTCGTCGAGGCCCAGGTGCTCGAGGCGCTGGAGATCGACTTCATCGACGAGTCCGAGGTCCTCACGCCGGCCGACGAGAGCCACCACATCGACAAGCAGCCCTTCACGGTGCCGTTCGTCTGCGGGGCGACCGACCTCGGCGAGGCGCTGCGCCGCATCTCCGAGGGCGCCGCCATGATCCGCACGAAGGGCGAGGCCGGCACCGGCAACGTCGTCGAGGCGGTGCGCCACATGCGGGCGATCCGCGGCGGCATCGCCGGCCTGGCCGGCCGGCCGCCCGAGGAGCTCCACGCCGCGGCCAAGGACCTGCGCGCGCCCTACGAGCTGGTGGCGCGGGTCGCGGCCGAGGGCCGCCTGCCGGTGGTGAACTTCTCCGCCGGCGGCATCGCCACGCCCGCCGACGCCGCGCTGATGATGCAGCTCGGCGCCGAGGGCGTCTTCGTGGGCTCGGGCATCTACAAGAGCGCCGACCCGCCGCGCCGGGCGCGGGCGATCGTCGAGGCCGTCACCCACCACCGCGACCCCGAGGTGCTCGCGCGCGTCTCGGCGGGGCTCAAGGACGCCATGCCGGGGCTGGAGATCTCGGCCATCGGCGAGGCCGAGCTGCTCCAGGGCCGGGGGTGGTGACGAAGGCCGTCGCGAGCCTCGGCCGGCCGCGCGTCGGGGTCCTGGCGGTCCAGGGCGCGTTCGCGGAGCACGCCCGAGCGCTGGCGGCCGCCGGCGCCGACGCCGTCGAGGTGCGCGCCCCGGCCGACCTCGGGGGCCTGGACGCGATCGTCCTGCCGGGCGGCGAGAGCACCACGCTGGGGCTGGTCGCCGAGGGCTCGGGCCTGCTGGCCGCGCTGCGCGAGCGCATCGCGGACGGCATGCCGGCGCTCGGCACCTGCGCCGGGATGATCGTGCTCGCCCGGGCCACCACCGGCGGCGCCCAGCCGCTGATCGGCGGCATGGACATCGTGGTGCGGCGCAACGCGTTCGGCCGCCAGGTGGCGTCGTTCGAGGCGCCGGTCAGCGTGCCGGCGCTGGGCGAGCAGCCGGTGGACGCGGTGTTCATCCGGGCGCCCTGGATCGAGGAGGCGGGCCCGGGGGTCGAGGTGCTGGCCGAGCACGCCGGCCACGGCGTGGCGGCGCGGCAGGGCGACCTGATGGTGACGGCGTTCCACCCGGAGCTGTCGGGGGAGCGGCGCTTTCACGAGTGGCTCGTGGGGCGCGCGAGGGACCGCCGCGACGCGGCGGACGAAGGCGGGAGGAGGAGGGACCGTGTCGGGGCACAGTAAGTGGGCGACCATCAAGCGGAAGAAGGGCGCCGCCGACGCCAAGCGCGGCCAGCTCTTCTCCAAGCTGTCGCGGGCCATCCTCGTGGCCGCGAAGGAGGGCGGCCCCGACCCGGAGTCCAACGCGACGCTCGCCGCCGCGATCCAGAAGGCGCGCGACAGCTCGATGCCGAAGGACAACATCGAGCGGGCGATCCAGCGCGGCGCCGGCGGCGGCGAGGCCGACACCTACGAGTCGATGCTCTACGAGGGCTACGCGCCCGGCGGCGTGGCGGTGATCGCGAGCATCCTCACCGACAACCGCAACCGCACCGCGGCCGACCTGCGCCACATCTTCACCAAGAACGGCGGCTCGCTGGGGACGCCCGGCAGCGTCGCCTGGCAGTTCGACCGCAAGGGCGTGATCCTGGTCGACCGCGAGGGCGTGGACGAGGACGAGCTCATGGAGCTCGCCCTCGCCGGCGGCGCCGAGGACATCGCCGAGGACGGCACCCAGTGGCAGGTCACCACCGACCCGGCCGACTTCATGGCCGTCCGCGGCGCCCTCGAGGAGGGCGGGGTGGCGTACAGCTCGGCCGAGCAGACCATGGTGCCCAAGAGCACGGTCGAGGTCTCCGAGAAGGAGGCCCGCCAGATCCTCCGCCTGATCGACGAGCTCGAGGACAACGACGACGTCCAGGGCGTCTACGCCAACTTCGACATCTCCGAGGAGGTGCTGGAGGC
>DATLLV010000123.1:0-5731 GCA_035537655.1 Miltoncostaeaceae bacterium
GTCGCCGTCCGGCGAGCCCGCCAGCTGCATCGACGGGATGCTGCGCGCGCGCACCAGGTCGTCGATCTCGTCGTGGCCGTCGTCGAGGACGCCGGCGGCCTCCATCCACCAGAGGATGTCGGCGCCGCGGTAGCGGCGCGGCAGCCGCACGTGCTCGCCGGCGGAGATGGTGACCGGCCGGCCGTGCCGCATCAGCTCGTCGGCGATCTGCACGCCGCTCGACGATGCGCCCACCACCAGGACCCCGCCCTCCGGCACCTGGCCGGGGTTGCGGTACTCGTGGGCCGTGAGCTGGGTGACCCCCGAGGGGACGCCAGCGGCGGCCGCCGGGACGGTCGCGACGTTGCAGGCCCCGGACGCCACCACGACCGCGTCCGCGCTCCAGCCGCCGCCGTCCGTGTCGACGAGGTAGCCGCCGTCGCCCGCGGGGCGCACCGAGGTCACGGTCGTGCCGGCGCGCACCGGGGCGTCGTTGCCCGCGCCGTAGGCCTCGATCAGGTCGGCGACCTCCGTCGCCCCCATGTAGCCGTCCGGGTCCGGTCCCTCGTAGGCGTAGCCGGGCAGGCGCGTGAGCCAGTTCGGCGTGAGCAGGCGGAGCGAGTCCCAGCGCTCGGTGCGCCACGAGTTCGCCACCTCGCCGCGCTCGAGGACCACGTGGTCGATCGAGCGCTCGGCGAGGCAGCGGCTCATGGCCAACCCGCTGTGGCCGGCTCCGACGACCACGACGGGGAGGTGGGGCATCCGCGTGACTCCCGGAGCCCGGCTAGTTGACCTTGACGTTGATGTTGGTCGGGTTGGTCAGGGCGTCGAAGACCGCCGAGCGCTTCTGCGACTGGGCGATCAGCGCCTCGAGGTCGGCCTGGCTCGCGTCGGCGTCGATGTCGAACTTGACGTCGATCGTGCTGAAGCCGTTGCGGACGTCCGGGTCGGCGCCGAGGATGCCGTGCAGGTCCATGGCGGCCTCGATCGTGGCCGACACCGAGCGCAGCTGGATGCCGCGCTGCTGGGCGATGGCGGCGGCGCCGGCCGTGAGGCAGCTCCCCAGGGCCACGAGGACGTACTCGGCCGGCGTGATGCCGTTGTCCTCGGACGCGAACAGCAGCGGGTGGTCGGCGTCGTAGACGAAGGTCGTCCGGTGCTGCTGCTCCCCGCCGAAGCCGTAGAACGACTCGACGGTCGACTGGCTGTGGGTGCCGCGCACCCAGGAGGTGGTGGCGCGCCACTGGAACTCGGCGGCCTCCGGGGTCTCGGCGAGCGCCGCGCGGGCCCCGAGCAGGGCCTCGACGTTGACGCCGTTGTCCACCGGGATGTCGGTGGTGCTCATGTCTGCGCTCCTGGTACGAGAGACGGAAGGGCCGGCGCTCGGCCGGGGGGCGCCGCACGGCAGGCCGCGGGAAAGCCTACATAGCCTTCGATTATCCAGGGATTAATCATGGTCGGTCGCCTCGCCGCGTGCGCGGGCGCCCGCCCATCGCGTAGGGTCGAGGCTCGATGGAGACGCCCCCGGCGACGCGGCCGCTGATCCTCGCCGTCGACGACGACCTCGCGGTGGGCCGGTCGATCGAGCGCGACCTCAAGAAACGCTACGGCGCGCGCCACCGCGTCCTGCTCGCCGACTCCGGCCAGGCCGGCCTGGGGATGGTCGAGCAGATCGTCCGCCGCGGCGAGCCGGTCGCCCTGCTGGTCGCGGACCAGAAGATGCCGGAGATGACCGGGGTCGACTTCCTGGGCCGGGCGATCCGGGCGGCTCCCCACGCCCGGCGCGTGCTGCTGACCGCATACGCCGACACCGAGGCCGCCATCCAGGCGATCAACCAGGTCGGCCTCGACCACTACCTGATGAAGCCGTGGAGCCCCCCGGAGGAGCGCCTCTACCCGGTCCTCGACGAGCTCCTGGAGGAGTGGGAGGCGGCGGCGGCCGCGCGGCTCGCCGAGCCCGGCCTGCGGCTCGTCGGCCACCGCTTCTCGGCGGACGCCCACGCCACGCGGGACTTCCTGGCGCGGAACGGGGTCGCCTACCGCTGGCTCGACGTCGCCGACGCCGAGGCGCGCACCCTCCTCGCCGCCGCCCACAGCGACGAGGGCGAGCTCCCGGTGCTCGTCCTCGAGGACGGGGAGATCCTGGTGCGGCCCTCGCAGGCCGAGCTCGCGGACCGCATCGGCCTGCGCACCCGCGCCACGCTGCCCTTCTACGACCTCGTGATCCTGGGCGCCGGGCCGGCGGGACTGGCGGCGGCGGTCTACGGCGCGTCGGAGGGCCTGCGGACCCTGCTCGTGGAGCGCCTCGCCGCGGGCGGCCAGGCGGGCCAGAGCTCGCGGATCGAGAACTACCTCGGGTTCCCCAAGGGGCTCAGCGGGACGGACCTCGCCCGGCGCGCCACCGACCAGGCGCGGCGCCTCGGGGCCGAGATGGTCTCCCGCGAGGCCGTCGGGATCCGCGAGAACGGCCCGGCGCGGGTCGTGGCGCTCGACGGCGGCGAGGAGATCGCCGCCCACAGCCTCCTCGTCGCGACCGGCGTCCAGTACGCGCGGCTCGACGTCCCGGGGGTCGAGGAGCTCACCGGCGCCGGGGTCTACTACGGCGCCGCGCCCGCCGAGGCCGCGGAGGTCGAGGGCGAGGAGGTCGTCGTCGTCGGGGGGGCCAACTCGGCCGGCCAGGCGGCGGTGGACCTCGCCGGCAAGGCCCGGCGGGTGACGATGATCTGCCGCGCCGAGGAGCTCGAGGCGGGCATGTCCCACTACCTGGTCGAGCAGGTCCGGTCGCTCGCCAACGTCCGCGTGTTGACGGGCGCGCGGGTCGTGGAGGCCGCCGGCAACGGCCGGCTGGAGGAGCTGAGCGTCGGCGTCGGCGGGGAGGAGCAGACGCTGGCGGCCACCGCGGCCTTCGTCTTCATCGGCGCGCGGCCCCAGACCGAGTGGCTCGGCGACGCGGTGGCCCGCGACGCGGCCGGCTTCATCGTCTCCGGCCCGGCGCTGCGGCGGGTCGAGGGGCGCCACCGCTGGCGGCTGGAGCGCGACCCCTTCACGCTCGAGACGAGCCTGCCGGGCGTCTTCGTGGCCGGCGACGTCCGGGACGCGTCGATCAAGCGCGTCGCGTCGGCGGTCGGCGAGGGCGCCATGGCCGTCCGGCTCGTGCACGAGTACCTGGGTGGGCTCCCGGCGGGGGCCCGGTGACCGGCGACCGCCTCCGCGAGGTCCCGATCCTGGCGACCCTCGACGACGCCGAGCTCGAGCGCCTGGCCGGGCTGGGCGCCGAGCGCCGCCTGGCGGCCGGCGAGTTCCTGTTCCGCGAGGGCGAGCGCGCGACCCACTTCCAGGTCCTGCTCGACGGGCGGCTCGAGACGACGCGGCAGGTCGCCGGCGAGCCGGTGCTGATGCTGAGCCACGGCCCGGGCGGCTACCTCGGCGCGATGGCCCTGCTCACCGACACCCCCTACCGCGGGAGCACCCAGGCCCTGAGCGACGCGGTCGTGTTCGAGCTCGAGGCGGCGGAGTTCCGCGAGCTCGCGCTGCGCCACCCCACCCTGGTGCGCGACTTCCTCCCGGCGATCGAGAACGTGAGCGGGACGGTCAAGACCATCGAGCGCGACCGCGAGAAGCTCCTGGCGCTGGGCCAGCTCGCGGCCGGCCTCGCGCACGAGCTGAACAACCCCGCCGCGGCCGCCCTGCGCACGGCGGCCACCCTGCGCGACTACGAGCGGCAGCGCCAGGCGGCGTTCGCCGAGATCGCCGCGGACGGCGTGCCGGCGTCGCGGCTCGCCGCTCTCGCCGCCCTCGGCGCCGAGGCGACCGAGGCTGTCGCCGACGAGGAGCCCCTCGACCCGCTCGCCCGCAGCGACCGCGAGCAGGAGCTGGCCGGCACGCTCGAGCGGCGCGGCGTGGCGGACGCCTTCGACATCGCCGCCACCCTGAGCGACGCCGGCCTCGGCGAGGGGTGGGTCGACCGGGTCGCGGCCGGCGTCGGCGACGGCGACCTGGCCGCCGGGCTCCGCTTCGTCGGCGCCTGCGCCGGCACGCGCACGCTCCTGCGCGAGCTGGAGGAGGCGACCGGGCGCATCGCCGCCCTGGTCGACGCCGTCCGCAGCTACTCGTACCTCGATCAGGCGCCGCGCCAGACGGTCGACCTCCAGGCCGGCCTCGAGAGCACGCTCTCGCTGCTCGGGCACAAGCTGCGCGCGAAGCACATCGAGATCGTGCGCGACCTCGACCCCGACCTGCCGGCGATCGAGGCCTCCGGCCCGGAGCTGAACCAGGTCTGGACGAACCTGATCGACAACGCCGTCGACGCCATGGACGACGGCGGGCGGCTCACGCTGCGCACCCGGCGGCAGGGGGACCGCGTGTGCGTCGAGATCGCGGACGACGGCCCCGGGATCCCGCCCGAGCAGCGCGCGCGCGTGTTCGACGCGTTCTTCACCACCAAGCCCGTCGGCCAGGGCACCGGCCTGGGGCTGGACATCGCCCAGCGGATCGTCGTGCGCCACCACGGCGAGCTGCGGCTCGAGTCGCAGCCCGGCGACACCCGCTTCCGGGTGCTGCTGCCCCGCTGAGGCTCAGACGGCCAGGCGGGAGCGGAGCGCCGCGAGCTCGGCGTCGCTCAGGTCGCCGGCGGCGTGGAGGCCGGTGAGGCGGCGCTCCCGGTCGACCTGGTCCTCGTGAGACGGGGGCGGGGAGTGCTGCGGCAGCGCCCCCTTGAAGGTCCGCTCGGCCCAGCGGCCCTGCTGGCGGTCGGCGAACCAGCCGTGGACGTTGTCGGTGCGGCCCGTCACGGCGACGGAGCGCATCATGCGGCTGAGGAGGGCCACGCCACGACGCTACCACCAGTCGCGCGGACGCGCTCCGACCGGATACTCTCGCGCCGTGAGCACCGCAGCTCGTAGGGACAGCGACTTCGTCTCGGCCTGGAGGAGCGCCTGGCAGTTCCTCGTGGTCGTCGGCGCGCTGCTCGTGGTGCTCGGCCTGGTCGCGATCATCTACCCCGCGGCGGCCACGGCCACGATCAACATCATGGCCGGCATCTTCCTGATCATCGCCGGCGTGCTGCTCTTCGGCTTCGCCTTCAGCGCGCGCGACGGGGGCGACGTGATGCTCTGGATCGTGGTCGGCGTGCTCGCGATCGTCGTCGGCATCGTGTTCCTCTCCGCGCCGGAGATCGGGACCGTGACCCTCACCGTCGTCCTCGCCGTCTGGTTCGTTCTCAGCGGCCTCGCCAAGCTCGTCGCCGCCTACCAGCAGCGCGGGCGCGCGGACGCCGGACTGGTGGCCATCAACGGCGTGATCTCACTCATCCTGGGCGCCCTCATCGCCGCCGAGCTCCCGGACTCCTCCGACTGGGCCATCGGCCTGCTGCTGGGGATCATGTTCCTGGTCGACGGCGCCGTGATGATCGCCCTCGGGTGGTCGCTGCGCCGCGCCGGGAACGACGCCGTCGCGGCCTGAGCGCCGGTAACACTTCGCCCGCTTCGTTTGCCCACCCGGGCGCAGGGGGACAAGGTGCGGGTCCCGTTCCGCGACGCAAGGGGCACTCCGCTGCAGACCGACACGCTGGGCAACCTGGTCCGCGGGTACAGGGACGCCCCGGCGGAGTTCCAGGCGACCAGCTACTGGGACGCCTATGAGACCGAGATCCTGGAGACCATCCCGTCGATCGATCTCGGCCAGATGCGATCGGGGAAGTACCCGATCCTCGGCACCTTCGGCTTCCACGACGAGACCTACCACCTCCACCCCA
>DATLLV010000124.1:0-9695 GCA_035537655.1 Miltoncostaeaceae bacterium
TGATGTGGTTGGGGACGTACGAGCGCGGCTACCCGCGCGCGCGGGTGCTCATCGAGGGCCTGCGCGAGGACGGGGTGGAGGTGGTCGAGCGGCACCGGCCGGTGTGGGAGCGCGAGCGCCACAAGGCCGGCGCCTTCCTGCGCCCGCTGCCCCTCGCCCGGGCGGGCGGCCGCTTCGCCGCGGCCTGGGCCGGGCTGGCGGTCGAGGGCGCGCGCGAGCCCCGGGTGGACGCCATCGTGGCGGGCTACCCCGCCCAGCCCGACACGGTCCCGGCGTGGTGCGTCGCCCGGGCCCGCAGGGTGCCGCTCGTCGTCGACATGATGATCTCGCTCGTCGACACGCTGGCCGGCGACCGGGGGCGCGCGGGCCGGCTGACGGGGGCCGCGCTGGCGGGCGCCGATCGCGTGACCCTGGCTGCGGCCGACCTGGTCGTGGCCGACACCGCGGCGGGCGCCGACTGGTTGGCGGCTCGCTTCGGCGTGCCCCCCGCGCGCCTGGCCGTGGTGCCGGTGGGCGCCGAGCCGGCCCGCTTCCCGGCACTGCCGCCGCCGAACGGGGTGCCGACGGCGCTGTTCTACGGCAAGCTCGCGCCGCTGCACGGGGTGGCGACGGTGCTCGCGGCGGCGCGCCGGCCCGGCGCGCCCCCGGTGCGCCTGATCGGCGACGGCCAGCTCGGCCCCTGGCTGGCGGCCGAGCTCGAGCAGGACCGGCCGCCCGGCCTGACTTGGGAGCGCTGGGTGCCGTACGAGTCGCTCGGCGACGAGGTCGGGCGGGCGGCGATCTGCCTCGGCGTCTTCGGCGAGAGCGCGAAGGCCGCCCGCGTGGTGCCGAACAAGGTCTGGCAGGCGATGGCGGCCGGCCGCCCGGTGGTGACGGCCGACACCCCGGCCGTGCGCGAGGTGCTCGACGACGGCCGCAGCGCCCTCCTGGTGCCGCCGGGAGACCCCGAGGCGCTCGCCGGCGCGCTGGCGAGGCTCGCGGGCGACGCCGCCCTGCGGGCCCGTCTGGGGGCGGCCGGCCGGGCCGTCTACCTCGACCGGGGCGCCCCGCGGGCGGTGGCGGCGCGCCTCCGCGAGGCCCTCGACCGCGCCCTGGCTCTCTAACCTCCGCGGGGTGAGCACGAGCGAACGCGCCGCGGAGCCCGGCTCGCACGACTGGGGCGACGCCCCCGAGCTCTACGGCCCCCGCCACGACTACCGCGAGGCACTGGTGCTGCGGCGGCTGCTGCCCGCGCTGCCCGGGCCGCAGGTGCTGAACGCCGGCGCGGGCGCCGGCACCCTGACCCTGAAGCTGGTCGGCGCGGGTCTGACCGTGACTTCGGTGGACGCCAGCCCGGCGCTCTGCGAGTGGCTGGAGGGCGCGCTGCGCGAGCGCGGCGCCGCGACGGGCAACCCGGTGCTGCGCGGCGACGTCGCCCGGCTCGACCTGCCCGACGCCGCCTTCGACGCCGTCGTCTGCGCCGAGGTGCTGGAGCACGTGGACGACGACGCGGGCGCCCTCGCCGAGCTCGCGCGCGTGCTGCGCCCCGGCGGGCTGCTGCTCGTCACCGTTCCCGCCAACCCCTACCGCTACGACTGGACCGACCGCTGGGCCGGGCACCGCCGCCGCTACGACGCCGGCGATCTCGCCGTCCGCCTCGGGGCCGCGGGCTTCGAGGGGGTGGACGTGCGCGGCTGGGGCTTCCCGCTGACGGGCCTCTACCACCGCCAGGTCTACCGCCGCGCCCTGCGGCGGCGGCTCGAGGCGGGCGGCGGGCGCGCGACCGGCGGCCCGCCCCCGCGCCTGGCGTCGCGCCTGGTGCGGGCGGCCCTGGAGATCGACTCGGCCTTCCTCGGCCGCCGCCCCGGCTACCACGGGCTGCTGGCCGTCGCGCGGCGCCATGGACCGTCCGGCTGAGGGCGCCGGGCCGCCCGCCGCGGCCCCGGCGGCGGCGCGCAGCCCCCTGCGGCGCTGGGGCGGCCTGGCCGCGGGCCTGCTGGTGCTGGGCTTCCTGGCCTGGGCCCTGGTCGACGGCTGGTCGAGCGTCTCGTCGTACGACTGGAACCTGGAGCCCTGGCTCGTCGTGCTCGGCGTGCTGGTGCTGCTGGCCTTCTACGCGACCAGCGCCCTCGGCTACGGGGCGATCATCGACCGCCTCCACCACCCCGGCCCGCCCGCGCTGGTGACGCTGTCGATCTGGGCCCGCTCGCTGCTGGGCCGCTACGTCCCCGGGAACGTGCTGATGGTGCTGGGGCGGGTGGTGCTGAGCCGCGAGCGCGGCGTGCCCCGCCGCGCCACCCTCGCGGCGACGGTCTACGAGCAGGCGCTCAGCCTGGGGGTGGCCGCCGCCGCCGGCGTGATCTGGCTCGCGGCCTACTCGGGCAGCGGTGACGCGCGCCGCTGGCTGCTGGTGCTGGTGCCGCTGGGGCTGGTGCTGCTGCACCCGCGCCTCTTCGGGCCCGCCTCGGCCTGGGTGCTGCGCAAGGCCGGGCGCGAGCCGCTGCCGCGCCTGCTGGCCACCCGGCCGCTGCTCGGGCTGCTGGGCTGGTACACGGGCATCGCCGCCCTCGGCGGCGTCGGCATCTGGCTGCTCGTGCGCTCGGCGGCCGGGGCCGAGGCGGGCGGCCCGGCGTTCGTGGGCCTGGCGTTCCTGCTCTCGTTCGCCGTCTCGATGATCGCCTTCATCTTCCCGTCGGGGCTCGGGATCCGCGAGGGCGCCTTCGCGCTGGCCCTGGCCCAGAACGTGCCCGGCAGCGTCGCCGTCGCCCTGTCGGTGGGCTCGCGCCTGGCCCTGAGCCTGGTGGAGCTCGCGTTCATCGGCGGGGTGGTCCTCATCGAGCGGCGGCGGCGCCGGTGACGTCGGCCCCGCCGGTCCCGCGGCCGCTGCCCCGGACGGCCCGGGTCGCCCGCCCCGGGTGGCGCTCGCGCTGGCCGGCCGCCGCCGTCTGGGGGCTGATGGCGGTCTGGGCCGGGCTGTTCTCGTACCTCTCCATCCGGCGCCACGACGCCTTCTGGACCGGCCGCTTCGACCTCGGGAACATGGTCCAGGCGGTGTGGAGCACCGCCCAGGGGCGCCCGCTCGAGACCACCGACATCGCCGGTGACCAGTTCGTGCGCCTGGGGTCGCACGTCGACCCGATCCTGGTGCTGTTCACGCCGCTCGCGTGGACCGGCGCGCTGCCCCAGGCGCTGCTGGTGGCCCAGGCGGTGATCGTGGCGACGGGGGCGCTGCCGGCCTTCTGGCTTGGGCGGCGCTGGCTCGGCGATGACCGCCTGGCCGTGGCGGCGGCGGCCGTCTACCTGCTCTACCCGCCCCTGCAGTGGGCGACCCTCACCGAGTTCCACCCCGTCACGCTCGCGGCGCCGCTGCTGCTGTGGTGCATCTGGGCGGCCGAGGAGCGGCGCTACGCCACCCTAACGGTCCTCGCCGTCCTGGCCGCGCTGACCAAGGAGGAGGTCGGCCTGGCGCTGGCCGTGCTGGGCGTGTGGATGATCGTCCGGGGCCTCGGGCGCCGCTACGGCGCGGCCCTCGCGGTGCTGTCGGTCGGCTGGGTGCTGCTGGCCGTCCTGGTGGTCATCCCCCACTTCAACGAGGGGCAGGGGTCGGCGTTCGTCGAACGCTACGCGAGCTTCGGCGAGGACGGCGCGGGCGTGACCAGGACGCTGGTCACGCGGCCCTGGGAGGCGCTGGACCAGATCGGCTCCTACGACCGCATCAGCTACCTCGTCGCCCTCCTCGCGCCGCTGGCGTTCCTGTCGCTCGCCGCGCCCCTCCTCGCGGCCGGCGCTCTGCCCGAGACGCTGATCAACGTGCTCTCCGACTGGTTCCCGCAGTACTCGATCGAGTTCCAGTACGTGGCCGTCGCGGTGCCGTTCCTCGTCGCCGCCGCCATCCTGGGGCTGGCGCGCGTCCGCCGGGCCGAGCGGCCGTCGTGGCTGCCGCGCCTGTTCGAGCGCGACGGGGCGGTCGCCGCCGCCTGGGTCGGCGTGGTGCTGCTGTCGGGCGTCTACCTGGGGCCGCTGCCGTGGTGGGGCGGCATCCCGGGCGTCGGCTCGGACGAGCGCACCGAGCAGTACCGCCTCGGCCCCCACGCCGCCGCCGACGCGCGCGCCGTCGCGATGATCCCGGACGGCGTCCCGGTCTCGGCCGGGAACCTGCTCGCGGCCCACCTGTCCGAGCGCGAGCGCATCTACACCTTCCCGGTCGTGCGCGACGCGCAGTGGGTGCTGGTCGACGTCAAGCGGCCGTACGTCGGCGACCGCATCTCCCCGGCGCGCCACGCCGCCGCGGTGGCGGCGCTGCGCGACCGGCCGGACATGCGCCTGGTGATGGACGACGACGGCGTGCTCGTGTTCCGGCGCGTCCCGATCCGCGAGGGGCGTGGATGATCGGCCGGGCGGCGGGCGGAGCGCTCATGGCGCTGGGGGTCGCGCTGGGCACCCTGCCGGCCTTCGCCTGGTACGCCGCGACGGCGCCGGCCGGGCGCGTCACGGCCCCGGGGCTGGGCGCCGCCGGCGAGCTCTGGCTGCTGCCGGCCTTCGGCGCCATGGCGGTGCTCGCGGGGGCGGCCCTGGTCGCCTCCTCGGGTCCCGCCCTCGTCGAGACCGCGCGCTGGGCGGGGCCGCTCGCCGTCGCCGCCGGCGGGCTGGGGCTGGCCTGGTCGCTGCGGGCCGGCCTCGACCCCCAGGTCGCCCTCACGGTCGACCTGCCCGGCGGAGCGCGCCGGCTGGCGGCGCCGGTCGACCTCGAGCCGGCCGCGGTGGTCACGCCGATCGTCGCCGGGGCCGTTGCCGCCATCGGCGCGGCGGTGACGTGGGCGGGCTGGCGGCGGGGGGCGCGGTCGTGAGGGCGGCGCTGCCGCTGGCCGTCGCCCGCCCCGGCACCGGGTGGCGGGTGCCGCTGGCCGCCTGGGGCGCCTCGCGCGCGCTGGTGCTGCTGCTGGCGCTCGTCCTCAGCCTGGCCCTCGGGCTGCCCGAGCGCGGCGTCGACCCGGCGGTGCCGCACGCGCTCGGGCTGCTTGGCGGCTGGGACACCACCTGGTACCTCGACGTGGCCCGCTTCGGGTACGAGCACGACCTGGGCCAGGTCGGCCACGTCTTCACCAACCTCGCCTTCTTCCCGCTCCTACCGGGGATCATGGCCGTCTTCCTGGCGATCGGGATCAACCCCTTCGTCGGGGCGCTGGTGGTCTCGAACCTCGCCTTCCTCGGCGCGCTGGGGGCCCTCCACGCGCTCACCGCCTCGCGCTTCGGTGAGGACGCGGCCGTCCGCGCCACCTGGACGCTGGCCTTCCTGCCGCCCGCGCTCTACGCCTCACTGGCCTATTCGGAGGGGATCGCGCTGGCCTGCGCGGTGGCCGCCGCCCTCGCCGCGGTGCGCGGCCGCCACGGCCTGGCCGGTCTCGCCGCCGCCGGGGCGGCCCTGACCCGCCCGACCGGGATCATCGTCGTGCTGCTGGTCGCGATGCTCGCCTGGCGCGGCCCGCCTGCCGGCCGGCTCGCGCGCCTCGGCATGGCGGTGCTGCCGTCGGTGGTGGCGCTGGGGGCCTTCCTGGGCTGGATGGCCGCGGCGCGCGGCTCGGCCATGCTCCCGCTCGACGCCCAGCAGGCCTGGGACCGGGGGCAGCTGGGCATCGGCGTGGTCACGGCCGCACCGGACGAGCTCTCGGCGGCGTGGGACCTGGTCAGCAGCGGCACCTTCACGGCGGCCTGGACCGCCACCGCGCGCGACCTGGTCTTCCTCGCGCTCTACGTCTGGCTGCTGGTGCGGCTCTGGCGCAGCGAGGGTGGGCTGCGCTCGCCCTGGGTGGCCTACTCGGCGGCGGTCCTGGTCGTGCCGCTCTCGAGCGGCACCATCACGTCGATGGCCCGCTTCGGCCTGATGGCCTTCCCGCTCGTCTGGCCGCTGGCCGACTGGATCGGCGAGGACCGCGGCCGCGCCCTGCGCTGGGGCGGGGCGGCGACCGTCGTCATCGGCCTGCTGGTGGCTCAGCTGGCGATCCGCTCGCCCTGAGGACCGCGACCACGGGGTCGTGGTCGGACAGGCGCACGCGCCGCACCCGTCCGCGCAGGCGGGTCAGCGCCTCGCGCTCCGACGGCGGGATCGCCCGCTCGGGCTCGACCACCTCCAGGCCGCGCGCCAACACCCGGTCGATGGCGACGCCCGGCGGCGCCGGCGCACCGCTCCAGCCCTGCGCGGCGAGCGCGGCCAGCGCCGGGTGGCCCGGGCCGGCGTTCAGGTCGCCGGCCAGGATCATCGCCGTCCCGGCCGCGAGCGACTCGAGCGCCCGCGCCGCCCGCGCGAGCTCGCGCACGACCAGCTCCGGGTGGCGCGCGTTGTGGCAGTGCAGGCTGGCGACGGCGACGTCGGCGCCGTCGGCGGCGCGCACCCGGGCGATCACCGCGCGGCGCGGCTCGGGCAGGTAGCGCAGCAGCTCGCCGGCCTCGAGGCGCAGCGGCCGGGCGGCGCCCAGGATCGCGGGGAGCGGGTTCAGGCGCACCGTCCGCGCGCTGCCGGGCACCAGCTCGAGCGCCCGGCCGACCAGCAGCAGGTTGGCGTTGCCCTCGTGGGTGCGCCAGAGGTCGGGGTTGTGCGCACCCAGGGCGTCGCGCAGCCGGCGCGGGCCGATGAGGGGGCCGGTGGTGGCCACGGCCACGGCCATGCCGGTGCGGGCGGCGATCTCGTCCACCGCGCCCGTGGGCACCTCCTGGAGCGCGCAGACGTCGGGCGCCCAGACGCGGATGCGGTCAGCCATCAGCCCCGTCAGCTTGCGGTTCAGGTGCACGTAGCGGCCGTCGTCCACGGGCCGGCGCAGGAGCGTCGAGGCGAGGGTCTCGCGCAGCCCCGGGAGCCCGTCGCGCCCGTGGAAGAGGTTCCAGGTCAGGACGCGGATCACGGGCACCGGGGGAGCGTGGCCCCTTGCGCCGGGGACCTCAAGGGTCGAGATTTCCCGCGTGCCGCGGGTGCCCCCGTCGATCCGCGATCGCGCCGCGGTCGCCTACTGGACCGTCGCGCTCCTCGCCTACGCGCTGCTCGGGGCCTTCTTCCCGCCCTTCTTCATGCTCGGCTTCTGGGAGTCGCTGCCCTTCGTGCTCCTGGCGACCTGGCTCGCGGGCCGCCTGCTCGGGCGCAGCCGCCGCGACCCCGGCCCCGGGTGAGCTGGGCCGCCCACGACCTCGAGCCCTACCTCTTCCGGGTCAAGCTCGGCGGCGCCGTCAGCCTCCCGCTGTGCCTCGCGGGCTCGTACGCGCCGGACATCTTCACCAAGTGGGCCGTCTACGGCCTGGGCTTCGGCGGCCACCGCAAGATCGTCGACGACCCGGTGCAGCTGCACCGCGGCTGGCCCGGCGTGGGCTTCACCCACTCGCTGCTGGTCTGGGTGCTCGTCGCGGGGGTCATCTGGCTGGCGAGCCGGAACAAGGTCTGGGCCTTCTCCTTCGTGCTCGGCGCCTGGGCCCATGTCCTGTCGGACACCCTCGACTCGGTCGGGGTGATGGTGTTCTTCCCCTTCAGCACCTGGCACCTGCACCTCGACGCCTGGCAGTACGTCGGCGAGGCCGGCCGCCGCGTCGACGCGATCGCCTACTACACGTCACTCGGTGGGGTCTGGGACGTGCTCTGGGCCCTCTGGCTCGCCTTCCACTGGCGCATGTTCACGTCGGAGTACTTCCACCGCGAGATCGTGCCGCGGGACACCTTCTGGGTCTGGCTGCGCACCAGGGCGAGCGACCCGGTGATGCTGACCGTCTACCGCGCCAGCGCCTTCTTCGGCGTCGCCTCGATCATCGGCTGGTACGTCTGGGCGCTGTTCATCAACGACTTCCAGAACCACCTCGACTGGGCGATCGGCGGCCCCGAGTGGGCGCCGCGCCAGGGCCCGCCCTAGGGCTCAGGAGCCCGCGGGCAGCGCGACCGGCGCGGCGGGCACCGCGGGCGGCGTCGCGCCCGGGGCGGGCGGGCCGTAGACCTCCGACTGGCAGCCGCCCTGGCTGCCGAGCACCGCGCCCACAAAGGTGCCGAGCTCGACGTCGAAGGCGAGCCGGATGACGCCCGGCCGGGCGACGCGCAGCTCGGTGCCCCACGGCTCCCGCGGGGCCGCGCAGGCCGAGCCGCGCTCCACCCGCCAGTAGGGCGTGTAGCGCAGGCGCAGCCGGTAGACGCCCGGCCGCGTCGCGCGCAGGGTCACGCTGCCCGAGGTGAGCTTCAGCACCGAGATGCCGTCGGCCGGGGTGGCGATCGGCGTCGCCCGCGGCAGCTCGTAGACGGTCCAGCCGCCCATCCGCGCGACCACCGGCAGCCCCGATTCGCCCGACCGCAGCAGCTTGGCCTCGTTCACCGCGCTGTAGTCGAGGGGGTCGTGGGGCAGCAGCACGTAGCGCACGCCCACCCGGCGCAGCCAGCTCTGGTACCGGGCGGCGGTCAGGGGCGCCTCGTAGAGCACCTCGTTGGCCGGGAAGTCGTCCTGGCGGAACCAGCCGCGCGCGAGGGGGACGTTCCGCTTGGCCAGGTAGAAGGCCTCCCAGTTGTCCGCGGTGGCGACGACCTGGACGCGGTGGTCCGGGTCGCCGTGCTGCTGGAGGAACGCGATCACCGGGTACCAGAAGTCCTCGTTCTGGGCGCGCGAGTCGGCGGCGGTCTTCCAGCCGGCGACGGCGGGCAGCGCCTGCCACATCAGGGCGCCGACCAGGAGCGCGCCCGCGATCGCCCGCGGCCGGAAGCCGCGCGCGGCCAGCGGCAGCAGCAGCAGCGGCGCGCCCATCAGCAGCAGCAGGCGCACCACGTTGCCGCCCAGCGGCGAGGAGAGCACGAAGGCCAGGGCGCCGAGCCCCGCGTAGATCAGGAACAGCGCCCGCAGCGGCCGCTGGTCCGGCAGCCCCCGGGTCAGCAGCAGGCCGGCCAGGCAGAAGCCGCCGATCGCGACCGCGTCCTTGGGGTCGAAGGGGTAGTGCGCGCCGGCCGCCTCGAAGCCGCGCAGCAGCAGCGCCTGCAGGCCGGCGACGGCGACGGTGCCGGCGGCGACGACCTGGTTGCCGCGGCTGCGCCACCAGCCCGGGGTGGTGAGCCCGACCGCCAGCAGCACCGCCAGCAGGAACGCCAGCGCCAGCGGGTGCGCCGCGGCGGTGGCCAGCACGCCGAGCAGGGCCAGGGCGTGGCGGCCGGCGGCCAGGGCGACCAGTGAGCCGAGCGCGATCGCCAGGCCGAGCAGGAACGGGTAGGTGCCGGCCGCCACCGCCAGCGGCACCAGCAGCGCGAAGGCGACGGCCGGGCCGGTCGCGATCGCGGCCCAGCGCCGGCGCAGCAACGCGGCGAAGGCGGCGGCCGCCCCGGCGCAGGAGGCCACCACCACGGTGGGCGTCCCGAGCAGCGCCGCGAGGGGGTAGAAGAGCAGGCTGTAGTTGACCTGCGCGTAGCGGCCCGCGTACCAGAAGTTGTCCCAGAGCTGCCAGCCGTGCTCGCGCCAGGCCTCGGTCAGGTACATGTGCGCCGCCGCGTCGCCGCCGGGCGGACCCAGCAGGATCAGCGCCAGGGCCAGCGCCGCCGCGATCAGGGCCGCGCCCAGGGGGCGGCCGGCCGCCTGCGCGGCGCCTCGCGCCCGCTCGCGGGCGCGCTGTCGGTCGACCTGGCCCATCACCGCCCGGGGTTCCCCCCCTCGCGTCGGCCTGGAGCTTACGGCGTCGGGGTCGGAGAGGGGCTCGGTGACGGGGCGGGTGCCGGC
>DATLLV010000125.1:0-14626 GCA_035537655.1 Miltoncostaeaceae bacterium
CCTCACAGGGGCGCCGCCCGGCGCCACGGCGCGGCGCCGCGGCGTCGAGCTTCAGACGAGCTCGGCGGTCGTGGCGACGTCGACGCCCCAGAACGACGAGTGCCGGAACGACAGCTGCAGCCCCTGGCGCTGCCGGTGCGACCGGCGCAGCAGGCCGACGACGAGCACCTCGTCGGCCGTCATGGGCTCATAGAGCGGGACGTGCAGCGCGAGGCCGTCGGCGAACCGGGCGACGAAGAAGTGCACCGTCTCGATGCGCGTGACGCCCACGGAGACCGGCACGCGCGGCTCCGGCAGCGCCTCGTCGGCCGCGAGCCGCCGCTCCCAGGCGTAGAGGGGCCGCGTGGGGTCGAGCGGAACCATGTCGCGGTCGCCGGGCGGCTGGTCTCGGCTGGGCCCCGTCCGGTCGACGACCGCCCACACCTCGAAGTGAAGGGCCGGATCGTCGGCCGCGGCCGACACCTCGGCGATCGGCTGGCCCTCCCGCACCCCGTCGCCCGGGCCGACCTGCAGCGCCGTGACGTGGTTGTAACAGGTGACGAACCCGAGCCCCGGCGGGTGGTGGTCGATGCTGACGTTGGCCGTGGCGCCGCCGGGCTGCACCTCGACCTTCGCGACCCGGCCGCCGTAGGCGGCGTAGACGCAGCTGCCGGCGGCGGCCGCGAGGTCGACCGCCTGGTGCAGCCCGTTCTCGAACGGGACGTCGCGCCCGGTCGGGTTTCGCGGGTCGTCCGCGGGGATGATCTGGGTCGAAGCGCAGAGCGGCGGCGACGGGAGCTGCCGCGGCCGCAGCGAGTCGAACCGCCCGTTCGCCAGCCGCAGCGCCAGCGGCGGCTCGAGCGGCGGGCCGAAGATCCAGGACTGGTGGGTGACGGGCGTGAGCGGCCTGCCTCTCCTCGCGCTCGACGCGGACGCTCAGCCACCGTAGCCGAACCTCCGACTGAGAGGCTCTGGCCCCGCGGCCGCGCGGATGGAGGACCCCCGGGGCCGCGCGATTGACACACGTCCCGCCCAGGAGGCCGGCCCACGCCGGGGGACACGGACGCTTCCGCGCACGCGCACACAGGTCGCAGCGGCGGACCAGGCTGAGGCCCCCGACGGGCTCAGGCCAGCCGAGCGGCGGCCTCGCGGGTGCCGATCAGCTCCCTGCGCCGCGCTCGTCACTCAACATGGATCACCGCGTGCGAGGTGGTGGCTGGCCTCGCCGATCAGCTCGTCAGGTCGTCGTGAGTGTGCTTATCGGATCGCGTCGAGCAGGCTGGCGCATGCCTCCTCGCAACGCCGGCAGGTTTCGGCGCAGATCCGGCAGTGCTCGTGATGCTGGGCGTGGCGCTCGCACTCCTCGGCGCATGCCGAGCATGACCGCCGACAGCTCTCGACCTGCGCTCTCGTCGTTTCCGGCTCGTATTCGGTCTGACGGCTCACCACACGCCCTGTGGCGACGCAGACATCGGCGCTGTCGAGGCACAGGCGGATGCATCTCCGCATCTCGGAGACGTCCTCCTCGGCGAGATCGGCGTCCGCGCACGCCGTGCAGCTGAGAGCGCAGTCGAAACACTCGGCGATGCAGCGGGCGAGCGTCTCGCGATCGACCTTGCTCGGCTTCGGGTGGGTGGCGAGTAGCTCGGCGACCTCGGTCGCGGTGGCCATGAGTCCTCCTCCGTCCGGTTGCCCGCCAGGTCCCCTGTGGCCCATCGTACCCCGACTGTTCGTGCTCCACGAAGGCGGAAGCGCTGTCGGCTGGGATGATCCTGCCGACGAGGTCGAGCGGGTGATCGAGCCTCTTGCCCGCGGCCTCGCCGGGGTGGGGCAGCCCCAGGGCCGAGCACCAAGCCTCGCCCGGTGACGAAGGGACGCACCCGCGGCCACCGTGCCTGTCGGGCCGTCCTGAACCGAACCTCGTTGACCTGATTCTCCACCAGGTTAGAGAATCGGCAGTTCGTACCCCGGAGGGAGGTCCACGATGTCCTGGAGCCTGAAGGGAAGCTACGTCGAGACGTGCTCCTGCGATCTCATCTGCCCGTGCAATGCCTCATTCGCCCACGGCGCGACCTACGACTTCTGTCGCGTGACGCTGGTCTTCGACATCCGCGAGGGTGAGGTCGAGGGTACCGACATCGGCGGCCTCAAGGTCGCCGTGATCGCCGACACGCCGAAGGTGATGACCGAGGGCAACTGGCGCCTCGGGGTGTTCATCGACGAGCGCGCGACCGACGAGCAACTCGACAAGCTCGTCCAGGTCTTCGGCGGGCAGCTCGGTGGGCCGATGGCGGGGCTGGTACCGCTCGTCGGCGAGATGCTCGGGGTCGAGCGAGCGGCGATCGAGGTGCGCGACGACGGCCTGCGCCACAGCGTCCGCGTCGGCGACGTGATCGACTTCGAGATCGAGGACATCGTGCCCTTCGGCGTCGAGACGGGCGAGCCGGTTCGCCTCCAGGGCATGTTCCACCCGGCGGGGTCGGACCTCACGATCGCGGAGGCGCGGCGCTCGCGGATCAACGCCTTCGGCATCGAGTACGAGGGCAAGAGCGGGCTCTCGACGTCCGAGTTCTCTTGGGCCGCCTGAGCACGTGATCACCGCGGCGCCCGAGCGAGCCCTCCGCGGCGCGGGCCTCGCCCCTGCCTACGCGGCCACGCGCGCCCGGCTCGGGCTCATCGCCCTGCTCCTCGCCCTGGCCGGCGTGAGCTGGTGGTGGACGCTCGACCAGATGCGGGGCATGGACGACGGGCCCTGGACCGGCCTCGGAGCCCCGGGCTGGTTCCTCGGCGTCTGGGTCGTGATGATGGCGGCGATGATGTTCCCGTCGGTCGCCCCGACGGTCGCGCTGTACTCCCGCATGACCAGGGAGCGCTCGCCGCGCTCGCCCTTGCTCTTCGCCGCGGGCTACCTCGTCACATGGGGCGGCGCCGGCGTGGTTGCGTTCGCGATCGCGGTGGTCGGCGCCCGGGCGGTCGGAGACGTGCTGTCGTGGGATCGGGCAGGCCGATGGATCGCGGGCGGGACGCTCGTCCTGGCGGCGATCTACGAGCTGACCCCGCTCAAGGACGTCTGCCTCGGGAAGTGCCGGAGCCCGCTCGGTTTCCTGCTCGGCGCGTGGCGCGACGGCTGGTCAGGCGCGCTGCGGATGGGGGCCAGGCACGGCGCCTGGTGCGTCGGGTGCTGCTGGGCCCTGATGGCGTCGCTCTTCGCGCTCGGCGTCATGGGGATCGGCTGGATGGCCTTTGTCGCCGGGCTGATCGCGGTCGAGAAAACCGTGCCGTGGCGTCGCCTGGCGACATGGGGGACGGCCGCCATCCTCCTCGTCCTCGGCGTGCTCCTGCTCGTCGCGCCCGACGCGATCCCCGGGCTCACCATCCCCGGAGGCGGCGCGATGGATCAGATGGCGCCGATGGGTTCCTAGGCGAGGCGCTGGCCGCGGCGGTCCAGTTGGGGGCGCCGTCGTGACGGGCTGTTCGGACCGCGCCGTTGGGGAGGCCCCAGCGGCAAGGCCCTGATTCGGCCCTGCCGCCCTGGCGGCCGATTCCCTGCGCCACGGCCGCTCGACCCGCTTCACGTCCGGCTGAGGCCTCCATGCGATCCGGGCGATCGTCTTGAGCAAGGCGGATGCCGGAGCCGGGACTCGAACCCGGACGCCCCAAGGGGCCGAGGAGTTTAAGTCCTCCGCGTCTACCAGTTCCGCCACTCCGGCCGCGTCGACGCTACCTCAGGCGGCGCCAGCGCCTGGTCGGCGCGGCCCTCGAGGAGGGCGTCGGCGATGAGCGGCCCGAGGGCGGGCGCGTGCTTGAAGAGGTTGCCGCCCGCGAAGGCGGCCACCGCGCCGGCGCGGTAGAGCCCCAAGGCCTCGGCGTGGCCCGCCAGGACGACCGACTCGCAGGGCAGGGAGCCGGTCGGCGTGACGTCGGCGCCGGGGACGATCGCCTCGAGGTACCCGGCCGTCAGCGCGACGGCGTCGTCCTCGAGCAGGTCGTCGGCGGCGCCGGTGCCCAGGGAGAGGCCGCCGCCGGGCAGCGGCGTCAGGTAGCCCGTCATGCCCTGGGTCAGCGAGCGCTCGAGCACGCACGGCAGCCCGTCGCCGCCGGCATGGCCGAACGCGACGCGGCGGTGCCGGGTCGTCGTCACGGGCGGGTCGATGCCGAGCGGCGCGGTCAGGGCGGGCGTGGCGGCCCCCGCGCTCACGAGCACCGCTCCGGCGTCGAGCCGGCGCCGGTCGGTGAGAACGGCCGGGCCCCCGCCCCCGTCGAGCACCTCGCGGGCGGGCGCGAACTCGATGGCGTCGGCGAGCTCCTGGGCCAGCGCCTCCACGTAGCCCGCTGCGTCGATCGTGCCGCCGCCCGGGTCGAGCAGGCCGGGCCCCAGGGGGGCGAGCTCGGCCGGGAGGTCCTCGGGGGCGAGCGTCTCGTGCGCGACGCCGGCGGCGGCCAGGCTCGCCGCGTAGCGGTCGCGCGGCCCGCCGATCAGCAGCGCCCCGCGCCCGTCGAGGAAGGGGCGGCCGAAGCGGTCGCCCGCTTCCTCCCAGCCCCGGCGGGCCGCGACCGCCAGCGGCACCAGCCGGTCGAGGTCGTGGATATGGCGGAAGATCCGGCCCGGGCCGGCGGAGCCCTCGGCACCGGGCGCCTCGGCCTCCAGCACCGTGACCCGGGCGCCGCGGTCGCGGGCGGCGAGGGCCGTCGCCAGCCCGATCACCCCCGCCCCCACGATCAGGAGGTCGGGGGCCGCTCGGAGGTCAGCGGCCGAAGCTCGCGGTCCCCGGCGTGCGGTCCACGGCGGCGAGCCGCGCCGTCTCCACTGCCTTGGCCCAGCCCTCGGGCAGGACCGGCCACCGCTCCAGCATCTGCTCGTGCCGGACGTGGCGCATGTTGGCCCCGGTCGCGAGGATCGTCCGCCGGCCCTGCATGACGTCGGCGCCGACCGAGCCGGCCGGCGCGGTGGCGCCGTTGGAGGCGGTGCTCATCCCGGGGAGTCTAAGGAACGCTCGTCACAATGGTAACGACGGCACCTCCGCGCCCGCCGCGGCCATCGCCACGCCGTCGAGCAGGTCGGTCTCGCTGACCATCAGCTCGTCCGCGCCCGAGGCGCGCGCCGCCTCGGCCAGGACCAGCGCCCCGCCCACGATCGCCGGCGCCCGCGCCGGGTCCAGCCCGGGGACGCCGCGCCGCTCCGCGGCGGTCATCCCTGCCAGCCGCACGGTGATGGCGTCGACCGTCGCCAGCGGGAGCCGGTGGCGGTGCACGCGCTCGCGGTCGTACCCGCCGAGGTCGATCGCGGCCAGCGAGGTGGCGGTGCCGGCGACGGCGACGGTGGGGACGGAGCCCCCATCGCCCGCGAGCACGGGCTCGGCGAGGCCCCGCGCCTCGGCCCGGAGGGCCTCGATCTCCTCTGCCAGCGGCGGGTCGTGATGCAGGTGGCGCTCGGTCTGGCGGATGGCGCCGAGCTGCAGGCTGACCGCCGCCTCGGGGCCGCCCCGCCCCCCGCGCACCAGCTCGGTGCTGCCGCCGCCCACGTCGATCACCACGATCTGGCCCTCGCCGTCCACGGCCAGCCGCGCGCCGGCGAACGACGCGGCCGCCTCCTCCTCGCCCGACAGCAGCCGCATCGGCGCCCCCAGCCGCCGCTCGATGACGGCGCCGACGGCGTCGCGGTTGGGCGCGTCGCGCACGGCGCTGGTCGCCACGGCGACTGTCCGCGCCGGCGCGAAGCGGGCGATCGCGCCGGCGTAGTCCGCCAGGCGGGCGTCGAGCCGCTCGAGCGCGTCGGCGGCGATCGCCCCGTCGGCGCCGGCGCCCCGCTTGAGGCCGATGACCGTCGTGTCCCGCTCGCCGCGCGCCCCCGCGGGGCCGATGTCCTCGCAGAGGAGGAGGCGGAGCGAGTTCGACCCGACGTCGACCACCGCGACGCGGGCGGGGCCGCTCATCCCGTGAAGTAGCGCAGCGGCGCCCGCAGCGTGTCCACGGCCTCGGAGGCGCTCTTGGCCAGCACCTGCAGCGCCGCGATGCGCGCCTGCAGCGAGGCGATCTCGCCCTGCAGCTCGGCCTGGCGCTCGGGCATCCGCTCGAGCGCGGCCGACAGGCGGTCGGTCTGCGCCGTCAGCGCCTCGCTCTCGCGCTCGATGCGCTTCTGCGCGGCCCGGGCCCGCCGCCAGAGGCCGAAGCCCGTGATCGCGAGCACGCCGAGGGCGATCAGCACGATCGCGCCGAGGAAGATGGCCGAGAGGGCCACACCGTTGTCGACGACGAAGTCCACGGGCCCAGTATCCCATCAGGGCTATCCTGCGGCGTCCATGGGCGCCCTCGGCCAGCTCGACCCCGGCGCGCTGCCGCGGGTCGCGGAGGGCGCCGCCTTCATTCCGCCCGAGGACCTCGCCGGCGCGCCGCACGCCGTTGTCGACGGCGCGCGACTGCCGGGCACGGTGCTGTCGCTGTCGCACTGGCCCCGGTCCGGCACCCCGCCCGCGCTCGCCGACGACACCAGCGCGGCGATCGTCGACCGCTACCTGCGCGCCGGTGCCGCGGGCCTCGAGGTGGTTGCGGTCACAAACAACCACTACGACGAGGACGGGCTCTTCGGCATCTGGCTGCTGCTGGAGCGGCCCGCCGAGGACGCGCCCGAGCGGGCGCTGGCCATCGCGGCGGCCGAGGCCGGTGACTTCGCGACCTGGACCGATCCCTGGGCCGCGAGGGTCGCGATCGCCGCGATGGCCATGGCCGAACGGGCGACGACCCCCTTCCCCGAGGTCGGGCGGGCGCTGGCGCGCGCCGGCGGCCGCGACCCGGCCGGCGCCCTCTACCTCGCGATCCTGCCGCGGGTGGGCGGCCTGCTCGCCGACCCCGAGCGCTACCGCATCGCCTGGGCGGCGGAGTGGGCGGCGGTGGAGGCCGACCTCGCGCTGCTCGAGGCGGGCGACGCGACGATCGAGGACCGCTCGGGCGAGGACCTGGCGATCGTGCGTGCGCCCCGCCCGCTGCACGACATGGCCGTGCACCCGCGGATCGCGAGCATGCGCGTCCTCACCGCCCTGCCCGACGGCACCCTGACGCTGCGGCACCGCTACGAGACCTGGGTCGACTACGCCTCGCGGGCGCTGCCGCCGCGGGTCGACCTGGCCCCGCTGCTGCCGGCCCTGCAGGCGGCCGAGGCGCGGCCGGGGACGTGGCGCTTCGACGGCGTCGAGCCGATCCGCCCCCGCCTCTACCTCGCCGCCGGGGACGGCACGGCCCTCCCGTCGTCGCTCGGCGCGGAGCGGCTGGCCGCGGCGGTGGCGGCGGCCCCGGCCGGCGAGGGGTCGGTAAGCTCGGTGGCCGGGAGGCCGCGCGAGGAGCCCACGTGAGCGAGGACGAGGCACGCCGTCGCGTGCGGCAGCTGCTGCTGTCGGGCGACAACACCCTCAAGAACCGCACCGACGACGCGGCGCGGGTCGGCCGCGCGCGCTCGCGGTACGAGGACGCCCTCGCCGCCGCCCGCGAGGCCGGTCTCGACGACGCGGTTGTCTTCGCTCAGCGCCGCCTGGACGCGCTTGAGCAGCGGTAACGGAGCGACGCCCGACCTGACCGGGCCGCCGCTGTCCCAGCGCCGGCTGTGCTTCGTGCTGGGCAAGGGCGGCGTCGGCAAGAGCACCGTCGCGGCGGCGATGGGGCTCGCCGCGGCGCGCGCCGGCCGGCGCAGCCTGGTGATCGAGGTCGGCGGCCAGGACCGCCTGTCGCGCCTGTTCCGCGGCGCGCACGTGGGTCACGAGGAGGCCACCGAGCTGGCGCCCGGGCTCTTCGGGATCAGCGTCGACGTGGAGCAGGCGATCGAGGAGTACCTCACCGGCCAGCTCAGGCTGCGGCCGCTGGTGGAGCTCCTGACGCGCAGCCGGGCGTTCCACACCTTCGCCGAAGCCGCCCCCGGCCTGCCCGAGCTGGTGACGGTCGGGAAGGTGTGGACCTACGCCGTCGCCCTGCACGAGGACCGGCGACCGGTGTGGGACGCGCTGGTGGTCGACTGCCCGGCCACCGGCCACGGCATCGCGCTGCTGGAGACGGCGGGCAACGTCGAGGCCATCGCCGGCGGCGGCCCCATCCGCGACCAGGCGGCGCGGATCCACGACGTGGTGGTCCACCCCGCGGCGACCGGGGTGGCCATCGTCGCCCGCCCCGAGGAGCTCGCCGTATCCGAGGCGATCGAGGCGACCGCCGCCCTGCGCGAGCGCGGCATGCCCGTGGCGGCCGCCGTGCTCAACGGCATGCGGGCCGAGCGGTTCCGTGACGACGAGGCGCCAGCCCTGGCGGCGGTCGCCGCGGCCGCCGACGGCCCCTCGTCGCGCGCGGCGGAGGCGGCGCTGCGGCGCCTGGACGACCAGCGCTCCGACCAGGCCTACCGGCGGCGCCTGGCCGAGGGCACCCGCCTGCCGGTGCTCGAGCTGCCCCAGCTGGTGCGGCGGCGCTTCGACCTCGACGCGGTCAGGGTGCTCGCCGCCTCCCTGACCGACGCCGTCTCTCCCAACGGGCGCCCGTGATCGGGCACGTCGAGGACCTGCGGATGGTGGTCTGCTGCGGCGCCGGCGGCGTCGGCAAGACGACCGTCTCGGCGGGCGTGGGCCTGGGCCTGGCGCGCGGCGGCGCCCGCGTGGTGGTCGTGACGATCGACCCCGCCAAGCGCCTGGCGACCGCTCTCGGCATGGAGGGCCTGGCCGACGAGGCCCGCCCCGTGCCCGGCTCGGGCGGGCCGGAGGGCGGCGAGCTCTGGGCCCTCCAGCTCGATGCCAAGGCGACCTTCGACCGGCTGGTCGACCGGGAGGCCCCGACGCCCGAGGCGCGCGAGCGGATCCTGGAGAACCGCATCTACCGCCACCTGTCCGGGGCCGTGGCCGCCCAGGACTACATGGCGATCGAGCGCCTGCACGAGCTCGTGGACGAGGGCCGGTGGGACGTGATCGTGCTCGACACCCCGCCCTCGCAGAACGCGCTCGACTTCCTCGACTCCCCGGCCCGCATCACCCGCTTCATCGAGGGACGCTCGCTGCGGCTGCTGCTGCGGCCGCCCGTGCCCGGCGCCGGCTTCGGCCGGCGGGTGATCGCGGTGGGCAGCAGCACCGTCTTCGGGCTGCTCGAGCGGCTGACCGGCGCCCAGCTCCTGCGCGACCTGAGCGACTTCCTCGGCGCGTTCGACGGCATGTACGACGGCTTCGCCGCCCGGGCGAAGGCGATCAACGCGCTGCTGCGCTCCGACGAGGCCGGGTTCGTGGTCGTCGCGGCGCCGGACACCGACGCCGTGGGCCAGGCCGTCGCGCTCGGGCGCCGGCTGGCGCACGACGGCTACCCGCTGTCCGGGCTGGTGCTGAACCGGGTGCACCTGCTGCCGCCCGGCGGCCTGGCCCGGCCGGAGGAGCTGGCGCCGGCCCTGGCCACGGCGGGGGCCGCCCGGCCCGACTCGCTTGCCGGGCGCGCCGCCGCGACCCTCGAGGAGGAGCAGCTGCTGGGCCTGCGCGACCTCGACGCGCGCGAGGCCCTGTCGGGCGCCCTCGACGGCGCGCCGATCACCGAGGTCCCCGCGCTCGAGCGCGAGCCGGTCGAGCTCGAGGTGTTGGCCGAGATCGCCGCGGCGCTCGGCGCGCCCGCGCCGGCCCGGCCCGCGGCCGCCGGGCCCTAGCCGGCGGGGGCGGCACGCCCGCCCGCGAGTACCATCCGGGGATGGATCCGGTGAAGGAGGAGGCCGTCGTCCCCACGGCGGCGGGCGACGCCGCGCCCACCCCCGAGGAGGTGCTGGACCAGATCCGCGCCGAGATCGCTTCGGGCACGCCGCTGGTGGGCTCGCTTGCGGTCCGCTTCTACCGGGCGGTCCACGCCCTCGACCCGACGGCGACCGAGGACTCGCTCGCGGTGCTGCCCGGCAACCGCGGCGTGCAGCTGTACGACAGCCCGATCGCCTGGGCGCCGATGGTCGCCGGCGAGCGGGTGCTCGACCTGGGCTGTGGCTCGGGCGGCGCAACGCGCGCCGCCGCCCGTGTCGTCGGCCCCGAGGGCATGGTCGTCGGCATCGACTCGAGCCCCGAGTGCGTGGCGGCCGCCCAGGAGCGCACGCCGACGGAGCTGCCCGTGCTCTTCCGCCGGGGCGACGCCCAGGCCATGGGCAACGTGCCCGACCGCACCTTCGACTGCGTGGTCGCGAGCCTGGTGCTGGAGCAGGTCGCCGACCTGGACCGGACCGTCCACGAGATCTTCCGCGTCCTGCGGCCGGGCGGGCGGCTGGTCGCATCGGTGACCGCGTTCGACCGCCTTCGGCCGATCGACGCCTCGTTCATGGGCGCGGTCATCGCGGTCGTGGGCCGGCGCGCCCCGGGCGCCCTCGCCGGACGGGCGAGCCGGGCGAGCATGCCCCACGAGCCGCGCGACCAGCTGGCCTTCAACGAGGCCGGCATGGCGACGGTCGAGGAGCAGGACGTGCAGTTCGCGGTCGTGATGGCGGACCTCGACGACGCCTGGGCGGTCTTCTCGCGCACCTACATCGCCCACGTGCTCGACGAGGAGGGGCGCGAGGAGCTGCGCGCGGTCCTCGAGCGCCGGATGCCCCACACGCTCTACCTGCCGGTGCGCTTCCTGCGCAGCCGGCGGCCGGGCTAGGAGCCGACGGCCTCCAGCACGGGCCGGCCCGTGACGGCGGCGCAGTCCTCGGCCAGCCAGCGGGCGCCGTACTCGCGCATCGCCTGGACGATCGGCGCCAAGGCGGCGCCCTTGGCGGTGAGGCGGTACTCCACCCGCGGCGGCATCTCGGCGAACTCGCGCCGCTGGACGATGCCCTCCTCCTCCAGCGCGCGAAGCCGGGTGGAGAGCGTGCGCGGGCTGATCCCGCAGAGCGAGCGCTGCAGTTCGCTGAAGCGCCGCGGGCCCTCGCCCAGGTCCCTCAGCATCAGGAGGGTCCACTTTCCGGACACGATCTGCGCCGTGGCGAGTACGGGACAGGTGGCGCCCGCGGCATCCGGCGCGGTTTTCGACCCCATGATCGTGGCGGATGTTACCACCCGCGCCCCGAATCGCGGAGCGCGCCGTGACGTTGGTCAGTGGCCTCTCCCCGCGGGTGCGGGTAACGTCGAGGGGGTCCGTGTCCCACGCCCCGCCAACGCCCGCGTCCCGTCGCGGGTGGCTGACCCCGCGCCGGCTGGCCGTCCTGCTGGGGGTGTGGGTCGTCGCCGTGGGCGGCGCCCTGCTGCTGGCCCGCGCGCTCGACAACCCGGTGGGCCAGGGCGCCCGCGACGAGGCCCAGGCCGTCGCGCCGGGGCCCGTGGCCGTGCCCGGCGGCGGCATCCGCGGCGCCGGCCAGAGCCTGCCGCCGGTGGCGCTGGTGCTCGACCGCCGCCTGCCGAACGGGCTCTCGGACATGCCGCCGATCCGCCAGGCCGAGGAGCTGAGCCGGCTCGTCCAGGCCGACCCGGAGCCGCGCCGGCTGGTGGAGCTGGGCTCGGTGCTGCAGCTGCTGGGCAACCCGGAGGGGGCCGGGACGACCTACCGCCAGGCGCTCCGGCGGGATCCGGGGGACGTCGCCGCCCGGACCGGGCTCGCTATGGTCGCGGGCGCGTCGGGCGACGCGGGCCTGGCGCGCGCCGCCGCCGGCCTCGCCGCGCTCGCCCGGGAGCATCCCGACAGCCAGCTCGTGGCGTTCAACCAGGGGTGGGTGGAGATCTACCGGCGCCGGGCGGCGCCCGCCGAGGCGGCCTGGAAGCGCGCCATCGCCCTCGGCCCCGACACGCGCCTGGGCCGGACGGGCACGGCCCTTCTCGAGCAGCTCGAGAAGCGGCCGGGATCCGGCTGAGCCTGCATCCCGCTCCCGACCTGAACTTCATCGGCTTCGCACCCCTCCTTAACCGAGGCTTAAGGCGCGCGTGTGAGGATGCCGGCGCTTCCGCGGGAAGGGAACGCCCCAGGGCGCCCAGAAACCCGTCGCGACAGGTCCAGATCGGGCGCCCCCCCGTAGACGCCCCTGAGGGCTCAAGGTCCGGCCGGCATCGACCGATGGAAGACGTGCCGGTGGTATTGACTTCAAGAAGTGAAGCGGTAGCGTAGCGAACGGGCGTTCGTTCCGGGCGGCCGGTGGTGGGCGTGGACGCGTCCACGAGTTCGATGGCGTCCAGCCGGAGGTGAGGAGATGACGGTCAGCGAGATGCTCGACCTCGAAGAGGTGCAGTCCCTGCTCACGCGCGGTCAGGAGCAGGGCTTCCTGAGCATCACCGAGGTCGCGCAGTCCGTCGAGGGCGTCTCCCTCGACGAGGGTGCGGCGGAGGACCTGTACCGCCATCTGGACGAGCAGGGGGTGGAACTCCTCGAGGAGGCCGAGGCCAACGAGCGCCTCGCCGCCATCGCCGAGGCCGCCGACCGGCCCCCGCGCAAGCTCAACCTCAAGGCCGACACCAGCACCGACTCGCTGCAGCTCTTCCTCAAGGACGTGGGCCGCGTGCCGCTGCTCACCGCCAGGCAGGAGGTCGAGCTCGCCAAGCTGATCGAGCTCGGCGACCTCGCCGCCAAGCAGAAGATGGTCGAGTCCAACCTCCGGCTCGTCGTCTCCATCGCCAAGAACTACCGGAACCAGGGCCTCGCCTTCCTCGACCTCATCCAGGAGGGCACGCTCGGCCTCGTCCGCGCCGCCGAGAAGTTCGACTACCGCAAGGGCTTCAAGTTCTCGACCTACGCGACCTGGTGGATCCGCCAGGCGGTCGCCCGCGCGATCGCCGACAAGGGCCGCACGATCCGCATGCCGGTCCACGTGGTCGAGAAGCTGAACAAGATCAACCGCGCGGAGCGCAAGCTGGTGGGCGAGCTGGGCCGCGAGCCCTCGATCCCGGAGATCGCCGACGCCGTCAAGCTGCCCGAGGCCGAGGTCGAGTCGATCAAGCGCAGCGCCCAGACGCCGGTCTCGCTCGAGAAGCCGGTCGGCGACGACGAGGAGTCGGAGTTCGGCCAGTTCCTCGCCGACGAGAAGGCCGTCGCGCCTGAGTCGGCCGCGGAGATGGTGCTCCGCAACGAGGCCCTGCGCGACGTCCTCAACACCCTCAGCTACCGCGAGCGCCGCGTGCTCGAGCTGCGCTACGGCCTCGGCGGGGAGCACCCGCGCACGCTGGACGAGGTCGGCCGCACGTTCAACGTCACGCGCGAGCGGATCCGCCAGATCGAGAACCAGTCGCTGCAGAAGCTGGCGAGCCTCGCCGAGGCCCAGCGCCTGCGCGACGTCGCCTAGCTCCGAGCCGCCGGCCCCGCCCTTCGCGGGGCCGCCGCGTTAGGCTCGTCGCGTGCCCTACGACGACGATGACGATGACTGGCCCGAGCCCGAGCGCGACCCGGAGAAGCTCGAGAGCGCCCGCCGCCGGTTCGCCGAGACGCGCGAGGTGCGCCGGCGGGTCCTGCGCTGGGCCTACGCCATCCTCGGGGTCCTGCTGATCCTGGTCATCGTGCTGGCCATCCTGCGCTGAGCGGGCCCGGCGGGACCGCGGTGGGGATCGTGTCCGACCTCTGGCGCTTCCCGGTCAAGTCGTTCGGGGGCGAGCGAGTGCGGCGAGCGTTCCTGGGGCCCTTCGGCATCCTCGGCGACCGGCGCCACGCGGTCATCGACGGCGAGGGCAACCCCCTCACCGCCCGGCGGGCCCACGCTCTGCTCGGCTTCCGCGCCTCGTGCGAGGACGCCGAGAGCGGCGAGGGCGTCACGGTCACCACGCCGGAGGGCTGGGACCTGCCGTGGGACGACCCGGGCCTCGCCGACGAGGTCGGGCGCGCGCTCGGCCATCCGGTGCGCCTAGCGCGCAGCGCCGTGGGCGTCCACGACGCGGCCCCGGTCCACCTGCTGACCAGCGCCTCGCTGACCGCCGCTCAGGAGTGGGTGGCGGGCGAGGAGATCGACCGCCGCCGCTTCCGCGCGAACGTGATCCTGGAGCTCGACGAGCCGGAGCCGTTCGCCGAGGCCGGCTGGATCGGGCGCGCGCTGGCGCTGGGCGACGGGGGCGCGGTGATCGAGGTGGTCTCCCCCACCGAGCGCTGCGCGATCACGACCTTCGACCCTGACACCCTCGAGCGCGACAACCGCGTCCTCGCGGGACTGGCGCGCTCGCGCGAGAACCTCTTCGGCGTCTACGCCCGCGTCGCCCGACCGGGATGGGTGTGGGTGGGCGGCGCGGCCCGGCTTGCCCCGGCTCCCGCGACCTTGACCTGATCGGGTATGCGACTACACTTTTCAAACCGCCGCGGGGTGGAGCAGTCTGGTAGCTCGTCGGGCTCATAACCCGAAGGTCGCGGGTTCGAATCCCGCCCCCGCTATTCCGAGAGGCCCGCAGATGCGGGCCTTTCGACCTTCTGAACCCTGGTGCCAGAGCCGCGGAGGTGGTGCGGGAGACGGCCGGATCCCTCCGGTGCAGGCCTTTTCGCCTCTGGACCGGCGAGGGGGTCTGCACTTAGGCTCGGCGCCTTGTCACGCGCCCCGCATCGTCGCCGCCGCCTCGCGTTTCGCCGCGCCGCGGCGGTCGCCGCCGCGACGCTGTGCCTCGCCGTCGCCCCCACGGCCGGAGCGTTCGACACCGGGCCGCACTTCGACATCACGCGCGACGCCCTCACCGCGGAGGGCTTCAACGACAACGCGATCCAGACGGCCCAGGTCAGCAACTGGTTCGTCGAC
>DATLLV010000126.1:0-13897 GCA_035537655.1 Miltoncostaeaceae bacterium
GCCGCGGCCGTCGACGCCGCCAACCCGCGCCGGGTGGCGCGGGCCCTGCAGGTGGCCGCCGGCGGGGGCCGGCGCGGCGCGGCGCTCTGGACGGCACCGCCGCGCCGTCCGACCCTGGTGGTCGCGGTGACCCGCCCGCGCGACGTGCTCGACCGCCGCATCGCCGAGCGGGTGCTCCGCGAGCTCGACGAGGGTCTGGTGGCGGAGCTGGAGGCGGCCCTCGACACGCCCGGCGTCTCGCGCGAGGCGCTGCAGGTGATCGGCGCGCGCGAGGTGGCCGCCATGCGGGCCGGGGAGCTCGACGCGGCCGACCTGCCCGATCGCCTGGCGGCGCGCACCCGCCGCCTGGCCCGCAAGCAGCTCACCTGGCTGCGCCGGACGGCGGGCGTCGCGGAGCTCGACCTCGGCGACGAGCCGGCCGAGGCGGCGCTGCCGCGCCTGCTGGCGCTGTGGCGGGGGTCGGAGGAGGGTCCGGTAACCTCCGGCCGATGAGATTCGCCAAGTGGCAGGGGCTGGGGAACGACTACCTCATCGTCGAGCGCGCCGCCTGGCCGCTGGCGCTGACGCCCGCGCGGGCGCGCCTGCTGTGCGACCGCAACTTCGGCGTCGGCGGGGATGGCGTGCTCGAGCTGACCGACGAGGGCGGCACGCCGCGGATGACGGTCTGGAACCCGGACGGCAGCCGGGCCGAGAACTGCGGCAACGGCATCCGGATGGTCGCCCGCCACCTCCAGGCCGAGGGGCGCCTGCCGGCCGACGGCCGCATCCTGACCGACGGCGGCCCCGTCACCGTGCGCCTGGCCGGCGGCGACCGGGTGGAGGTGCGCATGGGCCGCGCCCGCTTCCCGGCCGGTGAGGTGCGCGAGCTGCTGCGGGTCGGCGACGGCGACGTCCAGGTCGCCGAGGTGTCCATGGGCAACCCGCACGCGATCGTCGAGCACCCGGCGCCCGCCGACGTGGTCCGCTCGCTGGGCCCCGCCATCGAGACCGCCGCCCGCTTCCCGGAGCGCACGAACGTCGAGTTCGTCCGCGCCGAGGGCCCCTCCGAGATCACGATGCGGGTCTGGGAGCGCGGCGTGGGCGAGACCCTCGCCTGCGGGACCGGCGCCTGCGCTGCGGCCGTCGCCGCGGTCCGCCTGGGCGGCCTGCAGAGCCCAGTGACCGTGCACCTGGCCGGTGGCGACCTCGAGATCGGGGTCGACGACGACCTGGAGGTGACCATGACCGGACCGGCCGTCGAGGTGTACCGGGGCGAGCTCTCGCCGGGGCTCGCGCGCGCGCTGGAGGAGCTCTGAGCGCCCGCACCGTCGGCGCCGAGCGGCTCCGACGGCTCCCGCCGTACCTGTTCGCGCAGATCGAGCAGAAGATCGCCGCCAAGAAGGCGGAGGGCGTGGACGTGATCTCGCTGGGCATCGGCGACCCGGACACGCCCACCCCGGCGGTCGTTGTCGAGGCGATGCGCGAGCAGGTAGCGCGGCCGGACACCCACCGGTACCCCTCCAACCGCGGCCGCGAGAGCTTCCGCGAGGCGGTCGCCAGCTTCTACGCCGGGCGCTTCGGCGTCGACCTGGACCCGGCGAGCGAGGTGATCCCCGCGCTCGGCGCGAAGGAGGCCGTCGCCAACGTCAACCTCGCCTTCCTCGACCCCGGCGACGTCGCCCTGGCGAGCGACCCCGGCTACCCCGTCTACACCACCGGCCCGCTGCTGGCCGGGGCCGAGGCGGTGTCGATGCCGCTGCTGCCCGAGCTGGGGTTCCAGCCCGACCTGGAGGCCATCCCGGCCGAGGACGCCCGGCGCGCCCGGTTGATGTTCCTGAACTACCCCAACAACCCGACCGGCGGGGTGATCGAGGACGACTTCTTCGCCCGCGCCGTGGACTTCGCCCGGCGCAACGACGTGATCGTGGTCCACGACAACGCGTACTCCGAGATCACCTACGACGGCTACCGCGCGCCGTCGTTCCTCGAGACGCCCGGCGCGATGGACGTGGGCATCGAGATCTTCTCGCTGTCGAAGACGTACAACATGACCGGCTGGCGGGCGGGCGCGGTGGTGGGCAACCGCGACCTGGTGGGCGCCTACTGGCAGCTGAAGACGAACATCGACAGCGGCATGTTCGAGGCGCTCCAGGAGGCCGCCGCCGCGGCCCTGCGCTCGGACGGCTCGTCCGTTGCCGAGGTGTGCGCGATCTACCAGCGCCGCCGCGACGTCCTGGTGGCCGCGCTGCGCGCGATCGGCCTGCGGGTCGACCCGCCGCGCGGGGCGATCTACATCTGGGCCCGGGTCCCCGACGGCGAGACGTCGGCCTCCTTCACCGAGCGCGTGCTCGAGGACGCGGCCGTCGTGATCTCGCCGGGCGCCGCCTACGGGCCGAGCGGCGAGGGCTTCGTGCGGATGAGCCTGACGGTGCCGGACGAGCGGCTGAACGAGGCCGCCGAGCGGATCGCCGCGCTCGTCGCCGCCTGAGCGACGTGGTGGCGCCGCCGCACCTGCCGGTGCGGATCCTGCGGCCCGGCGGCCGCCTGCCGGTCCGGGCGCACCCGGGCGACGCCGGGTTGGACCTCATCGCCGCCGAGCACGTCAGCATCCTGGCGGGCGGCCGCCAGGCGGTCCCGACCGCGATCGCCGTGGCGATCCCGCCCGGGTACGCGGGGCTGGTCGTGCCGCGCTCGGGCCTGGCCCGCCGCCACGGCGTGACCGTCGCCAACGCGCCCGGCCTGATCGACGCCGGCTACCGGGGCGAGCTGCTCGTGCTGCTGGTCAACCTGGGCGACGCGGTCCACCGGGTCGAGCCGGGCGACCGCATCGCCCAGCTGGTGGTGGTGCCCGTCGGGCTGCCCGAGGCGGTCGCGGTCGAGGAGCTGCCGCCCTCGGACGGCCGGGGTGAGGCGGGCTTCGGCTCCACCGGCTGACCGCGGCTCCGCTCAGGGCGGGGTCATCGCCTCCCAGAGCCCGATGACGTTCCCCTGGGGGTCGCGCGCGTACGCGTAATAGCCGAGGCTGGGGATCTCCGTGCGCGGCCGCACGACCGCGCCGCCCGCGGCCTCGACGCGCGCGAGGGCGGCGTCGACCGAGCCCACGTCGATGACCACCACCGGCGCCGGCGCGTCGTCGCGGCGGCGCATGAGGGCGCCGTTGATGGCGCCGGGCTCCGTCGGCCGGTAGTCGGGCCCGACCTCGACGGTCGTGGCGAGCACGTACTCCTGGCCGTCGGCGAAGTCGGTCAGCCCCCAGCCGAAGACGTCGCCGTAGAAGCGCTTGGCCGCGTCCAGGTCGTCGACCGGGATCTCGAAGTGCACGACCCTGTCCATGCCGCACCTCCCGCTCGGGGGCCCGAGGCTAACGTCCGGCGGCCCGGGCCGCCGCGGCCCCGTGGGCGGCCTCCTCGAGGGCGTCGTCGAGGGGCGCGAGCGCCACCGGCGCGCCGGCGCGGTGCTCCAGGCCCCAGCGGATGACCGTGTCGGCCAGCCAAGGGTTCTTCGGCAGCAGCGGCCCGTGGAGGTAGGTGCCGACCACCCGGCCGGTCACGCCGCCCTCGCCGCCGTCCTCGCCGTTGTTGCCGTGGCCGTGCACGACCCGGCCCAGCGGCCGCGAGCCGGGGCCCAGCCGGGTGCGTCCGGCATGGTTCTCGAAGCCGACGACGCGGCGGCGCTCGCCGTCGAGCTCCGCCTCGATGACCAGGTTTCCGATCAGGCGGGTCGGGCCGGCGATCGTGTCGAGGTCCAGCAGCCCGAGCCCGGGCATGCGCGCGCCGTCGGTGCCGGTGTAGCCGTGCCCGGCGAGCTGGAAGCCGCCGCACACGCAGAGCGCCGCGGCGCCGCCGCCGACCGCCGCCCGCAGCCCCTCGGCCTTGGCGCGCAGGAGGTCCTGGGCGACCACGGCCTGGTCGCGGTCCTGGCCGCCGCCCAGGTAATAGAGGTCGTGGGCGCCCGGGTCGACCGGCTCGCCCAGGCCGGAGCCGGTGACCTCGATGCCGTGGCCGCGCCAGGCGAGGCGGCGCTCGAGCACCGCGATGTTGCCGCGGTCGGCGTAGATGTTCATCTCGCCGGGGTAGAGGTGGCAGACCCGCAGGGTCAGGCTCATGCGGCTGCCCGGCAGCGGTAGACCTGACGCTCGTGGTCGCGGTCGTGCGGCTCGCCGTCGAAGCCGCCGGCGACCTCGACCGGCTCGAGCCCGGCCTCGGCGAGGAGGGCCGCGATCTCGTCCGGCCAGAAGACGTGCACGCGGTGATGGCGGAACAGCTCGCGGGGGGCCTCGCCGGGGGTGTGGACCTCGACGCGCAGCGTGAACTGCAGCGTGCGCGTCGCCGGCTCCCACCCGTCGTACCAGCCGTAGTGCAGCAGCAGGGGGCCGCCGGCGCCGTCGCGGTGGTGGCCGCCGGAGCGCTCGACGCCCATGGTGGCGACGATCTCGTCGGGGTCGGGGTTGCCGACCTCGAACGCCAGCTCGCCGCCGTCGGCCAGCAGCCCGCGCACGCCCCGCAGGCAGGCGACCCGGTCGGCGGGGTCGGTCAGCACCTGGAGCGTGTTCATCGCGGCGAACGCCAGGCGGAAGCCGCCGGGCAGGCCCAGGTCCGCGACCTCCGCCAGGCCGCCGCGCACGGGGTGGACGCGCGCGCGCACGTCCGGCGGCTCGCCCTCGAGGCGGCGATCGAGCTCGGCGAGCATCGCCGCGGAGCGGTCGAGCGCCCAGACCTCGTGGCCGTCGCGCGCCAGCGGGATCGCGACGCGGCCGGTGGCGCAGCCGAGGTCCAGCACGGGCGATCCGCAGCGGGCGGCCGTCGCGCGCCAGAAGCGGAGGTCCTCGACGAAGTGGGCGTGCTCGAGCGCGAAGCCGCGTGCCTCGGCCTCGTCATCGCTCACGCCAGAACGCCTCCGCGGCGCCCCGCCGCACCAGGGTCTCGCGCAGGCCCAGCATCGCGGTGTAGGTCGGCAGCACGTAGAGCGTGCCGCCGGGCGGCACGGCGGCGACCGAGGCGTCGAGGGCGGCCTCCGGGTCGGGGACCACGGTCATGCGGTCGGCGCCGACGCCCGAGTAGCGCACGCGCAGCGCCAGGTCGTAGGCGCGGTCGCCGGTCACGGTGAGCGAGGCCGCGCGCTGGAGCAGCGGCTCGTAGTCGACGTCCCAGATCCAGGAGACGTCGTGGCCGTCGGCGATGCGGTCGTTCAGGGCGATCAGCAGGTGGGGCCGGCCGTCGTCGAGCAGGATCGTGCGGACGGTCTCGTTGGTGCCGGTGGGGTTCTTGGTCAGCAGCAGCACCAGCTCGCGCCCGTCCAGGCGCACCCGCTCGCCGCGGCCGAAGGCGGCGGGGCTCGCCTCCAGCCCCGGCGCGATGGCGGCGTGGGGGATGCCCATGGCCAGCGCGGCGGCCACCGCGGCCGTCGCGTTGTAGGCGTTGTGGACCCCGGGGAGGGCGATCTCGGCCTCGACCGGCCCCTCGGGGGTCTCGATGCGCAGCCCCAGCCCGCGGACGCCGCGCAGCTCCACGCGCACGGCGCGCACGTCGGGCTCGGGCCGCGAGGCGCCGCAGCCCTCGCAGCGCCAGTGCCCGAGGTGGCCGAGGGTGACGATCGAGTAGCTGAGCGGCGCGGCGCAGGCGCGGCAGCGGATCGAGTCGGCGGCGTGGGGGAGGGCCGTCAGGGCGACGGACGGGTCGTCGATGCCGAAGGTCAGCGCCCGTGGGCGCCCGTCGGCGAGCTCGGCGACGGCGGGGTCGTCGGCGTTCAGGACCGGCGTCGAGCCGGCCGGCATGGCGGCGACCATCGAGGCCCAACGGGCGGCGATGGTCTCGAGCTCGCCGTAGCGGTCGAGCTGGTCGCGGAAGAGGTTCATCAGGACCAGGACGCGGGGCCGCAGCTGGCGCGCGACCTCGGGCAGCGCGGCCTCGTCGACCTCGAACAGGCCCGCCTCGGGCGCGGGCCGGCGGCCGCGGGCGTCCAGCAGGGCCGTGGCGACCCCGGAGAGCAGGTTGGCGCCGGAGGGGTTGGCGGCCAGCGACCAGCCCGCCTGGCGGGCGCACGAGGACACCAGCCGCGCGGTCGTGGTCTTGCCGTTCGTCGCCGAGATCAGGGTCACGCCGTGGGGCAGCTCCGCGCCGAGCTCGGCCAGGGCCTCGGGACGCAGGCGCAGCAGCACCTTGCCGGGCAGGCTGGTTCCGCCGCCCCGCCCGAGGCGGCGCGAGAGGGTTCCCGCCGCGCGGGCGAGGGTCAGCGAGGGCGCGGACACGCCACGATCGTAGCGACGACGTCTCAGGCGGCGGTCGACCAGGTGCCGTCGGGGCGCCCGACCAGGACGCGGTCGAGCGAGGCGTGGAAGAGCCCGTGGTCCACCACGCCCGAGATCGCGTCGGCGCGACCGGCCACGGCGCGCCAGTCGGCGCCGGGGGGCAGCTGCAGGTCGAGCAGCGTCAGGCCGTCGTCGCTGCGGCCGGGGCGCCGGCGCGGGCCGAGGTCGGCGAGCTCGGCCGCGACCAGGGCCGCGCCGAAGGGGACCGCCGCGACCGGCAGGCGCCCCCACTGGTCGAGCGAGCCGACCAGCTTGGGCTCGTCGACCAGCACCAGCCAGACGTCGGCCGCGTGGGCCACGAGCCGCTCGCGCACCAGGGCGCCGCCCGCGCCCTTCACGATCAGCCCGCCCGGGTCGACGGCGTCGGCGCCGTCGAAGGCGATGTCGAGGCGGCTGCGCAGGCGCTCCACCCGGATGCCCAGGTCCCGCGCCAGCGCCGCGCTCGCCCGCGACGTCGGCACGCCGCGGCAGCGCAGCCCGCCGGCCACCCGGCGCGCAAGCGCCCGGATGCCCGCCGCCGCGGCCCGGCCGGTGCCCAGTCCCACCACCATGCCGTCCTCGACCCGCGCCGCGGCGGCCTCTCCGGCGGCCGCCCACGCCCGCGCTCGCGCATCGTCCACGGCCGAAGGCTATGCGACGATCCCGGGGTGGAGGAGATCGCGCCGGGGATCAGGATGATCGACACCCTCCTGGGCGGGATGGAGCAGGTCACCGCCGCGTACCTCGTGGACGGCGAGCGGCCGGCCCTCATCGAGACCGGCGCCCGCACCTCGGCGTCCGCCCTCCGCCGCGCGCTGAGGGAGGCCGGGCTCGCCCCCGGCGACCTCGCCTGGCTGGTCCTGACCCACGTCCATCTCGACCACTGCGGCGGCACCGGGATCGTGAGCGCGGCCTTCCCGCGGGCGACGGTCGTCGTCCACCGGCGCGGCGCCCGCCACCTGGCCGAGCCCGGCCGCCTGGTCGCGGCGTCGGCCGAGGTCTACGGCGCGCGCTGGGCGCTGTACGGCGGCCTCGACCGCACCCCCGCCGAGCGGATCGTCGCCGCCGACGACGGGCACCGCGTGCCCGTGGGCCCGGGCCGCGACCTGGTCCTGCTCGAGACCACCGGCCACGCCCGCCACCACATGGCCGTGCACGACGAGGCCACCGGCACGGTCTTCGCGGGCGACGCCGTTGGCGCCACGGTGGCTGGCGGGGGGCTCTACCCGATGCTGCCGCCGCCGGACGTCGACCTCGACGCGGGGGTGCGAAGCGTGGCGCGCATCGCCGGCCTGGAGCCCGAGCGCGTGCTGCTGCCGCACTTCGGCCCGCTTCCGGACCCGGCGGCCGACCTGGCGCTCGCCGCGGAGCTGATGGAGCGGGCGCGCGCCGCGACCGAGGGCGCCGGCCCGGGCCGCGAGGCCCTGGCCGAGGCGCTCGAGCGGGCGCTGCCGCTCGACGCGACCGTGGCCGACGAGCGGTCCGCCGCGCGGCTGCGGCGGCTGGGCTGGGTCGAGGCGAACGTGGACGGCCTGCAGGTCTGGCGCGAGGCCCGCGCGGCGTGAAGCGGGTCGACGTGCGCCTGGTGGTGCTGACGGTGCGCGGGCAGGCGCTCGAGGCGCTGCTCGAGCGCCTGCCCGGCAGCGTCTGGGCGCTGCCGGGCGGCGAGGTGGGGGCCGGCGCCACCCTCGAGGCCGCCGCCTCGCGCGCCCTGGAGCAGCAGACCGGCGTGCGCGGCATCCGCCTGGAGCAGCTGTACACGTTCGACCGCGACGGCGGCGAGGGCGTGACGGTGGCCCACCTCGCCCTGGGGCCGGCCGAGCGCCACCCGCTGGCGCCCGGGCCGGACGTGGTCGAGGTGCGCTGGTTCCCCCTCGGCGACCTCCCCGCCCTCGACCCCGGCGACGCGGAGATCCTGGAGTACGGGCGCGCTCGGGTGCGCGCGAAGGCCGCCTACGCGCCGATCGCCCTCGACCTGCTGCCCGAGGCCTTCACCCTTGCCGAGCTGCAGGCGGTGTACGAGGCCGTGCTCGAGCGCCCCCTGGACACGCGCAACTTCCGCCGCGACGTGCTCGCCTCGGGGGCGGTCCGGCCGCTTGGCCGGACGCGCTCGGACGGGCCCGGCCGGCCCGCCGGCCTCTACCGGGCGTCGGGCGACGACTTCCAGGCGCTGGCGCCCGAGCGGCGCATCGCGCGCGCCATCGCCGAGACCGGCGAGGGGGACGTCTGACCGGGCATCGGCAGGCGGGGCCCGTGGTAGCCTTCCGGCGCCTCGACGGAGCGAAAGGACCCCCATGGCGGCGCACAACGGCGACCTCCCCAAGGACCTCCCGGCGACGTGGCCCTTTCGGGCCGCGGGCACGCTGCTGATCGCCGCGCTGGCGTGGTACTGCCTCGGCTTCGCCATCGAGGACCTGGGCAACACGCTCAAGGGCCACATGCAGGTCTTCTGGATCCTCCTGGCCGTCGGCGGGGCCCTCGTGATCGCCGGCGCGGCCTACAACATCCAGCTGGAGCGGCGCCGCAAGCGGAACGTGTGAGCGCCGGGCCGGTCGCGGTCCCGGCCGCCCGGCTGGCGGCGGCGGTCGCGTGGCTCGGCGAGCCGGCGTGGACCGAGGCCGTCGCGCGGCTGGCCGGCGCCGACGGGGCCGCCAGGCAGGAGGAGCCGCCCACCTTCGGCGAGGTGGCCCGCTGGGGCACGGCGGTCGTCGAGGGCCTCGCGGGCGCGGGGCGATGGGACGAGGCGGCCGGGCAGGCGCGCCACCTGCGGGCGTTCTTCATGCGTGAGGGCGGCCACCTGGGGCCGGTCGCGGCGCCGACCTTCGACGGGCTGCTGGCGGCGGTGCTGGCCCGCGACCCGGACGAGGTCGGCGACTTCACCGCCCTGATCCGGGAGATCTTCCCCTGAGCGTGCCCCGCCCGCCGGACTCCGACGAGGCGCCGGAGAACCGTCGCGGCCGGCTGCTGGTGGCCTCGCCGAGCCTGGACGACCCCAACTTCCGCCGGGCCGTGGTGCTGCTGCTCGAGCACTCCGACGAGGGAGCGCTGGGGCTGGTGCTGAACCGGCCGACGCCGCTGGTCGCGCGCGAGGCGCTGCCCGGGGCGCTCGCCGAGGCCATGCCCGAGGAGGAGCGCGTCCACCAGGGCGGCCCGGTGCAGCCCGAGGCGGTGATCGTGCTGGCCGACTTCAGCGACACCGGGCTGGCGGCCTCGGTGGCCTTCGAGCGCGTGGGGATCGTGAACCCCGAGGCCGACGCCACCCTCCTGGGCGACGGTGTGCGCGCCATCCGCGCCTACGGCGGCTACGCGGGCTGGGGCGAGGGCCAGCTCGAGCGCGAGATCGCCGAGGAGGCGTGGATCGACGCCGCGCCGACGGCCGACGACGTCTTCGGCGACGACCCCGACGGGCTCTGGAGCCGCGTGCTGGAGCGCAAGGGCGGTGCCTGGCGCCTGATCGCCCGCATGCCGGAGAACCCCTCCGCGAACTGATCCGCCGCCCGCACTACGGCTGGGTCGTGGCGCTGGGCGCCTTCGCGGCGCTGCTGATCGCGTCCGGCGTCCGCGCCACGCCCACGGTCCTGATCGAGCCGCTGGGCGACGAGTTCGGCTGGGGCGTCGACCAGGTCTCGCTGGCGATCTCGATCAACCTGGTCCTGTTTGGCCTGATGGCGCCCTTCTCGGCGGCGATGATGGAGCGCTTCGGCGTCCGCCGGGTGGTCGCCGTCGCCCTCGCGGCGGTCGCCGCCGGCAGCGCCCTGACGATCGCGATGAGCGCGCTCTGGCAGCTCACGCTGCTGTGGGGCGTGGTGATCGGCGCCGCCACCGGCGCGCTGTCCTCGCCGCTCGCCGCGGTCGTGGCGACGCGCTGGTTCGTGGAGCGGCGCGGCCTGGTGACCGGGGCGCTGTCGGCCGCCTACGCGACCGGCCAGCTGATCTTCCTCCCGATCCTGGCCCTGCTCGTGCGCGACGCGGGCTGGCGCTGGGCCTCGGCCGCGGTGGCGCTGAGCGCGGCGGCCACGGTGCCGGTGGCCCTCGCCCTGCTGCGCGAGCGCCCCGCCGACCTGGGCCTGCCGCCCTACGGCGCCGACGAGGTGGAGCCCCCGGCGCCCGCCGGCGCCAACCCGTTCGCCGCGACCGCCGCCGCGCTGGCAATGGGCGCGCGCTCGCGGGCCTTCTGGCTGCTGGCGGGCACCTTCGCGATCTGCGGCGCCACGACGGTGGGCGTGATCGGCACCCACCTCATCCCGGCGGCGCACGACCACGGCATCGGCGAGGTCCAGGCGGCGAGCCTGCTGGCCGCCATCGGCGTGTTCGACATCGCGGGCGTCACCCTCTCGGGGTGGCTCACCGACCGCTGGGACCCGCGCGCGCTGCTGTTCGCCTTCTACGCGCTGCGCGGCCTGTCGCTGTTCTTCCTGCCGCTCGTGCTGGGCGAGAGCGCGCTCGGCACCGGCGCCTTCGTGGTGGTGTTCGGCCTCGACTGGGTGGCGACCGTGCCGCCGACCGTGGCCCTCACCGTCGAGGCCTTCGGCCGCGAGCGGGCGGGCGTGGTCTTCGGGTGGATCTTCGCCGCCCACCAGCTCGGGGCCGCGCTCGCCGCCTGGGGGGCGGGCGCGCTGCGGGCGGCGTCGGACGCCTACACGGTGGCCTTCATGGGCGCGGGCCTGCTCGGCGTGGCCGCCGCGCTGATGACGCTGGGCATCGCGAGCCGCGGCCGCCCCGCGCGGGAGGCCGCGGCCCTGCCGATGTGAGCGCTAGCCCAGGCGCCCCGACTCGGGCAGCGCGCCGAGCTTCTGGAGCGACTGGCTCTCGACCTGGCGGATCCGCTCGCGGGTGACGTTGAACATCCGGCCGAGCTCGTCGAGCGTGCGCGGCTTCTCGCCCCGGAGGCCGTAGCGCAGCTCGAGCACCCGCCGCTCGCGGTAGCTGAGCTGGTCGAGCAGGTCGCGGAGGGCCTGCTCCCGGAGGCTGGTCTCGGCGGACATCTCCGGCGCGACGGTGTTCTCGTCGGCGAGGAAGCGCCCGAGCTCGGACTCCTCCTCCTCGCCCACGGGCTTCTCCAGCGAGACGGTCGGCTGGGCGCTGCGCAGGATCTCCTCGACCTCGTCGGGCGGGAGGCCGGCGGCGTCGCCGATCTCCTCGACCGTGGGCTCGCGCCCGAGCTGGCCGATCAGCACCCGCTCGGCGCGGCTGATCTGGTTCAGCTTCTCGACGACGTGGACCGGGATGCGGATCGTCCGGCCCTTGTCGGCGAGCGCGCGCGTCACGGCCTGGCGGATCCACCAGGTCGCGTAGGTCGAGAACTTGAACCCGCGCCGCCAGTCGAACTTCTCGACGGCGCGGACGAGCCCGAGCGTGCCCTCCTGGATGAGGTCGAGGAACGGCAGGCCGCGGCCGCGGTAGCCCTTGGCGATCGAGACGACGAGGCGGAGGTTCGCCTCGACCATCTGCTGCTTCGCGGCCTGGTCGCCGAGCTCGATGCGCTTGGCGAGGCGGACCTCGTCGGCGGCCGTCAGCAGCGGCACGCGGCCGATGTCCTTCAGGAAGAGCTGCAGGGAGTCGGTCGTCTGCTCGACGGCGGCCACGGGCCGCCGGGGGCGCTCGACCTCCTCGGAGAGCTGCGCGGCGCGGGCGCCGGCCTCGGACTGCTCCAGGAGCTCGACACCGGCTTCCTCGAGGTGCTGGTAGACCTCCTCGGCGGCATCGGCGTCCAAGCCCATGCCGTCGAGCACCTCGGCGACCTCTTCCATGCCGAGGAAGCCCATCTCCTGCCCGCGGACGATCAGCTCACGGAGCTCACCTTCGCGCGTCAGCCCGGTCACTTGCTGCGTCGACATCCGCCTCCGTTCCCGCGTGGGGTGCTTTGTGTCTGTTGGGGGGCCGCAGCGGTACGTCGCCGGCACGGGACCGATGGTCCCTCGCGACGCCCATTCCACGGACAACCGGATCGAATGCCGAGCATCACGGAACGCCCGCGCGACGGCTCGCCGGCCGAACCGAGACTATGTTAGGGATCGACCAAGACGTCAAGGGCCGGATGGCCCACCGCGACCGGGATGCGGCCCCTTCACCGGTATCCGCAGACCGGCCAGGGCGCGGGGCCGCTCTGGGCGTAGAGCATGGCCGCCCTCCGATCCTGCTCCGCCTCGGGCGCGGCGGCGGGGTCGCCGGTGCCCCCGAGACCCTCCCAGGTGCCCTGATCGAACTGGTACTTGCCCCGGTACTGGCCGCTCGCCGAGACGGCGCGCGGGTCGCCGCCCGACTCGCACTGGGCGATGCGGTCCAGCACGGCCTGGGCGGGCGCGCCGGGGACGCCCGCCAGCGGGTCGTCGGGCGCGGACGGCGCCGGGCTCGTGGACGGTGCCGGGGCGGCCGGGGCGGCCTGCGCGGGGGCCGCCGGCGCCTCCGCGCGGGCCCGCTCCCGCACGGTCTCCTCGACGCGCCGTCCGGCCGCCTCGATGGCGGCGTCGCGTTCGCGGCGGGCCGCGGGGGCCTCGCGGGTGGCCTGCCGGGCCACGACGCGGTCGAGGGTCGCCTTCGCCCGCTCCAGCACCGCCCGGCGGCTCGCCAGCAGCGACTCCATGCTCGCGAGGCGGTCGGCCGCGTCCGCGACGGCGGCGTCGGCCGCGCGGCGCTGGTCCAGCAGCTCGGCGCGGACCCGGGTGAGCCGGGCCTGCGTGCGCTCAAGGGACGCCACGATGCGGGCGTCGCCGTCGTTGATGGCCTCGAGCGTGCGCTGGGCGTCCACGGTCTCGGTGAGGTCGCCCGAGGTCAGCAGCACCTGGACCAGCGAGGGCGGCTGGTCGACGTAGAGGGCCACCAGGCGCCGCGAGAGGCGCGCGACCGCCTCGCCGTGGGCCGCGCGCGCCTCGCGCAGCCCGGCAACGGTCTCGCGGATCCGCGCCCGCACGGCGCCGGCGCGCTCGCGGGCCGCGGCGTGGGCGGCGGCGGCGGCGCCCGCCTCCTGGTCGAGCCGCGTCAGCTCGGCCTCCTGGCCCCGCACCTGGGCGCGCGCGCCCTCGATGACGTCGGTCGCCGGGCCGGCCGGGGCCGCGCGCAGCGCGATCGCGGGGATCGTCGCGAGCACGGCCGCCAGCGCGAGCGCGGCGAGGGCGCCGCGGCGTGGCCGCGGTCCCGGGCGGGGGCCGGTGAGTGGCGGGGGGATCAACGGAGAGGCACCTCCTGCCGCGGGCGGACCCGCGAGGCGGCGGACGGTACCACGGCCGCCGCGGGGGCCGCGACCCCTGACGGTGCTGTCAGCCCCGGCTCAGGGCAGCTCGGTGCGCGTCATGCGCCGGGCGGCGGCCCAGACCGCGATCGCGGTGACCGCGAGCAGCACGACGATCGCGGCCGCGGCGCTCGTGTCGGGCGCGTTCACGTCGATGACCCCCTCCACGGCGATCGCCCGCCCGTACGCCGCCACCGAGAAGCGGTCGGCCGAGGCGGCGAAGGTCGCGATCGAGCCCTCCCAGAGGAGGATGTAGAGGACGCCGATGACCACCGGGCGCCGCAGCAGCATGGCCAGCCAGGCGGCCGCGGCGCAGTAGCAGAGGCCCGCCAGGGCCACGCCCACCAGCGGCCAGGCGAACTGGGCGGCCGTGGCGTCGCCGCGCAGCGCGATCGCCCCCGCCA
>DATLLV010000127.1:0-10177 GCA_035537655.1 Miltoncostaeaceae bacterium
GCCCTGGCTCGAGGTCCTCGGCGCCGTCTTCGGCATCGGCGCGGCCCTCACCCTGGACGAGTTCGCGCTCTGGGTGCACGTCGACGACGTCTACTGGTCACAGGAGGGTCGCAAGTCCATCGACGCGGTGATCGTCGCCGCGTGCATCGGGGGGGCCCTCGTGATCGGCACGGCGCCCTTCGGCGTCGACGACACCGTTCCTCAGGAGGGGCTGGTCGGGCTGTCCATCACCGTCCTGGTGACGGTCGCCTTCGCGCTCGTGACCGTGGTCAAGGGCAAGCTCGCGTTCGGCCTCTTGGGCCTGTTCGTCCCCGTGTTCAGCATCGTCGGCGCGATCCGCCTCGCCAAGCCGGATTCTCCCTGGTCCAAGTGGCGCTACACCACGCGGCCGAAGAAGCTGGCCCGCTCGCAGCGGCGGTACGGAGAGCGCCGCCAGCAGCGCATCGACCGCATCCGCGACCTGCTCGGCGGCTCGGCCGAGGGTTGAGCGCCGCTCACGCGGCGGCGATCAACACCACCCCGGCCAGGGCGAGCCCCGCCCCGGCGGCCTGCAGGCGCCCCAGGCGCTCGTGCAGGAACGCGGCGGCCAGGGCGACCGTCGCCACCGGGTAGAGCGACCCGAGCACGGCGACCACGCTCACCAGGCCGCGCTGGCTGCCGGCGGCGAACATCAGGTTGGCGGAGACGTCGAGGAGCCCGGCCGCGACCACCAGTGGGATCACCCGTCGCGGCACGGCCGCGCCGGCGCCGACGACGACGGCCGCGATCAGGGCGACCGGCACCGAGCCCGAGCGGGCGGAGATGATCGACCAGAGCGCCCCGGCGTCGTCCGCCGACTCGGCGAGGAGGACGAAGAAGCCGCCGAACCCGAGGGCCGCGACGACCGCCAGGCCCAGGCCGCGGTGCGAGGCCGGCCCGGGTGCGTTCGAGGCCAGCGCGGCACCGGCCAGCGCGACCACCATGCCGACCAGCGCGACCGGGCCCGGCGAGCGGCCGGCCGCGAGGTCGATGGCCAGCGGCAGGAGCGCGCCGAGCGCCGAGATCGGCGCGACCAGGCTCATCGTGCCGACGGCGAGCGCGCGGTAGAACGCCACCAGGCCCACCACGCCGCTCACGCCCGCGGCCAGCCCCAGCGCCCAGGCCGCGGCCGAGGGCGCCTCGGGGCGGGCGACGGCGAGCGCCAGCAGCGCCAGCACCAGGCCGGCCGCCTGCGAGTAGGCGACCACCGCGATCGCGGGCGCCCGGCGGCTCGCCAGCCCGCCGAAGAAGTCGCCGACGCCCCAGGAGAGCCCGGAGGCCAGGCCCAGCGCGATCGCCAGCACCGGGCTCGGCTATCCGCGCCCGTGCGGCTGCGAGAAGTCGGTGGCGGGTCCCTTGGGGACGATCCCGATCGGGTTGATCGAGCCGTGGGTCAGGTAGTAGTGGCGCTTGATGTGGTCCATGTCGACCGTCTCGGCGACGCCGGGCCACTGGTAGAGCTCGCGGACGTAGGGCCAGAGGCGCGGGTAGTCCACGATCCGGCGCAGGTTGCACTTGAAGTGCAGGGCGTAGACGGCGTCGAAGCGCAGCAGGGTCGTGAAGAGGCGCCAGTCCGCCTCGGTGACCCGGTCGCCGGCCAGGTAGCGCCGCGCCCCCAGCAGGCGGTCGAGCTCGTCGAGGGTGGCGAAGAGGGCGTCGAAGGCCTCCTCGTAGGCCTCCTGGGTGGTCGCGAAGCCGGCGCGGTAGACCCCGTTGTTGACCGTCCGGTACACGCGCTCGTTGAGGCGGTCGATCTCCTCGCGCAGGTCCTCGGGATAGAGGTCGACCGAGCGGTCGCCCCACTCGTCGAACGCCGAGTTGAGGATGCGGATGACGTCGCCCGACTCGTTGTTCACGATGCGGGAGGTCTCGCGGTCCCAGAGCACCGGCACGGTGATGCGCCCGCGGAACTCCGGGTCGGTCGCCAGGTAGGCCTCGGAGAGGAGGTGGAACCCGTTGACCGGGTCCTCGCCGTGGCCGCGCCCGGGGCGGAAGGCCCAGCCGCGCTCGTCGCGCACCGGGTCGACCACGGACATCGAGATCACGTCCTCCAGCCGCTTGAGCCGGCGCACGATGATCGAGCGGTGGGCCCACGGGCAGGCCCGCGACACGTAGAGGTGGTAGCGCCCGGGCTGGGCGCGGTAGCCCGACGAGCCGTCCCCCGTCACCAGGTCGCGGAAGCGGCTCTTCTGGCGGACGAAGCGGCCGCGGTCGTCGGTCTCGTCCCGGAACTGGGCCCGGTCGCGCGGATCCGCCGTGGCGACGCGGCCGGCGCTCACCTCCCGCCGGCCCCGACCAGCGGGGGCGGCGACGGCTCGGGCGCCGCCAGCAGCACCGGCCGGAGCACCTCGCCGGTGCGCGACTCGCCCGAGGCCGCGATCTCCTCCGGCGGGCCCGCAGCGATCAGCGCGCCGCCGTTGTCGCCCCCGTCCGGCCCGAGGTCGATGACCCAATCGGCCGCCTTGATCACGTCGAGGTTGTGCTCGATGACGACGACCGTGTTGCCCTGGTCGACCAGGCGCTGGAGCACCTCGAGCAGCTTCTCGATGTCCGCGAAGTGGAGGCCGGTGGTGGGCTCGTCGAGGATGTAGAGGGTGCGGCCGGTCGCGACCTTGGAGAGCTCGGTCGCGAGCTTCACCCGCTGCGCCTCGCCGCCCGACAGGGTCGTGGCCGGCTGGCCCAGGCGCACGTAGTCGAGCCCCACGTCGTGCAGCGTCTGCAGGCGGCGGTGGATGCGCGGCACGGCGGCGAAGGCCTCGACCGCCTCCTCCACGCTCAGCTCCAGCACCTCGTGGATGGTGCGGCCGCCGTAGCGCACCGTCAGCGTCTCGCGGTTGTAGCGCTTGCCGCCGCACACCTCGCACGGGACGTAGACGTCCGGCAGGAAGTGCATCTCGATCGTGATCGTCCCATCCCCCTTGCACGCCTCGCAGCGGCCGCCCTTGACGTTGAAGCTGAAGCGGCCCGGCGTGTACCCGCGAGCCCGAGCGTCGGGTGTCTGGGCGAAGAGCTGGCGGATGTGGTCGAAGAGGCCGGTGTACGTCGCCGGGTTGCTGCGCGGCGTGCGGCCGATCGGCGACTGGTCGATGTCGATGACCTTGTCGATCTGGTCGGCGCCGACGATGCGGTCGTGGGCGCCGGGCCGCACCGGCCGCCGCCCGACACGCCCGGCCAGCGCCTTCAGCAGCACCTCGTTCACCAGCGTGCTCTTGCCCGAGCCGGAGACGCCGGTCACGCAGGTCAGCGCGCCGACGGGGACGCCGACGTCGATGCCGCGCAGGTTGTGCTCGCGCGCGCCCTTGATCGTGATCCAGCCGCGCCCCGCGCGCCGCGTCGGCGGCACCGGGACCGCCCGTCGCCCCGAGAGGAAGGCGCCGGTCCCCGACGCCGGCTCGGCCTCGAGGTCGGTCACCGACCCCTCGGCAACGACCCGGCCGCCGTGCTCGCCGGCGCCCGGGCCCATGTCGATGAGGTGGTCGGCGCGCCGGATCATCTCCTCGTCGTGCTCGACGACCAGCACCGAGTTGCCCAGGTCGCGCAGCCGCTGGAGGGTGCCGATGAGCTTGCGGTTGTCGATCTGGTGGAGGCCGATCGAGGGCTCGTCGAGGATGTAGAGCACCCCGACCAGCCCCGAGCCGATCTGGGTCGCGAGGCGGATGCGCTGGGCCTCGCCGCCCGAGAGGGTGCCCGCCGCGCGCTCGAGGGTCAGGTAGCCGACGCCCACGTCCTCGAGGAAGCGCAGGCGCGCCCGCACCTCCTGGATGATCCGGGCCGCGATCAGCGCCTGGGTGTCGCTGAGGTCGATGTCGGCGAAGAAGCGCAGCGCGTCGCCGACCGACAGCAGGCAGAGCTCGTGGATGCTCTTGCCGGCCACCGTCACCGCGAGCGCCTCGGGCTTCAGGCGCGCGCCGCCGCACGAGGGGCACGGCCGCAGCGACATGAACTGCTCGACGTTGTCGCGCACGGCCTGCGACATCGCGCTCGCGTGCTGGCGCCGCAGCTGCGGGATCACGCCCTCGAACCAGCCCCAGCTGCCGCCCTTGCGGCGCCGCCCGAGGTACATGCGCTCGCGCCGCTTGGGGCCCTCCAGCAGCAGCTTGCGCTGGCGCTCCGGCAGGCGGCGCCACGACCGGTCGAGGTCGATCTCGTGCTGCTCGGCGATCGCGTGCAGCAGCAGGTCGTAGTAGTCGGTCGTCCGGTCGGTCCAGGGCAGCAGCGCGCCCTCGGCCAGGCTGCGCTCGGAGTCGACGATCAGCTCGGGGTCGATCTCGAGCGTGAAGCCGAGGCCGGTGCACTGCGGGCAGGCGCCGTGGGGCGAGTTGAACGAGAAGGTGCGCGGCGCGAGCTCGGCCATCACGGCGCCGTGGATCGGGCAGGCGAAGCGCTCGGAGTAGATCCACGAGCGCGCCTCGGCGTCGGGGTCGCGCGGGGCCTCCTCGATCCGCACGAGGCCGTCGGAGAGCGTCGTCGCCGTCTCCAGGCTGTCGGTCAGGCGCCGGCGAAGCTCCTCGCGCATGACCAGCCGGTCGACGACCGCCTCGATCGTGTGCTGGCGGTTGCGGTCGAGGGCCGGCACCTCGTCGAGCGTGAACACCCGGCCGTCGACCGCGACCCGCGTGAAGCCCTCGGCCCGGACCTGCTCGAGCACGTCGCGGTGCTCGCCCTTGCGGTCGCGCACCAGCGGCGCGAGCACAAGGAAGCGGGTCCCCTCGGGCAGGGTCAGGATCTGGTCGGCGATCTGCTCGACGCTCTGCCCCGTGATCGGGCGGCCGCAGATCGGGCAGTGGGGCTGGCCCACGCGGGCGTAGAGCAGGCGCAGGTAGTCGTAGACCTCGGTGACGGTCGCCACCGTCGACCGCGGGTTGCGGCTGGTGGTCTTCTGGTCGATGGAGATCGCCGGCGAGAGCCCGTCGATGTGGTCCACGTCGGGCTTGTCCATCTGGCCCAGGAACTGGCGCGCGTAGGCCGACAGGCTCTCGACGTAGCGGCGCTGCCCCTCGGCGTAGAGCGTGTCGAAGGCGAGGCTCGACTTCCCGCTCCCCGACAGGCCCGTGATGACGACGAGCTCGTCGCGCGGGATGCGCACCGTGACGTCGCGCAGGTTGTGCTCCCGCGCCCCGACGACGTGGATGGCGGGGTCGGCTGGCGGCGGCGGCGGCACCGGTCGATCGTAGCGAGGGGCCCGGCGGCCCCGCCTGTCCGCGGCGCCTGTGCGCGCGGCCGAACGCGCGTCGAGCGGGTTGGACGCGGGTACATACGTCCACCCTCGCCTTCCGCCTACCGTCGGTACGGTGCTATCACCTGGGTTGGTTGACGTGCGTCCGGACCCCATACCGTTGAGCCGCCGCGCGACCGGTCCAGGGGCGGCGGCCCGCTCCACCCGGTCGGCCTTCCTCGCCGTGCTCGTGGCGCTGGTGGCGGCCCTGGCCCTTGCCGCGCCCGCGGTCGCCGCGGACGAGCCCGCCGAGGTCCCGGCGGCCGTCGTCCAGCCGCTCGGCGCCCAGAGCGCGGCGGTCGTGCCCTACCGCCAGCTGGTCGGGGCGGCCGACGCGCGCAACCTCAACGCCGCGGTGGTCGACACCTCGAGCTACTGGGTGGCCGCCATCGACCGCGGCGGCAAGGTCATCGCCGCGCAGATCCCCAAGCCCCAGCCCGGCCGCGACTTCGCCCAGGCGACGACGCCGGGCGCGGCCGCGGGGAAGGCGGGCACGACGGCCGGGCGCCTGCCGGGCGCCTTCGACCTGGCCGCGCGCCTGCGCCGCGACGGCGTCGCCGTGCTGGGCCCGGCGCCGGCCGCGTCGGGGTCCGGCTCGGGCCTGAGCGGGACGATGCGGACGCTGCTGCTGCCGCTGGGGTTCGCCCTGGTGGCGCTGCTCGTCGTGGGCGGCATGCTGCTGATCCGGGGGCGCAACGGGGGCGGTCGCGGCGTCGGCCCGGGCGGGCGCTCGGCCGCCGGCGGCCACGGCCGCATCCGCCGCACCGCCCAGGTCGCGCCCCCGGCGACCCGCTTCGCCGACGTCGCCGGCTGTGACGAGGCGGTCGAGGAGCTGCGCGAGGTGGTCGTGTTCCTCAAGGAGCCGGAGCGCTTCCGCCGCGTGGGCGCGCGCATGCCGCGCGGCGTCGCCCTGCACGGACCGCCGGGCACCGGCAAGACCCTGCTCGCCAAGGCCGTCGCGGGCGAGTCGAGCGTGCCCTTCTTCGCCCTCTCGGGCTCGGACTTCGTGGACACCTACGTCGGCGTCGGCGCCGCCCGGGTGCGCGATCTCTTCGCGCAGGCCCGCCGCAGCGAGACCGGCGCGATCATCTTCTTCGACGAGATCGACGCCATCGGCCGCGCCCGCGGCTCCGGCATGAGCGGCGCCGACTCCGAGCGCGAGGGGACCCTCAACCAGTTGCTGGTGGAGCTCGACGGCTTCGACGAGCGCGAGCGGATCGTGGTCGTCGCGGCCACCAACCGCCTGGACATGCTCGACCCCGCGCTGCTGCGCCCCGGCCGGTTCGACCGGCGGGTGCAGGTCGGCCTCCCCGCCGAGGCGGGCCGCCTGGCGATCCTGCGGCTGCACTCGAAGGGCATGCCGATCGACCGCGACGAGTCGCTCGAGTCGCTCGCGTCGGTCACCGCCGGGTTCGCCGGCGCCGACCTCGCCAACATGGTCAACGAGGCCGCCATCATGGCCGCGCGGGCCGGCCGCGACACCATCCTCCCGGCCGACCTCGACGAGGGGATGCTGCGCGCCGTCGCCGGGCCCCAGCGCGCCGACCGCCGCATCGGCGACGGCGAGCTCGAGGTGATCGCCTGGCACGAGGCGGGCCACGCTCTGGCCGCCGAGCTCTGCCCCACCCACCAGAAGGCCCAGCGGGTGACGATCCTGTCCCGCGGCGACGCCGGCGGGCTGGCGCTCTACGGCAGCAACGACCGGGCGCTGACCTCGCAGCAGCACCTGCACGAGCGCATGGTCGTCGCGATGGCCGGGCGGGCCGCCGAGCAGACGCGCTTCGGCCTCATCTCCTCCGGGGCCGCCAACGACCTGGAGCAGGTCAACCGCATGGCCCACGAGGCCGTGGAGCGGCTGGGCTTCTCGCCCCGGGTCGGCCAGATCATCTCGGCCTCCGGGCCCCACCAGGTGCCGATCTCGGGCGAGACCCGCCTCGCGATCGACGAGGAGGTCCGGCGGATGGTCGACGCGGCCTACGAGGACGCCGTCGCCCTGCTCGACGACCACCACGACGAGCTCGACGCCCTGGCCGGGGTGCTGCTCGAGCGCGAGCAGGTCGACCGCGCCGAGATCGAGTCCGTCCTCGCGGCCGTCACCGGCGGCGGCCGCCGCCTGCCGGCGCGGGCCGACGTCCTTCCCACCGCCCGCCGGCCGGCCGCCGTCGAGGAGCCCGCTCCGGAGGCCGCGCCCGCCCCGGAGCCGGAGCCCGCGCGCGCGCCGGCGCGCCGCCGCCTGGGGCTGCCCGCGCCCTCGGGCCGCCGCGTGCGCGCCGGGGCCGAAGCCGCCGCCGCCGCGATGCACGCCGCCGCCCTGATCCGCCTGCGCCGGCCGGACGCCCTGCGGCGCCGCCCGCGCCGCAAGCGCCCGCGCACGGCCTAGCCGCCGAGGTCCGCCAGCACGAGGGCCGTGCTGGCATGATCCGCCGGTGCCAGGTCTCTCCCCCGACGAGCTGCTGGCGACCACGCGCAGCGTGCGGCGACGGCTCGACACCTCGCGCCCGGTCGAACGCGCGCTGATCGAGGAGTGCCTGCGCCTGGCCCAGCAGGCACCGACCGGCGGCAACCGCCAGGGCGCGACCTTCGTGGTCGTCACCGACCCCGAGCGGCGCCGCGCGCTCGGCGAGCTGTATCGGCGCGGATGGGATCGCTACCTCGAAGAGGGCATCCTCGGCACTCCGCCGTCCCGGCCGACGGACCCCGCCAAGCGCCGCCAGGCCGCGCGCATCGGCCGCTCGGCCGGCCACCTCGCCGACCACATCGCCGATGTGCCGGTCCACGTCGTGCCGTGCCACGAGGGGCGCACCGAGGGGCGGCCTCCGATCGTGCAGGCGTCGTTCTTCGGCTCGGTACTGCCGGCCGTCTGGAGCTTCATGCTCGCCGCCCGGGCCCGCGGCCTCGGCTCGGCCTGGACCACCATGCACCTCTTCCACGAGCGCGAGGCGGCCGAGGTCCTGGGCATCCCGTACGACGAGGTCACCCAGGTCGCCCTGCTCCCCCTCGCCCACGTCACCGGGGAGGGCTTCAAGCCCGGGCCGAGGAACCCCCTCGAGACCTTCGTCCGCTGGGACTCCTGGTAGCGCCGTCGCCCGTCGTGCCAATTGGCCGGAGCGGCATCGGCCAATTGGCACGAGGTGCATCGGCCAATTGGCAGGGCGCGCCGGAGGGCCTAGGCCCGCTTCTCCCCCGGCCCCCGCTCCCACTTGCGCAGCAGGGCCTCGTGGCGGCGGCGGCGCTCGGCCTCCTCGCACCAGGTCTCCGTGTCCGGGCGCGCCCAGGGACGGCCCTCGCCCCAGAAGGGGCTCGGCATGGGCAGGCCCTGCATGGCGACGAAGAGGTCGTCCTCGTCGAGGCCCGGCGCCGCGAGCGACCGGAAGGTCACGTCGTCGCGGGCGCGCTCGTCGCTCATCGCCGCCGGCGCCCCGAGCCGCTCGAGCGGCGCGACTGCTTCCGCGGGACGGGCGTCGAGCCGCGCCGGCGGGCGGCGCCCTCGGGGGCCGGGGCGGCCGCGCCGCCGCCAGGGCCGTCGCCGTCCCCGGCCTGTGCCCGGGAGAGCTGCTCCTGGCGCAGGTCGGCGATCTCGTCGCGCAGGCGGGCCGCCAGCTCGAAGCGCAGCTCCTCGGCCGCCGCGAACATCGCCTGCTCGCGATCGACGATCATCCGCTCCAGCTCGTCGGCGTCGACGTCGGCGAGCGTGTCCGGCTCGCCGCGGCGGGCGCGCGGCGCCGTCGGGGCGTCCTCGTTGAGCCCAAGCAGCTCCACGATGTCGGAGACGCCCTTCACGATCGACTCGGGCGTGATGCCGTTCGCCTCGTTGTAGGCGACCTGGATGTCGCGGCGCCGGTCGGTCTCGTCGATGGCCGAGCGCATGGCCTCGGTCTCGGTGTCGGCGTACATGATCACCCGCCCCGCGACGTTCCGGGCCGCGCGCCCGATCGTCTGGATGAGCGAGGTGTTGCCGCGGAGGAAGCCCTCCTTGTCGGCGTCGAGGATCGCGACCAGCGTGACCTCGGGCAGGTCGAGGCCCTCGCGGAGCAGGTTGACCCCCACCAGCACGTCGAAGTCGCCGAGCCGGAGCGACCGGACCACGCGGATGCGCTCCAGGGTGTCGATCTCGGAGTGCAGGTAGCGGGCCCGGATGCCCGCCTCGACCAGGTACTCGGTCAGGTCCTCGGCCATCCGCTTGGTCAGGGTGGTGACGAGGGCCCGCTCGCCGCGCTCGGCCCGGTCGCGGACCTCGCCGATGAGGTCGTCGATCTGGTGGTGCGTCGGCCGCACCTCGACCTGGGGGTCGACCAGGCCGGTGGGCCGGATGATCTGCTCGACCACGTGGCCCGACGAGCGCCGCTCGAACTCGCCCGGGGTCGCCGAGACGAAGATCACCTGGTTCACGCGCTCGAGGAACTCCGGCAGCTGCAGGGGCCGGTTGTCGAGCGCCGACGGCAGCCGGAAGCCGGCGTCGATGAGCGCGAGCTTGCGCGAGCGGTCACCTTCGTACATGCCGCGCAGCTGACCCATCGTGTTGTGCGATTCGTCGATGAAGCAGACGAAGTCGTCCGGGAAGAAGTCGAGGAGCGTGTCCGGCGGCTCGCCCGCGTGGCGGCCGTCGAGGATGCGGCTGTAGTTCTCGACCCCCGAGCAGAAGCCCAGCTCCCGCAGCATCTCCATGTCGTACTCGGTGCGCTGGCGCAGCCGGTGGGCCTCCACCAGCTTGCCCGCCGACTCGAACGCCGCGACCTGGGCCTCGAGCTCGGCGCGGATCTCGCGGACGGCCCGGTCGATCGTCGACGGCGGGGTCACGTAGTGCGTCGCCGGATAGATCCCCAGGTGCTGGAGGTCGGCGTACACCTCGCCGGTGAGCGGGTCGTACTCCGTGATGCTCTCGACCTCGTCGCCGAACATCGAGACCCGGTAGGCGGTCTCCGAGTCGGCGGGCTGGACCTCGAT
>DATLLV010000128.1:0-3964 GCA_035537655.1 Miltoncostaeaceae bacterium
GGAATCCGAACGACGAAGGGGGCCGTTGGTGGCGGAGCTTTGGGGCGGGGAGACCCGCAAGGCGGTCGAGAACTTCCCGGTGTCCGGAGAGCGCGTACCGCTTCCCGTGGTGCGCTGGCTGGGCCGGATCAAGGGGGCCGCGGCGCGGGTCAACGCCGAGCTCGGGCTGCTGGACGAGGCGATCGCCGGGCGCATCGCCACGGCGGCGGACGCGGTGGCGGCGGGCGAGCACGACGACCAGTTCCCGGTCGACGTCTTCCAGACCGGATCGGGGACCTCGTCGAACATGAACGCCAACGAGGTCATCGCGACGCTCGCCGGCGACGACGCCCACGCCAACGACCACGTGAACATGGGCCAGAGCTCGAACGACGTCTTCCCGTCGGCCGTGCACCTGGCGGCGCTGGAGGAGATCTCGCGCCGGCTGCTGCCCGCCCTCGACCACCTCTGCTCCGCGCTCGAGATGAAGGCGGAGGAGTTCAAGGACGTCGTGAAGGCCGGGCGCACGCACCTGATGGACGCGGTGCCGGTCACGCTGGGCCAGGAGTTCGCCGGCTACGCCGCCCAGGTGCGCCTGGGCCGTGAGCGGATCGCGGCGACCCTGCCGCGCCTGGGCCAGATCCCCCTCGGGGGCACCGCCACCGGCACCGGCCTGAACACCCACCGCGAGTTCGCGGAGCGCGTGCGCGAGCGGCTGACCGCGGACACCGGCCTGCCGATCGGCGCCCCGGCCGACGCCTTCGAGGCGCAGGGGGCCCGCGACGCGCTCGTCGAGGCCTCGGGCGCCCTCAAGGTGCTCGCCGTCTCGCTCACGAAGATCGCCAACGACATCGCCTGGATGGGCAGCGGCCCGCGCTGCGGCCTCGGCGAGATCTTCCTGCCCGAGCTCCAGAAGGGCTCGTCGATCATGCCGGGCAAGGTGAACCCGGTGATCCCGGAGGTCGTGATGCAGGTGGCCGCCCAGGTCATCGGCAACGACACCGCCATCACCGTCGCCGGCACCCAGGGCAACTTCGAGCTGAACGTGCGCATCCCGCTCATGGCGCGCAACCTGCTCGGCTCGGTCCACCTGCTCACCACCGCGTCGACGCTCTTCGCCGACCGCTGCGTCTCGGGCATCGAGGCGAACGTCGAGGGCGCCACCGGCCACGGCGAGAACACCCTCGCCATGGCCACCGCCCTGAACCCGCACATCGGCTACGACCGCGCGACCGCGATCGTGAAGGAGGCCACCTCGTCCGGGCGCCCGCTGCGCGAGGTCGCCCGCGAGCACGGGGTGGAGGAGTCGGTGCTGGACGAGGCGCTGGACCTGCGCAGGATCGCGCGGCCCCACGACCTCGACCCGTCCGCGACCTAGGGCCGCGGCCCTAGTCGGCGACGCCGGCCTCGGAGGCGATCCTCCGGGGCCGGATGCGCACCAGCAGCTCCCCGGCGACGGCGTTGCGGCGGCCGTAGGCCTCGGCCTGGTCGTCGCCCATGTAGCGCCCGGCGATCCGGATCGACCAGGGCAGCATCTCGCCGAGGTCGTCGCTCAGCTCGGCGACGCCCTCGATCCGCGCCCACGCGAACGGCGGCCGCTCGTCGTCGACCACCAGCGACGCCCGCGGGTCGCGGCGCAGGTTGCGCCCCTTGCGCGTGCGGGCGCCGGTCATGAGGACGACGTCGTCGCCGTCCAGCACGAACCAGATCGGGGCGACGTGCGGCGCCCCGTCGGCTCGGACGGTGGCGAGCTTGCCGGTCCGCGTCCCCTCGGACATGAACCGGCGCCGCTCGTCGTCGCTCATGACCCGGCTCAGACGGCCGTCCTGTGCAGCTCGTCCGCCCCGGCCGCGCGCACCTCGTCGGCGAACTCGCGGGCGGCGCGCACGACCGCCCCGTAGACGTTCGCCTTGGGCTTCACGAAGCGCGGCGGGTTCGGCACCTGGCCGATGAGGTCGGTGGAGACCAGCACCTGGCCGTCGCACTCCGGCCCGGCCGCGATGCCGATCGTCGGGCAGGCGACCTCGGCGGTGATCCGCTCGGCGAGCTCGGCCGGCACGGCCTCGATCACCACCGCGTAGCAACCGGCGGCGTCGAGGGCGCGCGCCTCGGCGGCGATGCGGTCGGCCTCGTCGGGCGTCGTCCCCTGGCGCCGGTAGGCGGTCGCCGTCTGGGGGAGCAGGCCCACGTGGCCCATTACCGGGATGCCGTCGGCGACGATCGCCGCCACCTGCTCGACCAGGCCGCCCTCCAGCTTCACCGAGTCGGCCCCCGCCGCCATCAGCGCGCGCGCCGAGGCGACCGCCTCCTCGGGCGTCCGGTAGGTGCCGGCCGGCATGTCGGCGCAGACGTGCGTCTGCCGGGCGCCGTTGCGGACGGCGCGCAGGTGGTGGGTCATCATCCCCAGGCTGACGGCCCGGGTGGTGTCGTAGCCGAGCTCCACCTCGCCGAGGCTGTCGCCGACGAGCAGGACGTCCAGCCCGCCCTGGTCGAGCGCGAGCGCGGTGGGGTAGTCGTACGCGGTCAGCATCGCGATGCGCCGGCCGCCCTTGCGGGCGCGGAGCTCGGGGGCGGTGAGGGCGGTGCCCATGTCAGGCCTCCCAGGTCGCCGGAACGCCGTCGAAGGGCGTCGTCACGGGCGGCGCGTCGACCTGCCGGTTGGCGGCGTCGACGTGGACCACCATCGGCTCGTAGCCGTCGAGGTCGGCCTCGTCGAAGAGCGCGTAGGTCAGCACGATCACGAGGTCGCCGGGCTGCGCCAGCCGCGCGGCGGCCCCGTTCAGGCAGATGTCGCCCCCGCCCCGCGGGCCCTCGATGGCATAGGTGGTGAAGCGGGCGCCGGTGTTGATGTTCAGGACCTCGACCTGCTCGTAGGGCCGGACGTTCGCCGCCTCGAGCAGGTCGCGGTCGACCGTGATGCTCCCGACGTAGTTCAGGTTCGCGTCGGTGACCGTCGCTCGGTGGATCTTGCTCTTGAGCATGGTGCGGTTCAGGGGCGGCACGTCGGCCCTCCGGGTCGGGGTGGGGAGCGGGATGTTGTCGATGAGGCGGGTCGGGCCTAGGCCGGCCGCGACGGCCAGCACCGCGGGCCCGTCCAGAGCCCCCAGGCGTCGGAACGTCTCGGGGTCGACCACCGCTGCGTACTCCAGCGCGCAGCGCGGCTCGGCCTCGATGACGGCGCGGGCCGCGGCCTCGACGGCCGCCGCGTCGCGCTCGCCGGCCGAGGCCAGCCCGGCGGCGGCCGAGAGCCCGCGGTAGAGGACCGCGGCGGCGGCGCGGTCGTCCGGGTCGAGGTAGGCGTTGCGGCTGCTCATCGCCAGCCCGTCGGCCTCGCGGACGGTCGGGCCGACCACCAGCTCGACGTCGTCCAGGTGCAGGTCGCGCATCAGGCGGCGGACGACCGCGACCTGCTGGGCGTCCTTCTGGCCGAAGACGGCCCGGTCGGGGCGGGCCGCCAGCAGCAGCTTGGCGACCACGGTGGCGACGCCGGCGAAATGCTCGGGGCGCGCCGCGCCCTCCAGGCCCTGGCTGGGGCCGTCCACGGTCACGGTCGTGGCGAAGCCGGGCGGGTAGACGTCGTCGGCGTCCGGCGCGAACAGCAGGACGGCGCCACGCTCGGCGGCCAGGGCGGCGTCGCGCTCCTCGTCGCGCGGGTAGCGCGTGAGGTCCTCGCCCGCGCCGAACTGGGCCGGGTTGACGAACAGCGTCACGACGACCGCGTGGCCGTCGCGGCCGGCGAGCTCGACGAGGGAGAGGTGCCCCTCGTGCAAAGCGCCCATCGTCGGCACCAGCGCGATGCGCCGGCCCTCCGCGCGCAGCGCGGCGACCGAGCGGCGCAGATCCACGACCGTGCGCGCGATGTCCACGGCGATACTCCCTCCTGCGCTTGCTCCAACTCCCGGGAATTCGGGATGCCGGGCGTCACGCCTCAGGGCGAGCGGATGATACCCCCGGCGAGGGCCGCGTGCCAGGCACCGGCGGCCCT
>DATLLV010000129.1:0-9951 GCA_035537655.1 Miltoncostaeaceae bacterium
GCGAGCTCGAGCGCGAGGTCAAGGACCTCCGCGAGGGCCGCACCCCCGAGCCGAAGCCCTTCGACGACGACTGCCTCCCCACCGTCCAGGAGGAGATCGCCTCCATCCTCGGCCTGAACCCGGGGTCGGGGATCTAGCTCCCGGGCCGCGGTGCGCCGGCGCCTGGGGCTCAGCCGGACCCGGGCGGATAGAGGGTCATCCCGCCATCGACCAGCAGGGTCGCACCGGTGATGTAGGACGCGCGGTCGGACGCCAGCCAGGCCACGGCGGGGGCGACCTCGTCCACGCGCCCCATCCTGCCCATCGGGATCTGGGCCTCGACCCGGCCTCGAGCCTCCTCGTCCTGGTGGATGTCGGCGTTGATGGGGGTGGCGATCGCCCCGGGGGCGACGGCGTTCACGCGGATCCCCTCGGGCGCCAGCTCCTTCGCGAGCGACTCGACGAACAGCTTGGCGCCGCCCTTCGAGGCCGCGTAGTGGGCGAACCGCTCCCATGGCATGCGGTCGTGGACGCTGGTGACCACGACGATCGCGCCGCCCCGCCCGCCGGCCAGCATGGCCCGGGCCGCCTCGCGGCAGACCAGAAACGTCCCGGTGAGGTTGACCCTCGTCACCAGCTCCCAGTCCTCGAGGCTCATGTCGACCACGAGGTGCGGTTGCTGGACGCCCGCGTTGCTCACCACCAGGTCCAGGCCGCCGAGCGCGTCGGCCGCCTCCGCGAGACCGCGCCGCACCCGCTCCTCGTCGCCCACGTCGATGGGCAGCGCCATCGCCCGCCCGCCGGCCGCGCGCACCGCGCCGGCCATCTCCTCGGCCGCCTCGCCGCCCGAGTGGTAGGCGATCGCCACCGCGGCGCCGTTGGCGGCGAGCTCGAGGGCGACGCCGGCGCCGATCCCCGAGCTGCCGCCGGTCACCAGGCCGCGGCGGCCCTCCAGCAGGCGCGCCGGCGGCGGCAGGAGCGCGAAGTCGGCGACCACGGACGAAGCGTACCGCCAGGGCCCGTCGGACACCTCGGGTAGGATTCGTAACGGTGACGGACCTGCTCGACGGCCTCAATCCACCGCAGCGCGAGGCCGTCCTCCACGGCGACGGGCCGCTCCTCGTCCTGGCCGGCGCCGGCAGCGGCAAGACGCGCGTCCTCACGCACCGGGTGGCCCGCCTGATCGGCGACGGGGGCGTCGATCCGCACGCGATCCTCGCGATCACCTTCACGAACAAGGCGGCGGGGGAGATGCGCGACCGCATCGGCCGCCTGGTGGGCCCGCGCGCCCGCGCGATCTGGGCCAGCACCTTCCACTCGGCCTGCGTCCGCATCCTCCGCCGTGAGGCCGAGGAGGCCGGCTACCGGCGCGACTTCTCGATCTACGACGCCGACGACCAGTTGCGCCTGATCCGGCGCGGCCTGGTGGAGGACGAGGTCGACCCCAAGCGCATCTCGCCCAAGATGGTCCAGGCCCGGATCTCCGACGCCAAGAGTCGCCTCGAGGGGCCCGACGACCTGCGCGCGGCGTCGTTCCAGGACGAGATCGTCGTCCGCGCCTTCCGCCGCTACCAGGACGCCCTGCGCGCCAACGGGGCCATGGACTTCGACGACCTGCTGATGATCACCGCCCAGCTGCTGGAGTCGAACGCGGCGGTGCGCGAGCGCTGGCAGACCCGCTTCCAGCACGTGCTGGTGGACGAGTACCAGGACACGAACCACGCCCAGTACCGGCTGGTGCGCGCGCTCGGCGAGCCGCAGCGCAACGTGGTGGCCGTCGGCGACGACGACCAGGGCATCTACTCCTGGCGCGGCGCCGACGTGCGCAACATCCTCGACTTCGAGCGCGACTACCCGGACGCCCACGTGGTGGCGCTGGAGCAGAACTACCGCTCGACCGGGGTGATCCTGCGGGCGGCCAACGCGGTCGTGTCGCACAACCCGCACCGCCACCCCAAGCGCCTCTGGACCGCGATCGGCGAGGGCGACCCGATCCTGGCGATGTCGTGCCGCGACGAGCACGAGGAGGCGCGCGTCGTGGCCTCGGAGATCGACCGCGGCCTGGGCCGGGGCCTGAGCCTCTCCGAGATCGCGGTCTTCTACCGCACCAACGCCCAGAGCCGGGCGATCGAGGACCAGCTCGTGCGGCGCTCGGTCCCCTACGTGGTGGTGGGCGGCCCGCGCTTCTACGAGCGCGCCGAGATCCGCGACCTGCTCGCCTACCTGCGGGTGGCCGCCAACCCGGCCGACGCGGTGAGCCTGGCCCGCATGATGGGGGCGCCCAGGCGCGGCGTGGGCCCCGGGGCGATCGGCAAGCTCGAGGCCTTCGCCGCGGCGCGGGACATCCCGGTGGGCGAGGCGCTGCCGTTCGCCGACGAGGCCCCCGGCCTGCCGCCCAACCAGCGCGCCGCCATCGCCGAGGTCGCCGGCCTGATCGGCGACGTGCGCACGGGGGCGGAGGCGGGGATGCCGCTCGACCGGCTGATCGAGCTGGTGCTGGAGCGATCGGGGATGCGCGACGCCCTGGTGCGGGAGGGCACCTTCGAGGCCCAGGGCCGGGTCGAGAACCTCGACGAGATGGTGCGCGTCGCCGCCGAGTACGAGGCCGGCGGGGAGGAGGTCACCCTTGCCGGGTTCCTGGAGGGCGTGGCCCTCCAGGCGGACGCCGACCTGGTCGACGAGTCGGCCGGCGCGGTCACGCTCATGACCATCCACAACGCGAAGGGCCTTGAGTTCGACACCGTGCTGATCACCGGCCTGGAGGAGGGGCTCTTCCCGCACGTGCGCTCGGACACGCCCGAGGCGCTGGAGGAGGAGCGGCGCCTCTTCTACGTCGGCCTCACGCGGGCGCGCCGCACGCTGGTGCTCACCCACGCCGAGAGCCGGGCGATGCACGGCGGCCGCGACTACCGGCTGCCCTCGCGCTTCCTCGGCGAGGTCCCGCCCGACTCCCTGGCCGAGCCGCCCGGCGCCCGGCGGGCGACCCCGTCCTTCGGCGCCGGCGCCGCCGGCCCGCCCGCGGCGCGCCCCTCGCTCGCCACCGGGGACAACGTCCTGCACGCGACGTTCGGCGAGGGCGTGGTGACGGCGATCGAGAGCGGCGGCGAGCTCGTGCGGGTGCGGTTCGCCCAGGACGGCGCCGAGCGCCGCCTGATGGCCGGCGCCGCCCCCATGAGAAAGGTGTCCTGATGGCCGCGACGATCATCGACGGGCGGGCCGCCGCCGCCGAGCTGCGCGCCGAGGTGGCCCAGGGCGTGGCCGCCTTCCGCGAGCGCCACGGCCGCGCGCCGGGCCTGGTGGGCGTGCAGGTGGGCGACGACCCGGCGTCCGAGATCTACCAGGCGGGCAAGGCGAAGGCCGCCGACGAGGCGGGGATGATCTCGCGGCGCGTCGTCCTGCCCGAGGCCACGACCCAGGACGAGCTCGACACGCTGATCGACGAGCTCAACGCCGACGAGTCGGTCGACGGCATGCTGGTCCAGCTACCGGTGCCCGACCAGATCTCCGAGGTGGCGATCGCCAACCGCATCCACCCGGACAAGGACGTCGACGGCTTCTCGCCGATCAACCTGGGCCGGCTCATCCGGGGGGAGCCCGGCTCGGTGCCGTGCACGCCCGCCGGGATCATGTGGCTGCTTGACCGCGCCGGCGTGCAGCTCGAGGGCGCCGAGGCGGTCGTGGTGGGCCGCAGCCTGATCGTGGGGAAGCCCGTGGCCCTGCTGCTGACCTCGCGGAGCGCGACGGTCACGGTCGCCCACTCGCGCACCCGCGACCTTCCCGCCCTCTGCCGGCGGGCCGACGTGCTCGTGGCCGCGGTGGGGCGGCCGGAGATGATCCGCGGCGACTGGATCAAGCCGGGCGCGGCCGTCATCGACGTCGGCATCAACCGGACCGACGAGGGGCTCGTCGGCGACGTCGCCGGGGCCGAGGCGGCCGAGGTCGCGGGGTGGCTCACGCCGGTCCCGGGCGGCGTCGGCCCCATGACCATCGCCTACCTGCTCGCCAACACCCTCGACGCCGCCCGGCGACGGGCGGGCGACTGACCGAAACACAAGGAGACGACGGATGAAGATCGCCATCTTCGGCTGCACCGGTGACCTCGGGCTCGGCCTCGCCATCAACTTCGCCGCCGCGGGCCACGAGATCATCGCGGGATCACGAAGCCAGGAGCGCGCCGACGCGGCGTGCGCGAGCCTGGCCGAGGCGCTGCCGGAGGGCATCTTCAGGCCGCACGAGAACGTCAACGCGGCCGAGGAGGGCGATCTGGCGGTCGTGTCGATCCCCTGGGAGGGCGTCGAGAGCACCATCCCTCCGATGGCCGAGGCCCTGGCCGGCAAGGTGGTCGTCTCGGTGGTCAACGCCCTGCGCTTCGGCAAGAGCGGCGCGATCGCCGAGCAGGACCTGCCCGGCGGCTCGGCCGGCGCCCGCATCCAGGAGCTCGCCCCAGAGGCGAAGGTCGTCGTCGCCTTCAACAACCTCCCCGCCGCCGGGCTGCAGGCGCGTCACCACCTCGACGCCGACGTCCTGGTCTGCGGCAAGAGCCGCGAGGCGCGCGAGGCCGTGATCGAGCTCACGAAGGCGATCCCGGGAACGCGGGCCCTCGACGCGGGCCCGCTGGCGAACGCCCTCATCCTCGAGGGGATGACGGCGGTCATCATCAACCTCAACCGTCGCTACGGGGGCGAGGGCAGCCTGTCCATCTCGGGGCTCGAGAAGGCCCCGGAGCGCCCGGCCTAGCCCTCGTCCAGCACGTCGCGCGCCCGGGCGATCGTCCGCTGGGCGCGCTCCAGCTCACGGCGCAGGTCGCGCACCTCGGCCTCGAGGGTCGCCACCCGGCCGCCGTCGTCCGGGCCCGGCGCGGTGGCTCCGCCCTGGCGCGCCAGCCAGCGCGTGAAGCCCGCCGCGATCTCCTCGGCCTGCTCCTCGTCGCGGCCGAAGCGCCGCGCCGCCTGCTCGACGGTCGCGCCGGCCTCCACCAGGGGCGCCATCTCGGCGTAGAGGGCGGCGGAGTCGCGCCGGCCCGACGAGCGGCCCGCCGGAGCGCGCTGCGGCTCGGGCTCGGCGGCGGCCGGCTCCGGCGGGGTCCCGGCCTCGCGCGCCTTGCGGGCCCCGGCGTAGAAGGCCGAGGAGGTCGCCGACACCGAGCGGTCCATCTCGTCGGCGACGCGCCGGATGGCGGCGGCGCGGGACGCGGCTGAGCCCTCGGCCATCAGCGCCTCCACCCGCCCGAAGACCTGGTCTGCGACGGTCTCGGCCATCCCACGCCTCCCTTCGCGCCAGGGATCAGGCTACCCCGGCCTCACCAGCCGCGCCACACGGCCACGTCGCCCACGGGCGGCCGCGGCGGGCGGTCGGGCGGCGGCCCGGCGGGCCGACCCAGGTAGACGAAGCCGACCACCGCGTCGCCCGGCGCCAGGCCGAGCGCGTCGCGCACCTCGGGCTCGTCGACCATCGAGCCGGTGCGCCACATCGCGCCGAGGCCGGCGCCGTGCGCGGCGAGCAGCAGGTTCTCGATCGCCGCGGCCACGGAGTCGCGGTCCTCGCGCGCCTGGACCGGGTCGTCCGACCCCAGCACGATCGCCGCCACGACCACCGGGGCCCGCTCGAGCCGGGCGGCCTCCTTGGCGAGCCCCTCCGCGGGGAAATCGGGCTTGGCGCGGGCGATCGCGCGGGCGTGGGCCTCGCCGAGCTCGCGCCGCGCGTGCCCCGCCAGCACCACGAAGCGCCACGGCGCCGTGAGGTGGTGGTTGGGCGCCGCGACGGCCGCCGCCAGCAGCTCCTCGACGGCCTCGCGCGGCAGCGGGTCGGGGAGCACCCGGCCCACGCTGCGGCGGGATGCGATGGCCTCCAGCAGGCTCACCCGTACCCCAGCTCCTCGAGCTTCTGCTCGTCGAAGCCGAGGTGGTGGCCGAGCTCGTGCAGCACCGTGATGCGCACCTGCTGCACGATCTCGGCCTCGGTGCGGAAGTGGTCGAGCAGCGGGTGCATGTAGACGGTGATGCGCGCCGGCAGCATGCCCGAGGGCAGCGGCCCCTCGACCAGCGGCACGCCCTGGTAGAGGCCGTAGAGCGGGCGCGGAGCGCGCTCCTCCACGACCACCGCCACCTCGTCGAGCGCCGCCGCGAAGGGCTCGGGGATCTCGTCCATCGCCCGGGCCACGAGGTCCTCGAACTCGGCGCGGCCCATGTTCACGGTGGCGATGGTAGCGATCGCGGGCCCCAGCGCTCGCCGCGCCGGGCGGCCTCCCAGCCCGGCGCCGGGACGTCGTGGCTCAGGAGGGCTCCTCCGGCACAAAGCGGTCGGTGACGGCGGACGCCGCGTCGAGCGGCTTCGTCAGCAGGCCGGCCTCGCGCATCCAGGCCGCGAAGGCCGTCCACTCCGCCGGGTCGACCGTCAGGGTCGGCTCGTCGGGGGGCGAGAGGAGGTCGGCGGTCATGTCGAGCTGCTCCTTGACGATGTCCGGGTCGAGGTCCTTGTTCGCGTCCACGAGGTGCTCGACCGCCCCGGCCTGGTCGGTGGCGGCCCAATCCTGGCCGCGGCGCAGGCCGCGCAGGAACGACCGCACCAGCTCGGGCTGCCCGCGGGCGACGTCGTCGCTGGTGACCACGACCAGCTCGTCGTAGTCGGGCACGCCGTTCTCCTCCAGCCGGAAGGCGCGCGCCCCGATGCCGCGGCGCTCGAGCTCGACCAGCTCGATGTTCCAGTAGGCGCCGATCACCGCGTCCACCTTCCCGGCCGCGAGCGCCGGGCTCAGGTCGAAGCCGACGTTCTTCGTTTGCACCTTCGCCGGATCGCCGCCGTCGTGGCGCACGACCGCGTCGAGCAGGGGGCGGTCGGAGGGGACGCCGGCGATGCCCACGGTCTTGCCCTCGAGGTCCCTCGGCCGCTCGATGCCGCGGTCGGTCCGCACGATCACGCTGTTCAGCGGGTGGGGGACGATGGCGCCGACGGCCACCACCGGGATCCCCGCCGAGCGCGCCAGCAGGACCTCGGGCTCGTAGGAGATGGCGAAGGGCGCCTTGCCGGCGCCGACCTGCTTCAGCGCGGCCGCCGGGTCGCTGGGCACCGAGGGGCGCACGTCGAGGCCCTCGTCGGCGAAGTACCCCTCGTCGATCGCCCCGTAGATCCCGGCGTGGTCGGCGTTCGGGTACCAGTCGAGGATCAGGTCGACCCGCCGGGTGCCCTCGCCCGCGGCCGGCTCGTCGTCGCCGCCGCAGCCGGCGGCGAGGCCGGCGACCAGGGCGGTCGCGGCGAGCAGGACGGCGACTGCGCGGAGCCTCATCGGGGCCTCCATGGGGGGCGGGCGGCGTGGCGACGGTGAGGCAGGGCGAGGCGCTCGGCGATCCCCACGATGCCGAAGAAGGCCATGCCGATGACGGCGAGCAGCAGGATCGCGGCGAAGCTGACGTCGGTGCGGAACTGGGCGGTCGAGAACTCGGACAGGTAGCCCAGCCCGCGGTCGGCGCCCACGTACTCGGCGACGACGGCGCCGGTCACCGCGAAGACGGCGGCCATCTTCAGCCCCGAGAACAGCGAGGGCATGGCGTCGGGCACGGTGACGCGCCAGAACGCCCAGAGGCGGCTCGCGCCCAGCGTGCGCGCGGCGCGGGACAGCGCCGGGTCGGCGCCGCGCAGGCCGTCGACGCCCGTGACCACCACCGGGAAGAACGCGACCACGAAGGCGACCATCACCTGGGCGGCGCCGTAGTCGAGCCAGATCGCGACGATCGGCGCGACGGCCAGGATCGGGATCGCCTGGCTGGCGATGAGCCAGGGGTAGACGGCGGCCTCCACGCCGCGCGAGGCGGCGATCGCGACCGCCAGGGCCACGCCCACCGACGCCGCGAGCGCGAACCCCAGGCCGGCCTCGGCGATCGTGGCCTGGGCGTGGTACCAGAGCCGCGAGCGGTCGTCCCACAGCACCTGGGCGACGTCGGCGGGGGAGGGCAGCAGCCAGTCGCGCGGGCCCGCCAGCCAGACCACCAGCTGCCAGGCGACCAGCGCGAGGAGGGGCAGCAGCAGCAGGGGCAGCCGCCGCCAGGCCCAGCCGGCGCGCCGCGCCGGGGCCGGGGCGGCGCCCGCCTCGGCGGCGGGCATTCGGCCGGCGGTGCTCACGCCACCGCCCCCGCGGCGCGCAGCGACTCCATCAGGTGCCGGCGCAGGTCGGCGAGCTCGGGTCGCGGCGCGTCGCCCTCCTCGCGCGGGCGGCGCACGTCGACCGCGACCTCGGCGACGATCCGGGCCGGCCGCGGGCCGGACACGAGCACCCGGTCGGCCAGCAGGAGCGCCTCGTCGAGGTCGTGGGTCACCAGCAGGGTCGTCGGCCGCTCGGTCTCCCAGGTCCGCGCCAGCACGCGGCGCAGGTCGGCGCGGGTGAGGGCGTCGAGGGCGCCGAAGGGCTCGTCCAGCAGCCAGGCGCGCGAGCCGGCCAGCAGGGTGCGGGCCAGGGCGCCGCGCTGGCGCATGCCGCCCGACAGGGCGTGGGGGTAGTGGTCCTCGAAGCCGCCCAGCCCGAAGCGGGCCAGCGCGCGCCTGGCGGCGCGGTCGGCCTCCTCGCGGCCCGCTCCGGCGAGGCGCGGGGCCAGGGCGACGTTGCCGAGCAGCGTGCGCCAGGGCAGCAGCGCATCGCCCTGGGGCATCAGCGTCAGGGCGCCCAGGCGCGGCGCGTCGGCGCGTCCGTCGATCAGCACCTCGCCGTCGTCGGGCGCGACCAGCCCCGCCAGGGCCGAGAGCAGGGTGCTCTTGCCGCAGCCCGACGGCCCGACCAGCGCGACCATCTCGCCGGACGCGACCGACAGGCTCAGGCCGTCGAGGACGGCGACGTCGCCGAAGCCCAGCCGCAGGTCGCGGGCCTCGATCGCCGGGGCGCGGTCAGACATCGTGCTCCCAGCCCGCGGTCTCGAGCGGCACGGCCGCGCCGCCGGCGTCGAGCGCGACCAGGCCGGGGGGGCCCTCCTCCAGGCGGCCCACGGGCGTCAGCGGGCAGGAGGCGACGCGGCGGGCCGTGCCGACGTCGGCCGGGGCGAGCGCCGCCAGCAGCTCGTAGTCCTCGCCACCGCCCGCCGCCAGGCCGCGCGGGTCCCGGCCCGCCGCGGCCGCGACCTCGGCGACGCCCTCGGCCATCGGCAGGGCGTCGAGCTCGAGCACGGCGCGCAGGCCGCTGGCGGCAGCCATGCGGCCCGCGTCGAGGGCGATGCCGTCGGAGACGTCCATCATCGCCGCCGCCCCGGCCCGCGCCAGCGCCCGGCCCGCCTCGAGCCGCGGCTCGGGCCGCAGGTGCGCCGCCCGCAGGCGCCCGGCGACCGCGGCGGGCACGGCGGCGGCCAGCTCCGGCCGCTCCAGCAGCAGCAGGCCGGCCGCCGAGGCGCCGAGCGCGCCGGTGACGCAGAGGACGTCGCCGGGCCGGCCCCCCGAGCGCAGCGGCGCCGGCAGGCCGGGCGACTCGCGGCCGACGGCCGTCACGGCCAGCACCAGCGCCGGGCCGGAGCTGAGGTCGCCCCCGGCGACGGTCAGGCCGTGGCGCTCGGCGAGCGCCTCCATCCCCGCGTAGAGCTCGTCGACGTCGCCGGCCGGCACGCCCGGCGGCAGGCAGAGGCCCACGAACGCCGCGACGGGCTCGGCCGCCATCGCGGCCAGGTCGGAGAGGTTGACCGCGAGGGCCTTGTGGCCCAGGTCCCGCGCCGAGGACGTGGCGCGGTCGAAGTGGACGCCCTCGACCAGCAGGTCCTGGGTCACCACGGCGATCCCGCCCACGCTCAGCAGCGCGGCGTCGTCGCCGATGCCCAGCTCCGTGCCGGCCCGCCGGCGCGCGCGCGCGGCGATGCGCTCGATGAGCGCCAGCTCCGACATCTTCCCGCGGCCTCCCTTCGCTGGCATTACCCAGATCAGGTCAAGGGTCGAGGCCGGATCGCCTCCTCTCAGCCGCCCACGGCAGCTCCCCTGGATGCGGCCAGCCTAGCACCGGGCCCGTCC
>DATLLV010000130.1:0-3482 GCA_035537655.1 Miltoncostaeaceae bacterium
TGCGTGCGGTTGCCCGGAGGGATAGACCCCGGGGACGGTCCGGGGTACTGGACCTCATCGAACCCTTACGCGCCGCACACATCGCGGCTCGTCTCGCGGCGCGAGCCGCTGAGCACCGGCCCTCAGGGCCTGGACCCGGAGGCCCCGCCCGGCGGATGATGGCCGCCGATGGCGACCGCCGCGGCCGACCGTCCGACCCTCGAGCCGCCCGGCCCCGGCCGGCGCGGCTCCCTGCGCCTCATCGGCGCGCGCCGCCGCGATCCGCTGGGCATGTTCGCGGGCCTGCGGGACGAGTACGGGCCGGTCGTGGGCTTCCGCATGGGCCCGCTGGAGATGCTGCTCGTGACCGAGCCCGACCTCGTGGGGGAGGTCTTCACCACCCACGCGGCCCGGCTGCGTAAGGGCCGGATCCTCGAGGGCGCGCGCGTCCTGCTGGGCGACGGGCTCCTGACGGCCGAGGGCGAGCACCACCGCCGCCAGCGGCGCCTCATCCAGCCGGCGTTCCACCGGGAGCGCCTCGACGGCTACGCGCGGGTCATGTCGCGGCGCGCTGCGGAGGCCGCCGACGGCTGGGCCGACGGCGCGGTCGTCGACGTCTTCGCCGAGATGAGCGCCCTGACCATGGGCGTGGTGGGGGAGGCCCTCTTCGGCGCCGAGGTGGGCGAGGACTTCGAGCGGGTGCAGGAGGCGCTCGTCGACGTCTTCCGCGCCTTCGACCTGCTGGTGCTGCCGTTCGCCGGCGTGCGGATGCGCCTCCCGACGCGCACGGTCCGGCGCTTCGCCGCCGCCAGGGCCGACCTCGAGCGGATCGTGGACCGGGTGATCGCCGAGCGCCGCGCCGACGGCCGCGACCGGGGTGACCTGCTCTCGATGCTCCTGGCGGCCCAGGACGCCGACGACGGCGGCGGCATGACCGACGAGGAGGTGCGGCACGAGGTCATGACGCTCTTCGCCGCCGGCCTCGAGACCACCGCCAACGCGCTCACGTTCTCCTGGCACCTGCTCTCCCGCCACCCCGAGGCCGGCGAGCGGCTCCGCGCCGAGGCGCTGGCGCTGGACGCGGACCTGCCGGGGCTCGACGACGTGGCGCGGCTGCCGTTCGCGGAGGCGGTCCTCCAGGAGGCGATGCGCCTCTACCCGCCGGCATGGATGATCGCGCGCCGATGCGTCGAGGCCTTCCGGCTCGGCGACTACACGGTGGCCGAGGGCACCCTGGTGATGACGCCGCCGTACCTCCTGCACCGCGACCCGCGGTTCTGGCCCGAGCCGGACCGCTTCGACCCGGGCCGCTGGCTGGACGGCGGCGGGGCGCCGCCGCACCGCTACTCGTACCTGCCCTTCGGCGCCGGCACGCGCAAGTGCATCGGCGCGACCTTCGCGATGGTCGAGGGCACGCTCGTGCTCGCCGTGATCGCCCGCCGCGCGCGCTTGCAGGAGGTCGCCGGCGCGCCCCTGGGCCTGGCGCCCCAGATCACGCTGCGCCCCCGGGGGGCGGTGCCGATGCGCGTGGTGCGCCTGTCGTCGTGACCGGGCTCAGGTGCCCGACCCGTCGAGATCGCCGGGAATGGTCGGCCGACTTCTCGGGTGTCGATGGGTGCGCCGGATCGATGCGGGTATGGGGCGCCGGGGGACGCGGCCCCGGACCGCCGAGGGCAGTCGTGGCCCCGGCCGCGAGAGCGGCCACGAGTGCGAGCGCGGCGAGGGCCCGGAAGCACCGCCGTCCTTGGTTTCGCGACAAGCCACCAGAGTGCGCTGGTCGGGCCGCTCGGGCCAGCGACCCCCGGTGTCGACCGGCGACACCCGGCCGGGCGGCGGCCCCATGAGCTCACGCGCCCTCACCCGCCGCCGCCTGCTCGCCGAGGGCGCCGCCGCGGCGGCCGTGGTCGCGGGCCTGCCGGCGTGGACGCGGGGCGCCGCCCGCCGGGCCGACCGCGAGGCGCGGGAGCTGCGGCGCCTTGCGGCGCTGGTCCGGGGGCCGGTGGTCACGGCGTCCGACCCGTCCGGCCTGGCGATCGCGGCCCAGCTCTACAACAGCCGCTTCGACGGCTCGCTGCCGCTGGCCGTGGTCTACGCGCTGGACGAGCGCGACGTGCAGACGACGGTGCGGTGGTCGGCCCGCACCGGGGTGCGCCTGGCGGCGCGGTCGGGCGGCCACTCCTACGGCGGCTACTCGAACCCGCGCGGCGGCGTCCTGCTGGACGTGACCGGCATCCGCGGCACCGGCGCCCGGCCGCGCGAGCGGCGGGCCGCCATCGGCGCCGGCTCGGAGCTGAGCGAGGTCTACACGGCGCTGGCGTCCGTCGGCCAGACGATCCCGGCGGGCACCTGCCCGACGGTCGGCATCGCCGGGCTGGCGCTCGGAGGCGGGGTCGGGTTCGTCGGGCGGCGCTGGGGCACCACCTCGGACAACGTCCTGGCGCTGCGGATCGTCACCGCCGACGGGCGCGCCCGCACGGTCGACCGCCGCCGCGACGAGGACCTCTACTGGGCCTGCCGCGGCGGCGGAGGAGGCAACTTCGGCGTGGTCACGGCGTTCCTGATGCGCACGTTCCCCACCGACCCGGCCTCCACGTTCGTGCTCACCTACGACTGGAGCCAGGTGGTGGACCTCGTGCAGGCCTGGCAGGCCTGGGCGCCGCCCGCGCCGGACGACCTCTTCTCGATCTGCTCCATCCAGACCGGCACGACGGTGCCGAGCCTGCGCGTGTCGGGCCAGATCTTCGGCCCCGTGAGCGCCATCCCGGCGGCGATCGCGCCGCTGACCTCGGCGGTCCCCCCGGTCTCGATGACGACGGGGACGAAGAACTACGCCGAGGCGATCTCGTTCTGGGCCCAGTGCACCCAGTACGCCGCGGCGCAGTGCGCGCGCCAGACGGAGAACCCCGACGGCGACGTGCCACGCCGGAACTTCTGGGGCAAGTCCCAGTACGTGGACACCCCGATGCCCGCCGCCGCCGGGGCGGTCATCCGCGACTTCATCGACCGCCGCCAGGCCGACAGCGCGCTCGGGCTCGGCGAGATCCTGCTCGACTCGTACGGCGGCGCGCTCAACCGCCCGGCCCCGGACGCCACGGCCTTCGTGCACCGGGACAACCTCTTCTCGATGCAGTACGTCGTCTACTGGGACGACCCCTCGGGCGAGGACGCGAGCGTGGCCTGGATCCGCGCCTTCCACCGCGCGATGGCGCCCTACGCGTCCGGGCTCGCCTACCAGAACTACATCGACCCCGACCTGCGCTCGTGGCGGGCCGCGTACTACGGGCGCAACTACCCCCGGCTGCTCGAGGTCAAGCGGCGCTACGACCCGGACATGGTCTTCCGCTTCGCCCAGGGCGTGGGCGCGCCGCGTCAGCCGAAGGCGGCGTAGCCCCGCGGGGCGAGCGTGCGGAGGTCGCTCGCCATGATCCCCGCGTCGGACACCGTCAGGAGCGCGTCGCCGACCACCAGGGAGCGCCGGATCGAGGCGCCGCCGGGGTGCCGCA
>DATLLV010000131.1:0-4993 GCA_035537655.1 Miltoncostaeaceae bacterium
CCTGCTGGTCAGGTCCATGCCGATCGCCGGGGGCATCATCGGCGCGGGCGGCGAGCTCTCGTGGCCGGCGCCCACCCGGCCCGGCTCGGTGCTGCGCGTGGAGGCGGAGATCGTCGAGGTGCGGCCCTCGCGCTCGCGCCCGGAGCTCGGGATGGTGGTGGTCCGCATCGAGACCCGCGACCAGGACGACGTCCTCGTGCAGGTCTTCACGCCGACCATCGTGGTGCCCCGGCGGCCGGGGGCCGGCGAGGGCTAGGCGCGCGGCGGCCCTCAGTGGGTCGCGTGCATGAGCTGCTCGAGCCCCTTGCCCAGCGCGCGCAGCGCCCGTGGCGCGTCGTGGGGTCGAGGTCGATCCACAGCAGCCACGCGCGGCCGGTGCCGCGGCGGGCCTCGGCCAGGGCGTCGTCGAGCTCCTGCGGCGTCGCGACCCGTCGCCCCTCGGCGCCGACGGCCTCGGCCGCGACGACGTAGTCCCAGGGCGCGATGTCGTTGAAGGGGCCGTCCACGATCGCCCGCTCGGCGCCGTAGCCGTGGTTGTCGAGCACCAGCACGATCGGCGCGAGCCCGTGCGAGACCGCGGTCGACAGGTCCATCCCGGTCATCTGGAAGGAGCCGTCGCCCACCAGCACAACCGGGCGCCCGCGCCCGCGGGCGAGGCGCGCGCCGGGCCGCCGGGGACGGCGAAGCCCATGCCCACGTAGAGGCGCGCGATGTGCAGCTGGCGGGCCCGCGCCAGGCGAACGTCCATCAGCAGGTGGGCGGCCACGCCGACGTCGCTCACCAGGATGTCGGACGGCCGCAGGAACCCCTCGAGGCGCTCGGCGAGGAGGTCGCAGGTCCCGCGCCGGCCCCCGCGCGAGCGCCGGGGCACGAACGCGCTCGGCACGGTCGTGGGCGCCGGCCCGCGCCGGGGCGGGCCGGCGCAGGCCGTCGAGCAGGTCGTCGACCATCCGGCGCACCGCCGCGTCCGAGGACGCGCCCGAGTAGACGCCCGCCACCAGCGGGTGGGTCTCGTCGACTGCCCCCTTGCCCATCACCGACTCGACGACCGGCGCCCCGAGCCGCTCGGCCAGCGCGATCGCCTCGCCGCCGCGGTCGCGCCGCAGGATCCCCGCGCCGGCCCAGACCACCGGGCGGCGGGCGGCCGCCGGGCGCTCGCGCACGTCGGCCACGCCGGCCTCGACCCGCTTCGGGCTGGCCGCCCGCGGCGGCCGGGCACGCCGGCGCGGGCGGGCGGCGGGGCGCTCGTCGACCAGGTCGCGCGGCAGCTCCAGGTAGAGGGGCCGGCCGTCGTGGACGCAGCGGTCCAGGGCACCGTCGAGCCGCTCGAGCGCGGTCCCCAGGTCGTCGAGCACCAGCGTCTCGCCGACCACCTGGGCGAGCGCGCGCCGCGGGGCGTCGATGTCGTCGCCCGGCGTGTGGTGCAGGCGCCGGCCGTCGCGCTCGCCCAGCCCCGGCGCCCCGGCGATCAACACGACGGGCACGCGCCCGGCGTTCGCCCCGCCCATCGCCGCGGCGCCGGCCAGAGCGCCCACCCCGAAGGTGACCGCGGCGGCGCCGAGGCCGCGCTCGCGCGCGAGCCGCCGGCGGCGTAGACGGCCGCCTCCTCGCGGGTGGAGTTCACCATCGTCATCCCGCGGTCCGCCCCGGTCCTGAAGAGGCCGAGGATGAAGTCGCCGGGCACCCCGAACACGTGTCGCACCCCGCGCCGCGCGAGCGCGTCGATCAGGTGCTCGCCGAGGGTGCGCGGCGGTCGCGTGCCGGGCGCCACGGCGGCGCGTCGCTCAGGCGTTCGGGTCGGTGCCGAAGTTGGGGTAGCGGTCCGTCAGCAGCGACATGTAGCCGTGGGTCTGCTGGTTGAACCGGAGGATCCAGGCGCTGAGGTTGCGCAGCCCGAGCGGCATGGCGCCGATGAACAGGCACGCGAACCAGGAGATGATCGAGACGATCTCGACGACGTACCAGAGCACCCCGGCGACGATCATCGCGGGGATGCCGAGGATGATCCGGAAGCCCGTGACCCAGCGGTTCTGCGGCGCGGGCGGCGCGATCTCCAGGTCCGCGTCGTAGGCCTGGTCGCCGAGGAACCCCGGGTAGGGGTCGGCCACGAACAGCAGGTAGCCGAAGACGTGCGTCGAGTAGCGCAGGTACTGGGCGATGAAGTTGTGCAGGCCCAGCGGCGTCGTGCCGGCGAACAGCGTCGCGAACCAGCTGATGATCACCGCGAAGAAGACCGCGATGCCCCACAGGTAGAGCCAGATCAGGTGGGGGATCGCCAGGATCAGGCGGAACGCCACCGTGAGGCGGTTCCGCGTGAGGTCGTCGGTGACCGAGAGCCGGATGGGATGGTCCATGACCGGAGCGACCCTAAAGCCACGCCGCCGGCCGGGCAAGACCGCCGACCGCGGAGGTCCGCAGGCGAAGGCGGCGAAACCCGCAGGTGAACCGGCGCGACCGGGCCCGACCCACGGCGCTGGGCGCGGTGCGGGGCCCGGGGTACGATCGCGCCCCGCTCGTCCCGGATCCGTCCCCCGCGCACCTGGAGAGCGTCCATCCGCCATCGCCGCACCTGGCTCCTCGCGCTGTCCGCGGTCCTGGCCCTGTCCGGCGCCGGTCCCGCGGCGGCGGCCCTGCCGTACGTCGCCATCGACCCCGGCCACGGAGGCGCGGACACCGGCGCCGTCGGCTCCATCCCGGCGGCCACGGCGACCGGGCTCCCGCCGCGCGCCGACGCCCAGGGCCGCGCGATGCTCTACGAGAAGGACGTCAACCTGGACGTCGGGTTCCGGCTCCAGGCGGTGCTGAACGCGATGGGCATGCGCACGCTCATGACGCGCACGACCGACATCGGCGGCGGGGACCGCGCCTGGCCGTCGGTGCGGGCCGACCTGAAGGCGCGCACGGACACCGCGAACGAGGCCGGTGTGGACCTGTTCGTCTCGGTCCACAACAACGCCCTCACCACCACGACGAGCGGCACCGAGACCTTCCACTACTACTACTCCAGCGGGGCGTCGCGGGCGCTCGCCGTGGCCGTGCAGCGGCAGATGGTGGCCTCGCTCGGCCTGCCGAACCGGGGCGTGAAGAGCGCGGGCTTCTACGTGCTGCGCCACACCGTCATGCCGGCGATCCTCACCGAGGGCGCCTTCCTCACCAACCCGAGCGAGGCGCTGCTGCTGGCCGACCCGGCCGTGCGCCAGCGCATCGCCGAGGCGATCGGGCGCGGCGTGCAGGGCTACGCGAGCGGCCGCGTGGCGACCCCGCCGCCGCTGGTGCCGACGATCGGCCCCTGGAAGACGAAGCCCAAGCGGGTCCCGGCCGGCTACCGGCTGGTGAAGACCGGGCGCACCAACCCGATCGGGCGGGGCGGGTGGCTGGCGGTGCTGGGGCGCTTCCGGGCCCCGCGGCAGCCGCTGGCGGCGACGATCGGCCCCTGGAGGACGAAGCCCGCATCGGTCCCCGAGGGCTACCGTCTGGTGAAGACCGGCCGCGCCAACCCGACCGGGCGCGGCGGCTGGCTGGCGGTGCGGGAGGTCGCGCCGGCCTGACGGCGTGTCAGGGGTGGGCGAACCAGGCCCCGGCGCGGATGTCGCGGAAGACCACCGCGACCCGGCCCGGGTCGAGGACCAGCTCGAAGTAATGGCGCTCCACCGGGCGGTCGGTCCACCAGCGGTCCTGGACCAGCCACTCGTCGCGCACCGCGGCCACCGCGCGCCGGCGCCCGCGCAGCACGACCGCGCGCGGGGTCCCGCCGGGCCCGGCGTCGACATCCACGGGGCGGGGCGCCCCCAGCGCCCGCAGGCTCACGGCTCGTAGGGGGTCAGCGCCCAGCGCCGCTCGGGCAGGCGCGACCAGGGCTCGAGCTCAACGGCCCGCAGCATCGCCTCCGGCCCCTGCGCGGAGCGCACCTGGCGCACCGCTTCGCGGGCCCGCGACCGCCGCTCCTCGCCGGGCGAGGGGATCGCGGTGAGCTGGTGCCCCGCGGCCCGCCCCGAGGCGTCGCCCCCGATCCAGAGGTCGGTCACCGGGCCGGTGACCGCGGCCAGGTGAGACAGCGCGGCCAGGGCCAGCCGGTCGGGGTCGGCGGTCGCCTCGCGCAGCGCGACGTCGCGCGTCCACGACCCGCCGTCGGCCAGCCGCGCGCGCAGTGCCAGCGCCCGGAGGGCGGCGCCGCGGCCGCGGGCGGCCCCCGCGAGCTCGCCCAGCAGCAGCCGGGCGGCGGCCTCGAGCGCCGGCAGCGACCCCACCGGCTCGGGGAAGGCGAAGGCCGCGCGCAGCGGCACCGGCGGGCGGCGCGGCCGCGGCTCGCGCCCCGGCTCGCCGCGCGCCAGGCGCCACGCGCGCAGGCCCGGGAACCCCAGCCGGTCGAGGGCGGCCGCCGGCGGCAGGTCGGCCACCTGGCCCATCGTGCGGAGCCCCAGGTCCTGGAGCGCGGTCACCAGGTCGGGCGCCAGCGGCAGCCGGTCGACCGGCAGCGGGCCCAGGAACTCCGCGACCCCGCCGGCCTCGACCACCAGCGGCCCGCCCCGCGGCGCCTCGCGCGCGGCCTGGAGGGCGGCGAACAGCGAGGGCGCCGCCCCCACGCGGCCGTCGGCTCCCACCGGGAGGGCGGCGCGCACCCGGCGCAGCACCGCGGGCATGCCCCCGTGCATGCGCAGCGTGCCCCGGGCGTCGAACGCCGCCCCGTCTGGGCCGATCGGCTCGACCGCGAACCCGTCGTCCTCGAGCCGCTCGAGGATCCGCTCGAGCGCCTCTGCCGCGGCGTCGGGGTCGGGGACCACCAGGTCCAGCCGCGGGCAGCGCGCGAGCGCCTCGCCCACCCGCAGGCCGGGGCGGACCCCCTGCTCCTCCGCCGCCGGCGTGCAGAGCCCGATCACCTGGGGCGCCCCCGGGGCCGGCCCCAGCGCCACCGGCGCATCGAGCGGCTTCCGCGCCCGGAGCAGGGCCACGAGCAGCGGGAGGCGGGGCACGTGGACGGCGACGATCATCGAAC
>DATLLV010000132.1:0-2215 GCA_035537655.1 Miltoncostaeaceae bacterium
TGGGACTACCGCGCCTGGGGCGCCCTGATCGACGTCCCGGCCGTCGTGGGCCAGTGGCCGGCGCCCTTCGCGGCCGGCGGCGAGCGCCACCGCGTCAGGGCGGACCCGCCCCTCGCCTCCGCGCTGGCGGCCGAGGGCGCCAAACTTACAACCGGCGCATCCCCCTGGCGGGTGATGGTCGGGGCGAGCGTCGACCTGGTTCGCCGCGACCAGGCCTGGCGGCGCGCGCTGGCCGACCCGGACGCCGCGGGGCTGACGGTCGCCATCGAGGGCGGGCGCGTGACTGCGTTCGGCGCCGACGCGAGCGAGCGGCGCCCGGTGCCCGGGGCGCGCGCCGTGGCCGCCGCCGTCCCCACCGGGCTGTCCCCCGACGACGGCGTGCTGCTGGCCGTCGCCGGCCTCGACGCCGGCGCGGCGCGGGCGGCCGCGCGCACCATCGCCGAAGACCCCTCGGTGCTGCGGCTGCGCTACGCCGAGGCCTTCGACGGCCGCGGCCGGCCGCTGCAGGCCGGCGGGAGGTCGGGCCCGTGACCGCCGGCCGGCGCGCGCCCGGGCCCCTGGTGCTGCTGGGCGTCGCCGCGGTCGTGATCGCGTTCGCCGACGACCACCCCCTGGTGCTGGGCGCCGCGGCCCTCGGGGCGGTCGTCCTGCTGCTGGCAGCCCCCGGGCGGGTGGGGCGCCTCTTCATCCTCGGCGGCCTGGTCAGCGGGCTGAGCCTGGCCCTGATGAACCCCTTCGTCTCCGCCGAGGGGGACCTGATCATCTGGCAGGGGCCCGACGTGCCGGTCATCGACCTCGAGATCACGATGGAGGAGATCGCCTACGGGCTGGCCATCGGCGTGCGCCTGTTCGCCGTGGCCGTGCTGGTCGGCGCCGTCCTCGCCCACATGGACGCCGACCGCCTGCAGGCCCAGGTGGCCCGGGTGGCGCCGCGCTCGGCCCTGACCTGCGCGCTCGCGGCGCGCCTGATCCCCACCCTGGAGCGCGACGCCCACGCGATCGCCGAGACCGCCCGGCTGCGCGGGGTCGACCTCGCGTCCGGCGGCTGGGGCGCCCGGGCGCGGCGCGCGGCGCCGCTCGCGCTGCCCCTGCTCGGCTCGAGCCTGGAGCGCGGCCTCGACGTCGCCGAGGCCATGGCCGCGCGCGGCTACGGCTCCGGGCCGCGCACCCGCCTGCCCGAGCGCCGCTACGGGCCGGCCGAGCGGGTCGTGCTCGTCCTCGGCGCCACCCTGGCCGTCGTGGCGGCCGCGGCGCTCGCGCTCGGCCTGGCGCCGTACGACTACTACCCCACCCTCGACCCGGTCCTGGCGCCTGGCGCGGTCGCCGTGGCGGCGGCGCTGCTCGCCGCGCTCGGCGGCGCAGCCCTGGCCCTACGGAGGCTGCCGTGACCGCGGCGTCGGCCGAGGGCCTCTCCTTCACCTACGGCGGCGCGGACGCCCCGGCCCTGGACGGGGTCGACCTCGAGCTCGCCGCGGGCGAGGTGCTGCTGCTCGAGGGACCCTCGGGCGAGGGGAAGTCGACGCTGCTGCGCGCGCTGTGCGGCCTGGTGCCCCACTTCCACGGCGGGCGCTTCTCGGGCCGCGTGACCGTGGCCGGGCACGACACCCTGGCGACGGCGCCGGCCCGGATCGCGCGCCTGGCCGGCATGGTCTTCCAGGACCCCGAGAGCCAGGCCGTGCTCGGCGCCGTCGCGCGCGACGTGGCCTTCGGCCTGGAGAGCGCCGGCGTCCCCCCGGGCGCGATCCCCGGGCGCGTGCGCGAGGCGCTGGCCCTCGCCGGCGCCGGCCACCTGGCCGACCGGGCGATCGCGACGCTCTCCGGGGGCGAGCGCCAGCGGGTGGCCCTGGCCGCGGTGCTCGCGGCGCGGCCCCCGATGCTGCTGATGGACGAGCCCACCTCGCAGCTCGACGACGCCGCGGCCGCGGCGCTCGGCGACGTGCTGCGGCGGCTGGCGGCGGAGGAGGGCACCGCCGTGGTGCTCGCCGAGCACCGGCACGAGCGGGTGCGCGCGGTCGCGGGGCGCGCGCTGACGGTCCGCGGCGGCCGCCTGGAGCCCGCCGGGCCCGAGCCGCCCGAGCCGGAGGCGCCCGAGCCGGCCCCGCCCGGCGAGCTGCTGGCCGCCCTCGAGGCGGTCGACGCCGGCCACCCGGGCAGGCCCGTCCTGCGCGGGGCGAGCCTGGAGCTGCGCGCCGGCCAGGTCACGACCCTGCGGGGG
>DATLLV010000133.1:0-17328 GCA_035537655.1 Miltoncostaeaceae bacterium
GCGGCCGGGCCGCCGTCGCCGAGGAAGCGGTCGAAGGCGTCCTGGCGGTCGCGGGCGTGGCCGGCGGCGACCACCGCGTCGGCGAGGTGGGGACGGCCGATGGGCCCCGCGGCGCGGCGCGCGACGTCGGCGAAGTCGACCGGCGCGCCGGCCTCGGCCAGGCGGGCGACCATGCGCCGGGCGCGCGCCTCGCGGGCGGCGCGCAGCTCGTCCAGCCGCGCCGTGAGCGCCGCCGGGACCGGCTCGGGGAGGTAGCCGAGGATGTGCATCGACCCCGAGGGCGGGCTCACGGAGAGCTCGACGCCGGGAACGACCCGAACGCCCAGCTCGCGGCCGGCCGCGATCGACGCGGCCACCCCGCCCAGCGTGTCGTGGTCCGTGACCGCCAGGACGGTCACGCCGGCGTCGGCGGCCAGCCGGACCAGGGCCTCGGGCGGGAGCGACCCGTCCGAGGCGAGCGTGTGGAGGTGGAGGTCGGCCCGGCCGGCGGCTACGCCGTCACCGCGCGGCCGACGAGGCCGCGCGCCTCGAGCTCGGCCAGGACCCGCCCCGCGCTGTCGGCGGGCGCCTCCTCCTCGGTGCGGACGTGCACGTCGGGGCTCGGCGGGGCCTCGTAGGGGTCGCTGACCCCGGTGAACTCCTTGATCTCGCCGGCGAAGGCCTTCGCGTAGAGGCCCTTCACGTCGCGGCGGGCGCACTCCTCGACCGACGTGTCGACGAACACCTCGACGAAGGGGCCGAACTCCTCGACCAGCGCGCGCGCCGAGGCGCGCGTCTCGATGTAGGGCGAGATCGCCGAGACCAGCGTCACGACGCCGGCGCGGGTGAGGCGGCTGGCGACCCAGCCGATGCGCTCGATGTTCGTGTCGCGGTCCTCCTTCGAGAACCCGAGGCCCTTCGAGAGGTGGGTGCGCACGACGTCGCCGTCGAGGTACTCGATGAGGAACCCGCGCCGCTCGAGCTCGGGGCCGACGGTCTCGGCGATCGTCGTCTTGCCCGAGCCCGACAGCCCGGTGAACCACAGGGTGAAGCCATCGCGCTCACTCACTCTCGGAGAGCCCTCCTTCGGGGCCGGGGCCCCGGTCGTCGTGTCTCAGCCGGCGGTGGCCGGGCCGGGCTCGTGCAGCCCGCACTCGGTCTTGCCGCTGTGCGCCCAGCGGCCGGCGCGGCGGTCCTCCCCCGGTGCGACGGCGCGCGTGCAGGGCACGCAGCCGATCGAGGGGAACCCGCGGTCGTGCAGTGGGTTGTAGGGGACGTCGTGGGCGTAGAGGTAGCCGACGACGTCCTCGTCCGTCCAGTCGACGAGCGGCTGGATCTTCACGACCCCGCGGCTCTCGTCGAGGTCGACCTTCCGTGCCGTCAGCCGGCCGGGGCTCTGGGCGCGCCGGATGCCGGTGACCCAGGCGTCCATGCCGGCGAGGGCGTGACGGAGCGGCGCGACCTTGCGCAGGCCGCAGCAGCGGTCGGGGTCGCGGCGCCAGAGCTCGGGGCCCTCGTCGGCCTCCTGCTCGGCGACGGTCCGCTCGGGCGCGATCCGCTCGACCTCGAGGCCGTAGCGCTCGATCAGGCGGTCGCGGGTCTCGTAGGTCTCGGGGAAGAGCAGGCCGGTGTCGAGCTCCACGATGCGCAGGTCCGCGCCGACGCGGCTGGCCATGTCCACCAGCACGGACGACTGCATCTGCCACGAGCAGGTCAGCACGATGCGGCCGGCGAAGCGGTCCGCCGCCCAGGCGAGCACCTCCTCGGCGGGGCGGCCCTCCATCTCGTCGGCGAGGATGCGAAAATCCTCGGGTGAGAGCAGCGTGCTCACGGCGGCGACCCTATCAGAGGAACGCTGATGGCTCCGATAAATGGTCGAGATACGCCGGAAAGCCGCATGACATCGGGAGATAACAGCCGGCTGGTCTACTCGAGCGAGGGCGGCCGGGTCGAGGAGCCGCGCCGCAGAAGGGAGGGGGCGGCGGCCGCCGGGCCGCGCGACGGGCTGGTGCGCGTCAGCCGCACCTCGTCCGGGCGCCGGGGCAAGACGGTCACCCTGGTGGACGGCGTCCCGCCGGCCGACCTGCGCGCGGTGAGCGCCGAGCTCAAGCGCCTCTGCGGGTCCGGCGGCGCGGTGAAGGGGGGCGTCGTGGAGATCCAGGGCGACCACCGGGCGCGCATCATCGAGCACCTGCGGGGCCGCTACCGGGTCAAGGCCGCCGGTGGCTGAGAACCGCGGCGGTTGAGCCGGCCATGGCTCGGGGCAGGATGGGGGACGTGCTCGAGATCCGTGGCCTGACCAAGCGGTTCGGCGACCGGATTGCCCTCGACAGGCTCTCGATGACGGTCCCCCCGGGTCAGGTCGTGGGCCTGCTCGGGCCGAACGGGTCGGGCAAGACCACCGCGATGCGCATCGTCTTCGGCGTGATCGACGCCGACGAGGGCGAGGTCACCTACGGAGGCGGGCGGATCGGCCCGGAGGTGCGGCGGCGCTTCGGCTACATGCCGGAGGAGCGCGGCCTCTACCCGGACATGCGCGTGCGCGACCAGCTCGTCTACTTCGCCCGCCTCGCCGGGCTCGAGCGCGAGCGCGCGCGGGCCCGCGCCGACGCGCTGCTCGAGCGCCTCGAGATCGCCGAGCGCGCCGACGAGCCGGTCCAGGCGCTCTCGCTCGGCAACCAGCAGCGGGTGCAGCTCGCCGCGGCGCTGGTGCACGACCCCGAGGCGCTGGTGCTCGACGAGCCCTTCTCGGGGCTCGACCCGGTGGCCGTGGCGGGGCTGTCGGAGATCGTCTCGGAGGCCGCCGGCGAAGGGCGCCTGGTGCTCTTCTCGAGCCACCAGCTCGACCTGGTCGAGGGCCTCTGCGAGTCGGTCGCGGTCATCGACCACGGCCGACTGGTGATGGCCGGCAGGGTGGCCGACCTGAAGGAGGCCTCGGGCCGGCGGGAGCTGCGCGTCGACCTGGAGCCGGCGAACGGCGTGCCCTGGGAGCGGGGGATGGCCGGGGTGCGCGTCGTCTCCTCGGACGCCGAGGGCGTGCGCCTCGCCCTCGACCCGGGCGTCGACGCGCTCGAGGTGCTCGACGCCGCCCGGGCGGCCGGGCGGGTGCGCGACTTCGCGCTCGAGCAGCCCACGCTGGCCGAGCTCTTCCTCGCGGCCGTCGGGCGGGAGGCGCGATGAGCCGCTGGCGCGGGGCCAAGCTGGTGGCCGGGCGCGAGGTCCGGGAGCGGGTGCGCACGAGGACCTTCCGCGTCACCACGGCGATCCTCGTGATCGTGGCGCTCGCCGCCGTGCTCATCCCGGCGGCGGTGGGCGACGACGGCCCCGCGCGCTCCACGGTGGCCGTGGCCGGCGGCCCGGCGTCGCTGCCGGACGCCCTGGTCGCGGCCGGCGCCGCCCAGGACCGCACGATCACGATCCGCCGCCTGGGCGAGGCCGAGGCCGCGCGCCAGGGCGCGGCAGGCGACGTCAGCGCGGCCGTGATCGCGGGGGACGCCGGCACCGTGCGGGTCGTCGTCGAGGACGACATCTCCGACGAGCTGCGCGGCATCATCGCCCAGGCGGTGGCCGGCGCCCGCGTCACCGACGCCCTGGCGCGGGCGGGCCTGCCGCCCTCCCGCGTGGCCGAGATGGTCGCGCCGCCCGACCTCGACGTGCAGGCGCGGGGCGAGCGGGCCGGCGTCGACGGCGGCGACCTGGCCGTGGGGTTCATCGTCGCGCTCGTGCTCTACATGGCCCTGCTCTTCTCCGGCATCCAGGTGGCGACCGGCGTGGCCGAGGAGAAGGCCACGCGCGTCTCGGAGGTGCTCCTGGCCAGCCTGCGGCCGTCCGAGCTGCTGCTTGGCAAGGTCGCCGGCATCGGCGTGGTCGCGCTCGGCCAGCTCGCCGCCGTGGCGGTGCCCGCGCTGATCGCCGCCTTCGCGCTGAACTCGGTCGACGTGCCCGAGGCCACCGTCGGCACGATCCTCTGGGGCCTGGTCTGGTTCTTCGCCGGGTACGCGCTCTACGGCGCGGCCTACGGGGCGCTCGGGGCGCTGGTGGCCCGCCAGCAGGAGGTGGGCCAGGCGACGGCGCCGCTGGCGCTGCTGCTGGTGTGCGGCTACCTCGGCTCGACCTTCGCGGCGGCCGACCTCGAGGCCTGGTGGGTGCGGCCCCTGTCGCTGCTGCCGCCGTTCGCGCCGATGATGATGCCGATGCGCGTGGCCGGCGACGCCGTCTCGACCGCCGAGGTGCTCGGCGCCCTGCTCGTCACGCTCGTGGCCGCCGCCGTGCTGATCGTGCTCGGGGCGCGCGTCTACCGCGCCGGCATCACCCGCACCGGCGGCACCCGCCTGCGCCTGCGCGAGGCGCTGATGGCGCCGGCGCGCCGCGCCCGCCCCGCCCCCTCGCGGTAGGCGCCCGGCCCGGTGCGGGCCGAGGCCACGGTTAGGCTCGCGGCGCCGGGCAGACCGTGCGCAAGGGGGTGCGTGTGAAGCTCGTGATCGGGATCGTTCGCCCGGAGAAGGCGAACGAGGTGCTCGAGGCGCTCTACCGCGCCGACATCCGCGGCTTCTCGCTGAGCCGCGTGCAGGGCCACGGCGGCGAGCTCGACCGGGTCGAGACCTACCGCGGCACCACCGTCAAGATGGGGCTGTCCGAGAAGGTGCGCTTCGAGATCGCCGTCTCGGAGCCGTTCGTGCAGCTGACGATCGACGCGCTCCGCGAAGGGGGGCGCACCGGCGAGGTCGGCGACGGCAAGATCTTCGTCATCGACCTGGTCGAGGCGGTTCGCATCCGCACCGGCGAGCGGGCCGAGGGGGCCGTGACCCCGGTGACGCCATGATCGACACCGGCGACACGGCGTGGATGCTCGTCGCGACCGCGCTGGTCCTCATGATGACCCCCGCGCTGGGCCTGTTCTACGCCGGCCTGGTGCGGTCCAAGAACACCCTCAACACCTTCATGATGTGCCTCGCCGCGATCGCCGTCGCGACCGTGACCTGGGCCGTCGTGGGCTACTCGCTGGCGTTCGACGGGACGGGGGGCTTCATCGGCGGCCTGGGGTTCGCCGGGCTGAACGACGTCGGCTTCGTCCCGCGCGAGGGGACGACGATCCCGCATCTCGTCTTCTTCGCCTTCCAGGCGACCTTCTGCATCATCACCACGGCCCTGGTCTCGGGCGCCGTGGTCGAGCGGATGCGCTTCGGCGCCTTCCTGATCTTCGCGGCCCTCTGGTCGGTGCTGGTCTACGCGGTCATGGCGCACTGGGGCTTCGGGGGCGGCTGGCTCGCGCAGGAGGGGACGCTCGACTTCGCCGGCGGCGTGCCGGTGGAGATGGCGTCCGGCTTCGCGGCGCTGGCGGCCGCAGTGGTGGTCGGCGCGCGCAAGGACTACGGGCGCCAGGCCCTGCTGCCGCACAACGCCGCCTACGTGCTGCTCGGCGCCGGGCTGCTGTGGTTCGGCTGGTTCGGCTTCAACGGCGGCAGCGGCTTCTCGACCGGGGACCCCAGCGTGCTCGCCTTCGTGAACACGCTGCTCTGCCCGGCGTGCACGCTGATCGTGTGGTTCGCCCTCGACCTGATGCGCGGACGCAAGGTCACGGCCATCGGCGCCGCGACCGCAATCATCGTGGGCTGCGTGGGCATCACGCCGGCCGGCGGCTACGTCAGCCCGGCCTGGGCGATGGTGCTCGGGGCGCTGGCGGCGCTGCCCAGCTACGCGGTCATCGTCTGGCGGACCCGCACCCGCGTCGATGAGACCCTCGACGTCCTCGCGGCCCACGGCATCGCGGGCCTGACCGGGATCCTGTTCATCGGCTTCTTCGCCCAGGAGTCGTGGAACGGCGTGTCCGACGGCCTGGCCTACGGCAACGCCGGCCAGCTCGCCGACCAGGTCTACGCCGGGCTCGCCGCGCCCGCCTACGCGTTCGTCGTCACCTACCTGCTGCTGCGCATCCTCGGCGCGCTGATGCCGCTGCGCGCGAGCGAGCACGAGGAGGCGCTGGGCATGGACGTCGTCGCTCACGGCGAGGAGGCCTACGTCAGCGGCGAGGGCGCCATCCTGGTCTCGCCCGAGGCGGGGCGGGAGGAGGAGGTGGCGGTCCGGCCCTAGCGCTCAGCCCTCGTCCACGGCCAGCTCGAGGCGCCGGGCGAAGGCCCGCTCGAACGCCGGCGCCTCGAGGGCGGCCGACCAGAGCGCCACGCTCGGGTCGCCCTCGGCGCGCACGGCCAGGCGCACGGTGCCGTCGGGGGCCTCCATCCGCACCTCGCGGATCCCCCCGGCGCGGCCGCGCTCGAGCTGCTCGGCCACGCGCAGGCAGGCGGCCAGGCGCGTCAGGCGGTCGGGGTCGTCGCGGTCGAGCACGCTCTCGAGCGGCGAGGGGCTCGCCAGCGCCTTGCGGTGCGAGCGCACCAGCAGCGCGACCAGCGCCAGCTCGCGATGGCGGAAGCCCGGCAGCCCGGCGTTCAGCACCAGGTAGTAGCCGTGCCTGTGGTGGTCGTTGTAGTCCACCATCACCCCGGCGTCGTGCAGCATCCCCGCGGCCCAGAGTAGCTCGCGCTCGGGGTGCTCAAGCGGTTGGATGCCCAGCCGCGCGAGCTCGTCGTACACCGCCAACGCCAGCTCGGTTACGCGCTCGGCGTGGGTGCGCTCGCAGCGGTAGATGTCGACCAGGTTCAGCACGCTCTGGCGGCGCACGTCGCCGATCAGCGGCGGCTCGGCCGGGGCCAGGAAGCGCTCGTAGAAGATGCCCTCGCGCAGCCCCTGGGCGCAGATCTCGATGCCCTCCACGCCGAGGTGCTCCAGCGCCGTCGCGATCACCACCGCCCCGGCCAGGGTGATGTCGGCGCGGTCCTGCTTCAGCCCGGGCAGGCGGCCGCGGTCGCGGGTCGGGAGCTCGGCCATGGCGTCGACCAGCTCCTCGAGCCCGTCGCGGCCCAGCAAGTAGCCGTGGATCTCGTCGAGGGCGTAGCGCACCCGGCGCTGGTGCATGGCGGCCAGGGTGCGGATGGTGCCGCCGATCCCGACCATCCGGCCGCCGGAGCGCTCGAGCCATGGGACGTCGCCCAGCTCGCGCGCCACGTGCTTGCGCAGCGCCTTCAGGTCGGCGCGCGAGGGCCGCTGGCGGGGGAGGAAGCGCTCGGTCATCCGCACTGCCCCCAGCGGGCGCGAGAGCGTGCGCCCGAGCTTGCGGCCGACGACCTGGGAGATCTGGACGCTCCCGCCGCCCAGGTCGAGCACGTGGCCGTCGCCGAGGGTGCTGCTGTTGACCGCCCCGAGGTACCCGTACCAGGCCTCCTCCTCGGCGGACAGGGTCCGGACCTGCAGCGCCCCGCCCGCCGAGAGGGCGTCGAGCGCGTCGGCGGCGTTGGCCGCGTCGCGCACGGCGCTCGTCGCGACGGCCGCCACGTCGTCCACGCCCGCCGCCCGGCAGAAGGCCGCGTAGAGCCGGGTCGTGTGCGAGGCGCGCTCGATCGCCTCGGCGCTGAGGCCCTCCGGGCCGGCGCCCCCGGACAGGCGGACGACGTCGCGGATCTCGTCGACGAGCTGGAACGACCCGCCGGGGCGGTACCGGAACACCACCAGCCGGAAGGTGTTCGAGCCCATGTCGATGACCGCCAGGCGGCGTTCGTCGGCGGACACCGGCGCTAACCTACTCCCCATGACGTCGACGCCGCTCCGCCCTCCGTCTCCGCACGGGGTCGGGGCCGCGGCGCATCCGTCCGCCGAGCCGCTCGCCTGGCCGGGCCTCTTCGACGCCCCCGACACGGTCGACCGCGTCTGGACCGACTTCGTCGCGGCCATCCCCGAGGAGGCGCAGCGGACGGCCCTGCGCCGGGCCCTGGCCTTCGCCCGCGCGCGCCACGACGGCCAGTACCGGCGCGGCAGCGAGACGCCCTATTGGGTGCACCTGGTACGGGTCGCGATGGAGCTCTCGCAGTGGGGCGTGCGCCGGCCGGAGGTGCTCCAGGCCGCGCTGCTGCACGACACGGTGGAGGACACCCGCACCTCGATCGAGGAGATCCGGGTGGGCTTCGGCGAGGAGGTCGCCGACCTCGTGGACTGGCTCACCGCCCCGGACGACGAGGCCGACCTGCGCGAGTACTACGCCCGCCTCCAGGCCGCCGCCCCCTTCGACGTCCAGCTGCTGAAGCTCGCCGACCGGGTGGACAACCTGCGCAGCATCCAGGCCCTGGTCATGCGCACCGGCGACCGCTACCGGCGCTGGGCCGGGCACTACCTGCGGCGCACCATCTGGCAGGTGCTGCCGCTGGCCGCGGCCGCCCCGTCGGTCGCCCGGGTGGCGCTCGTGACGGCCATGGCCGACCTCGCCCCGCTGGTCGACGACGGCGGGTTGTCCGAGCCCTAACGCACCCGCAACCCTCCGGTCACGGACGCGGGATTGGATGGTCCCCGCATCGGCCCCCTCCGCCTCAGGAGACGACATGGGTACCACCCTCACCATCGACGAGATCGCCCGCATCGAGGCCCTGCTGTCACGGCTCGAGGGCGACGGCGCCGGCACCTGCCGCGTCGCCGGCTGCCTGCACCTCCACGAGGGGCCGGCGACCGGCGAGGACGCCCCCGCGCTCGCCGCCTAGCCTCGGCAGCGTCAGGAGCCGCCCTGCTCGGGCGGGATGAGGAACACCGGGCAGGGCGCGTGGTGGGCGAGGTAGCCGGCGAAGCTGCCGAGCAGCGCGCGCTCGACCACGGCACGGTGGCTCGCGGCCACCAGCACGTCGGCGTCCGAGTCGCGCGCCCACTCCACCGCGGTGCTCGCCGGGTGCCCCTCGAGCAGGACCGCCTCGGCGCCGGCCGAGCGGGCCTCCTCGGCCAGCCACATCTCCGCGGCCTCCTTCTCGACCTCGGTGTCGTGGACCGGCGCGCCGCCCAGCCCGGCGGCCAGCGACACCAGGAACCGCGGGGGCGCCAGCACGTGGATGACGGTGAGCTTCGCCCCGGTCGCGTCGCGCAGGGCGACCGCGTGCTCGAGGGCGCGCGCGGCGGCCTCCGAGTCGTCGATGAAGCAGGCGATGTGCGTGTAGCTGACGCTCATCCGGGAGGAGGCTCCTCGTCGTGGCCGCGGTCCACTCTATCCGCGCCGGCCGCCGTCCCCCCGTCGCGGGGCAGCTCGGTCAGGTAGGGGCGCCGGGGGGCGGCCGCGAGCGCCAGGCGGCCGCCGGCGAGCTCGATCAGCGCCTCGCCGGCGATCTCGCGGCGCCAGCCCGAGGCCAGCGGCTGGCCGTCGAGCTCCCCGCGGATCGCGGCGACCAGGAACGCGACGATGTCGTCGCGCGTCGCCAGCAGGCTCGGCGCGAGGTCCACGGCCGCCGCGCGCGCGCCCACCAGGACGGCGCCGAGCGGCGCCAGCACCTCGAGCCGCTGCTGCAGCTCGGGCGACGGCGGCGCCCCGGACGCCATCGGCGGGGCCGCCTCGCCGGCGCGCAGGGCCGCGAGCAGCCCCTCGGCGGTGCCGCCGCGGACGCGGTCGGGCAGGCCGCGCTCGGCCTCGAGCGCGCGCCGGTCGGCCGGCCGGCGGCGGGCGATCTCGACCAGGGTGCGGTCCGGCACCACCCACGAGGCCGGCTTGTCGCGCCGGCGCGCCTCCTCCTCGCGCCAGGCCGCCAGCGACGCGAGCACCGCGCGGTCGCGGCCGCTCAGCCGGCCCTGGCCCTTCACCCGCCGCCAGGCCAGCGCCGGGTCGGGCACCAGCCGGGCCTCGGCGCCGTAGCGCCGCTCGTGCTCCTCGGCCACCCACTCGCTGCGGCCGAGGGCCTCGGCGCGGCGCCACAGCTCGTCGTGCAGCTCCAGCAGGTGGACCACGTCGCCGCCCGCGTACTCGAGCTGGGCGGCCGACAGCGGCCGCCGGGTCCAGTCGGTGTAGCGCTCGCCCTTGTCGAGGCGCACGCCCAGCACACGCTCGAGCAGCGTCCCCAGGCCCTGGCCCGCGCCGAGGCCCACGAAGCCGGCCGTGATCTGCACGTCGCGCAGGCGCGCCGGGCGGAGCCCGTAGGCCATGCCCAGCAGGGTGAGGTCGGCCGAGGGGGCGTGCATGACGACCTCGACCGCGGGGTCGGCCACCAGCTCGGCGACGGGGAGGAGGGGCGCGCCGTCGATCGGGTCGACGAGGTGGACCGCCGCGGGCGTGGCGACCTGCGCCAGGCAGGCGACCGGCGCGTACGTCCGCTCCCACATGAACTCCAGGTCGATGGCGGCGCGGCCGTGGGCGCGGGCCTCGTCCACGACGGCGGCGACCCCCGCGGCGTCGCGGATCGGGGTTGGTGCTGGCATCCACCGCTAGCCTAGCGGGCTGTGCAGGCGATCCAGATCAGCAAGGCGTTCGGGGCGCGCGACGTCCTCGACGGGGTCAGCTTCCGGCTCGACCCGGGGGAGCGCCTGGCCGTGGTCGGGCGCAACGGCGAGGGCAAGACGACCCTGCTGCGCATCCTCGCCGGCCTGCTCGCGCCGGACGCCGGGCGCGTCAGCCTGCCCCGCGGCGCCCGCGTGGCGCTGCACGACCAGCGCCCGCCGCTCGGGACCGGCCTGACGCTCGAGGCCTACGTCGCCGAGGGCCTCGACGCCGCCCGGCGGGCCGAGGCCGAGCTGGCCGAGCTCGAAGGGCGGATGGCCGGCGGCGATGCGGGCCCCGAGGTGCTGGTGGCGTACGAGGCCGCCCAGGCGCGCCTCGAGCGCGCCGGCGGCTACGCCTGGCGCGCGTGGATGGAGCGGGTGCTGCGCGGCCTCGGCATCTCCGAGCAGCACCTGCCGCGGCCCCTGTCGGGCTTCTCGGGCGGCGAGCTGACCCGCGCCTCGCTGGCGCGGGCCCTGGTGTCGCAGCCCGACGTGCTGCTGCTGGACGAGCCCACGAACCACCTCGACCTCGAGGCGGTCGAGTGGCTCGAGCGGGCGATCGGCGACCTGGGCGCGGCCGTGGTGCTGATCTCGCACGACCGCTGGTTCCTTGAGTCGGTGGCCACGAGCGTGCTGGAGCTCGACCGCGGCGGCGCCAAGCTGTGGCCGATGGGGTACTCGGCCTTCCGGCGCGAGCGGGCCCTGGCCATCGACCGCCAAGGCGCTGAGGCGGCCAAGCAGGCGGCCGAGATCGCGCGCCTGGAGCGGTTCGTCGAGCGCTTCCGCGCCGGCACGCGCTCGCGCCAGGCGGCGTCGCGCCAGAAGCGGCTGGACCGCACCGAGCGGGTCCAGGCGCCGCGCCGCGAGCGCCACCTGGCCTTCGGCTTCCCCAGGGCGGAGCGCAGCGGCCGCGTCGTGATCGAGGCGGACGGCCTCGAGGTGGGCGTGGCGGGACGCAGGCTGGTGAGCGGCGTGGGCTTCACCCTGGAGCGCGGCCAGCGGGTGGCCGTGGTGGGGCCGAACGGCGCCGGCAAGACCACCCTGATCGAGACCCTGATCGGCCGCCGCCCGGCCCTCGCCGGGCGCGTGAGCGTGGGCCACCGGGTCGAGGCGGCCTATTTCTCCCAGCAGGGCGCCGGCCTGCGAGACGACCGCACGGCGGTCGAGACGGTGCTGGCGGCGAGCGACCTGACCCAGGGGCAGGCGCGCACGCTGCTGGGCGGCTTCCTCTTCTCCGGCGAGGAGGCCGACGCGCCGGTCGAGCGCCTCTCGGGCGGCGAGCGGCGGCGCTTGGAGCTCGTGGCGCTGATCGCCCGCGGCGGCAACCTGCTGGTGCTCGACGAGCCGACGAACCACCTCGACACCGAGAGCCGCGAGGCGCTCGAGACGGCCCTGGAGGCCTTCGACGGCACGGTGCTGATCGTCTCGCACGACCGCGCCCTGATCGACGCCGTGGCCACCCACACGCTGGCGCTCGAGGACGGGCGCGCCGTGCTGCGCCACGGCGGCTACGGCGACCTGCTGCGCGCCCGCGAGGCCGCCCGGGCGCCGGCGGCCGAGCCCGCCCCCGCGCCGCGCGGGCCGCGCCGCCGCCGGCGGCTGTCCGAGGGCGCCCCGGCGACGCCGGCCCCGGCGCGCGAGGTGCGCCGCCTGGAGCGGGAGATCGCCCGCGTCGAGGCCGGCATCGCGGAGGTCGAGGCGGCGCTCGCCGACCCGGCCGTGCTCGCCGACCACGGGGCGGTCGCCGCGCGCGGCGAGGAGCACCGCGCCCTGCAGCAGGAGCTCGCCTGGCTCATGCGCGAGTGGGAGCGGGCCGCGGAGGCCGCCGCGGGCTGAGCCCGAATGGGAGGGGCCCGCGCGAGCGGGCCCCTCCATGAGCGCGTCCGACCGTGGCCGGTGACGCCCCCTACTGCAGGATACCGGCGCTCGTCAGGAACTCGTTGGCGACGTCCTCCGGATCCTCCTTGTCGAACTCGACCCGGGAGATCAGCGGGATGATCGCCTCCTGGGTGAAGGCCGCATTGACCTTGTCGAGCGTGTCGGTGAAGGCCGTGCGCTGCTCGAGCGTCAGGCCCTCGTAGAACCCCTTGTTGACGACCGGGAAGGTCTGGTACGAGAGGCCCGCCGAGTAGGCGCCCTTGTCGTCGGCGATCAGCACCAGCTTGTCCTGGCCCAGCTTGGGGTCGGTGCCGAAGGCGTAGACGCAGTTGGCCTGGCCGTCCTCGATCGGCTTGTAGCGCAGGCTGATGTCGACGGTCTTGATCTCCTTCGGGTTGAAGCCGTAGACGCGCTTCAGCAGCGGCAGGCCGTCCGGGCGCGTCAGGTGCTCGGCGTTGGCCGAGTAGACGATGTTCGCCGAGGCCTTGCCGAGGTCGGTCAGGTTCTTGATGCCGTACTTGTCCACCGCCTCCTGGGTGCAGGCGACGGCGTTGCCGTTGTTGAACGGCGCCGGCGTGAGGGCGGTGAGACCGCGCTGCTCGTAGGCGGTCTTCACCTGCTGGAACTGCTCCTCCTTCGACGTCGGCGCGTCGGCCGCGCTCAGCTTCAGGACGGTCTGATAGGACGTGCCCACGTACTCCGGGTAGACGTCGATCTCGCCGTCGCGGATCGCCTTGTCGGCGATCTCGGTGCTGGCGAGGCTCGTCACGTCGGCGTCGAAGCCCTGGGCGTCGAGGGCCTGGGCATACGCCTGGGCCACGATGAAGCTCTCGGAGAAGCCCTTGTCGGCGATGCGCACTGAGACGCCGTCGCCGGCCGCGGAGCCGCCCGAGGTCGAGCTCGATGAATCGTCGTCGCTGCCGCAGGCGGCCGCGAGCATGACCAGCGCCGCGAGCGTGGCGGTGAGCAGGGCCACCGTGAGCCGTCGGAGCTGTGGTCTCAAATCGTCCTCCTATTCGATGACGGGTCTGCGGGTGATCCGCAGGCCCCGAGGGGTCGCGAGCCGCTCCGCGCCGCCGAACACCAGCTCGGCGAGGGCGGCGAGGATCGTGATCGGGATGGCGCCGGCCAGGATGACGTCGTCCTGATTGTTCGAGAGGCCGCTCGAGACGATCACGCCGAGCCCGCCCGCACCGACCAGTCCGGCGAGCGCCGCTGTGGCGACGATCTGGACGGCGGACGTGCGGATCCCGGCGAACACCAGCGGCATCGCTATCGGGAGTTCCACCCTGCCGAGCACCTGCAGCGGCCGGAACCCCATGCCGCGGCTGGCCTCGACGATCCCGGGATCGACCTCCCTCACGCCCGTGTAGGAGTTCAGGAGGATCGGCGGGATGCCGAGCAGGAAGAGCCCGAGCACCGCCGGCCAGAAGCCGAGCGATGTGAGGGCCAGGATGAGCGCGATGATCGCGAAGGTCGGCACGGTGCGGCCGAGGTTCGAGACCGTCACGACGAGGAAGGCGGCGACGCGGCCGACCTTGGCGCAGAGCACGCCGAGCACCAGCCCGACCGCGGTCGCCATGGCGAGGGCCGTGACGGAGAGCTTGATGTGGGTCCAGGTCTGGCCCCACCCGTCGTTCGCCTGGAAGGCGTCCCAGACGGCCCCCATCACGCCGTCCCCGCGCGGGCGCGCTGCCAGGGCGTCAGGGCGCGCTCCAGCAGCACCAGCAGGAAGTCGAAGACCAGCGCCATGACCGTGGCGATCACGGCGCCGACGAGGATGGGGGTCACGAACAGGCCGCGCTGGATGCCGTCGTTGACGATCAGCACCCCGAGGCCTCCCGCCCCGATGTAGACGGCGATCGTGGCGATGCCCACGGTGCTGACCACCGCGAGCCGGATGCCGGCGAAGATCGCGGGCAGCGCCAGGGGCAGCTCCACCTTGAGCAGCCGCTGACGGCGCGTCAGGCCCATGCCGCGCGCGGCCTCCTGGACCGGCCCGGAGACGCCCCGCAGGCCGACCACCGTGTTGCGGATGATCAGCTGCAGGCAGTAGACGGCGAGGGCGATGACGGCGGGCTCGAAGCCGATGCCGAACCAGGACAGCAGGAAGGCGAACATCGCCAGGCTCGGGATGGTGTAGAGCGCGCCCGAGACCGTGTTCACGGCGATGTACGGGATCCGCCGCCGGCGCACCAGGATCGCGATGGGGATCGACACGGCGATGGCGATGCCCATGGCGGCGCCGACCAGTTGGAGGTGCTCGATCGAGGCCTGCTGGATGTCGTCGAGGTTGTTCTCGACCCAGCTCCACTTGACGAGCTCAGCCACCGCCGCCCCCCGTGCCGGCGTCGAGGGTCGCGGGGGTCGACGGCGGCACCTCGACCGTCGAGACGCCGGCGGCACGGCGGAAGCCGGCCGAGATCTCGGGCGCGCCGATCAGGCCGACGCACCGGCCCTGGTCGTCGACCACCGGCCCGTAGGCGGCGTTGGCCTCGAAGAGGGCCGACAGCGCGTCGCGCAGCGTCGTGACCTGGTCGATCACCGGCTCGGCCCCTCCCGGCGCCGAGGGGGGGATCTGCTCGAGGTCGTCGAGGCGCCCCACCGGGAGCCAGTCGAGGGGCCGGTCGTCCTCGGTCACGACCAGCACGTGATCGGTGATCGGGACCATCTCGCCCCGGTCGATGCGGGCCCGGGCGTCGAGGGCGGGCTCGCCCACGTGCACCAGCGGCGCGGGGATCAGGGTGATCTCCTCGACGCGCGTGAGCGAGAGGCTCTTGAGCGCCCGGTCCGCGCCCACGAAGTCGGCGACGAAGTCGTCGGCGGGCTGCGCGAGCAGCTCCGCCGGCGTCGCGTACTGCACCAGGTGGCCCTCGCGCATGAGGGCGATCCGGTCGCCCATCTTGACGGCCTCGTCGATGTCGTGCGTGACGAAGACGACGGTCTTGGCCACGGCGCGGTGCAGGCGCAGGAAGTCGTTCTGGAGCCGCTCCCGGGTGATCGGGTCGACCGCCGAGAACGGCTCGTCCATGAGCATCACGGGAGGGTCGCCGGCCAGCGCCCGAGCGAGCCCGACCCGTTGCTGCTGGCCGCCCGAGAGCTGGGCCGGGTAGCGCCCGGAGAACTCGTCCGGGTCGAGCCCGACCAGCTCGAGCAGCTCGCGCACCCGCACCCGGGTCCGCTCCTTCTCCCAGCCCAGCAGCCGCGGCACCGTCGCGACGTTGGCCGAGACGGTGAGGTGGGGGAGCAGGCCGACCTGCTGGATGACGTAGCCGATCTCGCGCCGCAGCTTCGAGGGGTTGCGCTCGCGGACGCTGTGGCCGTCGATGAGGATCTCGCCCTCGCTGGGCTCGATCAGGCGGTTGATCATCTTGAGCGCGGTGGTCTTGCCGCACCCGGAGGGGCCGATCAGGACGCAGACCTCGCCGGCCGGCACGGTCAGGGACAGGTGGTCGACCGCGGCGCGGCCGTCGCGCGAGTACCGCTTGGTCACGTCGCGCAACTCCAGGACCCCGGCGCGGTGGCGGGCGGGGCCCTCGACCGGCGCGCGGGTGGGCTCCCCCGCCATCGACCGAACCTACCCGAGCTTGCCGATCGGGGGCCGTCGGACCGTCGCGCCCGGGCCGCGCTTTGTGAGATCGATCACCACGGCGCGGAAGCGTCGCGAGCGGCGCATGGCCACCCGCGAGCGGCGGCCATCCGCATTGGCCTCAGCTACTCGGTGCTGATGTTGGGGTCGGCCTGCTGGGTGACCGGGTTGATGGCCAGGAAGTGCTCGGCCGGCTCGTCGATGAGGGGCTGGAGCCCGTCGGCCGCCTCCTCCTGCCCGGAGGCCCGCAGGGCCGCCTGGTAGGCGCTCAGCAGGCCGGCGACCGAGCCGACGTCCGTCTCCTCGTCCAGGCCCGCGAGGCTGACCTTGGCCGCCTTCGAGAGGCGCCGGCGGACGGCCGCCTCGTCGAGGCCCCACTCCGGGTTCTGGCGCACGTAGACCACGCCGCCGGTCATGCCGCTGCAGAGCCACGGCCCCGGGTCGCCGAGCACGACGACCCGGCCGCCGGTCATGTACTCGAACGCGAAGCCCTTGCAGTTGGCGCGCGCGGCCAGGGTGCCGATGCGGTCGTTCAGCGGCGCGGCCGGCTCCCCGCCGAGCACCATGTCCGCGCCGGAGAGGCGGATGCCCGCCCGCGCGTCGGCGTCGCCCTGGATCAGGAAGAGGCCGCGCTGGGCGCCGTAGGCGAAGCTCTTGCCGACGTGGCCGCCGACCCACGCGCCGGCCGCGTTCGGCGACTTCAGCACCTGGATCTCACCGCCGAGGGCGCACTTGCCCACGCCGTCCTGCGCCCCGCCGAAGACGCGCACGCGCACGCCGTCGAGCGTGAAGGCCGCCAGTCCGCTGCCGGCCGCGGCGCCCTTGGTGAAGGCGAGGTCGACCAGCGTGCCGACGTGGCCGTTGCCGCCGCCGTCGCCGCCGCCGTTGGACGCGCCGTTGCCGCCGCTCGACTCGCCGTTGGTGGGCGAGAGGCCGGCGGCGCCGTTGACCCACGCGTTGTTGACGCCGGTGGTCGCGCGGGCGATCAGGCCGGCGAGGTCGGTGCCGAGGTTGCGGTCGGCGGCCGTCGTGGCCTCCTCCTCCACCGCGAGCGCGGCGCCGGCGGCGAGCCGCTCGGCGGCGACCTCCGGGGCGCGGTGCGGCGGCGGCGGGTGGAAGGGCCGGAAGAAGCGCGGCGTGCCGGCCGGCGAGGTGATGACCCGCTCGCGCACCGGGGTGAGCAGGCTGGTCAGGTCGAGCCGGTCGTGGTGCGAGATCTGCACCAGGCGGTCGGCCTGGCCGACGAGGTCCTGGACCGCCGAGACGCCCATCCGGCCCGCCAGCTCGCGGAGTGCGTCGCCCATCTCGGTGAAGTAACGCACCAGGCCCTCGACCGAGGGCTCCATCACGCGCGGCACGAAGCGCTTGAGCCCGCGCTCCTTGGCCTCCTCCTCGCCGTCGATCTGGGTCGCGATGCCGACGTGGCAGGTGTCGAGCTGGCAGCCGCGGCAGATCGTGCAGCCGATCGCGACCATCGACGCCGTCCCGAAGCCGAGCCGGTTGGCGCCCATGCAGATGAGCTTGATGCAGTCGTCGGCGCTGCGCAGGCCTCC
>DATLLV010000134.1:0-3352 GCA_035537655.1 Miltoncostaeaceae bacterium
CGGCGGCGGCTGATCATGGTGTTGCGGAGGACCTTCACGAGGTAGGCGAGGTCGTCGCCGCCGCGCAGCCAGCGCGGGCGCGAGAGGACCCGGGCGAACGTCTCCTGCACCAGGTCCTCGGCCTCTTCGCGCGAGCCGCACATCGCCCAGGCCGCGCGGTAGAGGCGGTCGATGTGGTCGCCGAGCCGGTCCCGGTCGAGGAGGCGCGCGCCCATCGCACGCGAGCGTAGTGGCGGCGAGGCCGCGATGCCGCCCCCACCGGTTCCGGCCGTCGTCACGGTTGGGTCAGCCCTCGTCGTCCCCGGACTCGACCGACTTGCCCGACGGGGCGACCGCGTACCACTCCGCGCCGAACGCGTCGACCTCCTGGCCCGCGGTGCTCCCCGGGCCGGTGTCCTTCACGAAGTAGTAGAGCGGGTGGCCGTTGTACGTCACCTGCATCGCGCCGTCGGCGCGCTTCGTGGTGCCCAGCAGCGAGGCCATGGCCGAGCCCGAGGCCTGCGGGGCGCCCGTGGTCGTCAGGGGCGGCCAGGCGCCGGCGCACGCACCGGTGCACTTGCTTGTGGTCCCGCTGTCGCCCTCCCAGAGGTAGACCGTGCGGCCGTCCGTGCCGACCAGGAAGGTGCCGAGATCCCCGCTGGCCGTGTTGACCGTCGCGGGGCCGCCGGCCGCGGCGGCGGCGCCGCCGGACGGGGCCGTGCTGGGCGAGGCCGCGTTGCCGTAGCCGCCCGACGCGGAGCCGGACGACGTCGTCGCGGCGGCGCCCGACGACTCCGTCGTCGCCGCGGCGTTGTCGTCGCTCGACGACCCGCAGCCGGCGGCGATGGCCGCGGTGGCCACGGCCGCGAGCGCGAGCAGCACCACGATCCGCGTCCTGAGCATGGGAAGCCTCCTCGGTGGGAAAACCGGGTCACCCCCGAGGACGCTCGCGGACCCCTGATCCTTCCCGCCCAACCGACGTGGCCATTTGGCCGACGCACGGTTGGCCGTTTGGCCGACGCGCCGCAGCCACTTGGCGCCTGGTCACGAGCGGGCCCGCGAGAGGCCCGCTGTACGCTCTGTCGCCGTGAGGCGGCTCGACGTCGATGAGCGGCGGGCGCGGCTGGGGATGCGCCACCTGCTCGCGGCGCCGGGCGGCGGCCCCGTCGAGGCCGCACGAGCGGTCGTCGCCCTGCACGCCAGCGACCCGGCCACCGTCCACCTCTCGGCGGCGGCCCGCAGCCGCGAGCCCGACGTGGCGGCGGTCGAGCGCGCCCTGTACGAGGACCGGGCCCTCATCCGCATGCTGGGCATGCGCCGCACGATGTTCGTGGTGCCGGACGATCTCGCGCCGGCGATCCAGGCCTCGTGCACCGACGCGATCGCCGCCCGCGAGCGGACGCGTCTAGTGACGCGGCTGCGGGACGCCGGGATCGCCGAGGACGCCGGCGCCTGGCTGGCCGAGGTGGAGGAGGCGACGCTGGCGGCGCTCCGGGAGCGCGGCGAGGCGGCCGCCGCCCAGCTGTCCGAGGACGTGCCGCGCCTGCGCACCTCGGTGCTGATGGCTGCGGGCAAGCCCTACGCGGCGCACCAGAACGTCTCCACCTGGGTGCTGGGGCAGCTCTCGATGGACGGGCGCGTCGTCCGCGGCCGCCCGCGCGGCTCGTGGATCTCCAGCCAGTACCGCTGGTCGCCGGTCGAGCGCTGGCTGCCGGACGGCATGCCGGCCTGGGACCGCGAGGAGGCCGGCGCCGAGCTGGTGCGCCGCTACCTGGCGGCCTTCGGCCCGGCCCGCCTCGCGGACGTACGCTGGTGGACCGGGTGGACCGCCGGCCAGGCGAGGGCCGCGCTCGCGCGCCTGGAGGCGGAGGATGTCGACCTCGGGGACGGCGAGGCCGGGCTCGTGCTGGCCGGCGACGGCGAGCCGGCCGGCGACCCGGGCCCGTGGGTCGCGCTGCTGCCGGGGCTCGACCCGACCCCGATGGGCTGGCAGCAGCGCGACTGGTTCCTCGGCCCGCACGGGCCGGCCCTCTTCGACCGCTCGGGCAACATCGGCCCGACGGTCTGGCTCGACGGGCGCATCGTCGGCGGCTGGGCGCAGCGCAGGGACGGCGCGGTGGCCGTGCGGCTCCTGGAGCGGCTGCCGCGCGCGCGGCGGGCCGCGATCGACGACGTGGCCGCGCGCCTGCGGGAGTGGCTCGGCGACGTCCGCGTGATGCCGCGCTTCCGCACCCCGCTCGAGCGCGACCTCAGCGCGTGAGGGCCAGGGCCGCCCGTCCGGCCGTCCCGGACGTGCCCGGCGATCGGCGCCCGCCGGGCACGCCCGCGGCCCCGGGCCCTGGGGTAGCCTGCCGCCGTGGGCCTCATGCGCCGCCGGATCACCGAGGACACCGACCTCGAGCAGGTCTCGACCCGGCGCCTGCTCAAGGAGCACCGCCGCCGGGTGCTGGCCGAGGCCGGGCCCGACGGGACGGCCGGGCTCACCGGGACCTACGGCCTCACCTCGGACATCGAGGACGTGCTCGACCGGCGCGGGGTCGGCTACCCCTCGGCCGAGGAGATCCTGGCCGAGGGCGGCGGGGGCCCCTGACGCGCCGGTCCGCCGCCGTGTGACGCTGTGGTCGGCGACCGGGAGGCCGTGATGATCGACTGGCACGGCGCCGGCGTCTACGCCCGCGGCTGAGGCCACGGGGTCAGCGGTAGATGCGGTAGCCCTCCCGGGCCGCCGTGAATCCGGCGCCGCCGCCGTTCCTGGCCCGGCAGGTCAGGCCGGTGCGCCGCGAGGTGCAGCGGATGCCGTTCCGGGTCAGGACCACGCTGCGGCCGTAGGCCAGCGTGGTGCAGCGGTCGCCCGGCGACGAGGGCACGCAGAGCGGGCCGATGTCGCCGCGGCAGCTGCCGAGCGTCACGCGCCCCTGCGAGAGGTTCAGCTGGGTGCCGACCCAGTCCAGGTCGCAGTCCTTGGGCCGCGGCGGCACCCTGGGCCAGTGGGCCTTCTGCACCTCGCAGCTGATCGACGAGCCCGCGCCGCGGCAGTCGATGTTCCCCGACGGCGTGGTGAAGTGGACCTGCTTGGCCAGGGCCGCCGCCGGCAGCGCCAGCGCGATGGTCAGGACGGCGAGGAGGGCTAGGGCGCGTGGCACGGCGCGACCCTACCGGGGGCTCAGGGGCGCGCCAACCCGCCCTCGAAGGCGGCGATCACCGCCTGGACCCGGTCGCGCGCTCCGAGCTTCCCGAGGATCCGCTTCACGTGGGTCTTCACGGTCGACTCCTCGATCACCAGCTCGGCGGCGATCTCACCGTTGCTGAGGCCGCGCGCCACCAGCTCGAGGACGTCGCGCTCGCGCGGCGTGAGCGACTCCAGGCGGCGCCC
>DATLLV010000135.1:0-4783 GCA_035537655.1 Miltoncostaeaceae bacterium
GAGGACCTGATGCTGCCGGTGGAGTCGCACGGCGTGCGCCTGATGTCGATCGGCTTCCTCACCGAGGAGGACAGCCCGGTCATCTGGCGCGGGCCGATGCTCCACAAGGCCCTCACGAGCTTCGTCACCGAGGTGTGGTGGGACGAGCCGGACTACCTGCTGGTCGACCTGCCGCCGGGGACGGGCGACGTCTCGATCTCGATCGCCCAGCTGCTGCCGACGGCCTCGCTGGTGATCGTCACGACCCCCCAGCTCGCCGCCCAACGGGTTGCGCGCCGTGCGGCGGCGATGGCCGCGCGGGTCAACCTGCCGGTGGCCGGCGTCATCGAGAACATGAGCTGGTTCGTCGCCCCCGACACCGGCGCCCGCTACGAGGTCTTCTCCGGAGGCGGGGGCGAGATCCTCGCCGCCGAGCTTGGAGTGCCGCTGCTGGCCCAGGTGCCGCTGGAGCCCGCCGTGGCGAGGGCCGGCGACACCGGGCTGCCGATCGTCGCGTCCGAGCCCGGGAGCCCGGCCGCCAGGGCCCTGATCGAGGCTGCCGAGGGCATCGTGGCGGCCGTGAGGGGAAGGTCGCCGGCCCGCTCCTGACGCCGGTGTCCGCTGGTACCATTCCCTTCTCGCGACCCCCCGACCGCCGAGGATCGCCGAATGACCTACGTCATCACCGAGCCGTGCATCGGCACCAAGGACAACTCCTGCGCCGACGTCTGCCCCGTCGACTGCATCCACCCCGCCCCGGGCGAGGAGCATCACGACGAGGCGACGATCCTCTACATCGACCCGGCCGAGTGCATCGACTGCGACGCGTGCGTCGAGGCCTGCCCCGTGGATGCCACCATGGCCGAGGACGACGTCCCCGAGCAGTGGGAGATCTTCACGGAGATCAACCGGGTGTACTTCGAGGACGGGCACGACGCCGGGGAGAAGATGGTCGCCGACTACCTGGCCAAGAAGGCCTAGCCGGAGGGACCGCGCCGCCGGGAGCGCCGGGCGGCCACCTGGCGGGCCACGGCCGTCGCGGCCCACAGCCAGGGGATCCTGCGGATGGCGATGCGCGCGCCCAGCGCGAACGCCAGCCCGACGCCGATGACGACCCCCGCCAGCACGCCCGGGGAGGGCGCGCTGCCGGCGATCGCAGCGACCGCGCAACCGATCAGGGCGAGGATCGCGCCGAGCAGCCCGGCGGCGATCGACGCGTAGAGCAGCAGGCGCCGCAGCAGGACGTCCATGGCTCCTGGTGCCCCCCGGCGCCGGCCGCTACGCCTCGGCGGGCGCCGGCCGCACCACCGGCGAGGCGTGATGCAGGGCGATGCGCCAGCCGCTCGCGTCGAGCACGAACAGGTTGGTCGCCGCGACCTCGGCGACCGCCGGCGCCCCGCCCGGCCCGGCCGAGGTGAGCCGCTCGATGCACGTCACCCAGGCGACCGGGTCCACCAGCGCCACGACGGGGTCGGCGATCTCGAATTCGATGTAGCCCGTGTTGGCCATGATCGCCTCCCAGCCGTCGCGCACCTCCTCCCAGCCGCGCTGCCAGGGGCCGCCCGGGTGCAGGCAGGCGACGTCGTCGCGCGAGGCCCAGCACGCCGCCATCCGCTCGATGTCGAGGGCCTCGAAGGCATCGTAGAACGCCCGGTTCGCGGCGAGGACCTGCCCGGCGATGGGCTCGCTCAATTCATCCTCCGTCTCATGTCCCGGGCCGCGTCCAGGCGCGCCCGCACGGCCGCCGCCTCCGGGTGCCCCGGGTGCGCGTCCAGGAAGGCGTTCGCGCGCCGCTCGGCCTCGTCGTAGCGGCCGGCGCCGGCCAGCAGCCCGATCGCCTGGCTCTCGAGGGCGGGGTCGCCCGGGGCGACCATCAGCCCGAGCTCGACCGTCCAGAGGGCGTCGCGCAGCAGGCGCCGGCGCAGGTAGGAGCCGCGCAGGTTCGCCAGCGTGCGGGCCAGGATGGCGCGGTCGCCGGCCGGCGCGAGGTGCTCGGCCCGCATCTCGAGGCCGCTGGTGCGGCGCACGATCGCGGCCAGCTCGTCGAGCGAGCGCGGCGCCCAGCCGTCGAAGGGGTCCAGGTACTCGGGCGCCGGCCCGGTCATGTCGGCGACCACGAAGTGGCCGGGCAGGCCGATGCCCTCCATCGCCGTCCCCGTCCGCCGCGCCACCGCCAGCGTCAGGGCCGCGAGCGCGATCGGCAGGCCGCGGCCGCGCTCCAGCACCTGGTCGAGGAACGAGTTGCGCGGGTCGTCGTAGTCCTCGGCGTCGCCGTGCAGGCCCTCGGCGCGCAGCGCCCGCACCACCCCCTGCCCGCGGGCCCGCCCCGCCAGCGCGTCGACCCGCGCCAGGGCCGCGGCGACATCCAGGCCCGGCGACGCCTCGGCGCTGACCAGCAGGTTGGCCTCGGCCGGGTCGAACGGCTCCGCGGCGATCAGGTCCGCCAGCCGCTCCCTGGTGGCCGCGCTCACCGCAGCAGCCCCGCCTCGGCCTCGATCAGCGCCCACCGCACCAGCGCCTGCGTCGCCTTGCGGACGGCGTCGCCCTCGTCGGAGCGCCCAGCCGGGTCGGTCGCCCGCGCCAGCCGCGCGGCCGCGGCGACCGCCGGGCCCTGCGGCAGCCCCTCGGCGTGGCGGGCGGCCTGGGCGAGCAACGCGGCGGCCACGGCGTCCCGGCGCACCAGCGCCATCTCGCACTGCGCGAGCGAGGCCGTCAGGCGCACGAGGTCGGCGCTCACCCCAGCAGCGCCTCGGCGTTGCCGCGCAGCACGGCGGCGACCTGCTCGGCGCTCCAGCCGGCGACCTCGGCGGCCCGCGCCACCAGCAGCAGGGCGGTGCCGTGCTCGCCGTAGGGGCGGTCCGAGCCGAACACCAGGCGCTCCGGGGGGAGGGCCGCGACGTCGGCCAGGTCCGCCAGGGAGGTGTCGAGCAGCACGCCCTCGCGGCGCGCCACGTCGCCGGCGATGGCGCGCGCGTCGCCGCGCCCGGCGTGGGCCAGGATCAGGCGCGCCCCCGGCGCGGCGTCGAGCAGCAGCCCCAGCGGCCCGGCCAGCGGCCGCGCGCCGAAGCCCGCGTGGACCGTCACCGGCCAGCCGCGCGCCGTCGCGTCACGGACGACGGCCACGGTTCCCGGGTCCTCCGGGCGGAAGCGCTGGGCCACCGGGTGGAGCTTCAGCCCGCGCGCCCCGGCGCCGGCGGCCCGCGCCATCGCCTCGGCCGCGCCCGGCCGCGAGGGATCGACTCGGCAGAAGGGCACGATCCGCCCCGCCGCCGCGTCCGCCGCCTCCAGCACCGCCGCGTTGGCCGCCGCGAACTGCCCGTCGGGGCCGGGGTCGTTCGGCGCGAAGCAGACGGCGCGCGCGATGCCCCAGCGGTCGAGGTCGGCCAGCAGGCCGGCCGCGTCGAGGCGGTGGCCGTCGGCGTCGCGGCCGAGGTGGACGTGGGCGTCGACCGCCCCGGCCCCCGCCCCCAGGCCGGCGACCTCGGTCGCCAGGGCCTCCTCCAGGAGCGCGAGCCCGTCCACGTCGGCCCCGGCGCGCTCCAGGAGCGCCGCCTCCTCGCCCCAGACCCTCACGCGCGGCGCCCGAGCAGCAGGTGGTGCCAGCCCTCCTCGAGCGTCACCAGCCGCTCGACCGGGCAGCCGGCCGCCGCCATCCACTCGCGGTAGCGCGCCTCGGGGTACGCGTCGCCCGCGGGCGTGGAGACGAGCATCATCACCCCGAAGGCCGGCCCCTGGGGGCGGTGGTCGCCCAGCACCTCCTGCACCGCCAGCAGCCCGCTGGGGCGCAGGGAGGCGCCGGCGCGCGCGATCAGCGCGGCCGCCTCGTCCGGGGCGAGCAGGTGGGCCACGTTGCCCAAGTAGACGGCGTCCCACGGCCCCTCGGGCAGGGCCTCGGTCGCGTCGCCCGCGATCGTCGCGACGCCGGCCGCCTCGAGGACCGGGGCGGCGACCGCCAGCGCGGCGGGCAGGTCGAGCACGGTGACCTCCCAGCCCTCGCGCGCGAAGACCCGTGCGTAGGAGCCGGGCGCGCCGCCCACGTCCAGCAGGCGCGTCCCGCCGCGGGGCCGCCCGACGGCGGCGGCGACCGCCGCCACCCGCGGCGCCGCGATGTGGCGCATGGCTGCCATGAAGCGCTCGATCTCGGCCGGGTCGCCCGCCGAGACGTCGTCGGCGGGCCGGCCGCTGCGCAGGACGTCGGCCAGGGCGAGGTGGCTGCGCATGGCGCGGGCCTCCAGCTGCAGCCCGCCGACCACGTCCGAGCCGTCGGGCGCCAGCGCCAGCAGCGCGGCCCCGCGCGAGGTGAGGGCGTACGCGCCGCGCCCGTCGCGCTCCAGGTAGCCGAGGTCGGCGAGGGCCCGGGCCACGATGGCGGCCGCCCGCGCGTCGACCCCCGCCAGGCGCGCGGCGGCCTCAGGCGGGCGCGGGACGGTGAAGGCGTCGAGCAGCCCGGTCTCCGCGGCGGCGAGGGCGATCAGCGCCTCCCGCCAGTCGGCGGGGAGGGAGGGACGGGGGGGCACCGGGCCAGGCTACCGCCCGGGATGCGGTGGTACCCTGCCGCCGTGGCCAGCAGCCGCAGCAAGAAGCGGACCGGCGGACGGCGGGCGAACTACGCGCCGGCCGTGGACCAGGTCGGGGTGCGCAGGTACCTGCCGATCGGCTGGGCCAACTGGCTCGGCTTCTGCATGTTCGGCTTCATCACCGTCGCCCTGTTCGCCGAGACGATCAACGCGACGATCGAGGAGCGCGGGGCCGACCCCATCGCGGCCGGGATCATGACCATCGTCTTCGCGGTCATGACCTACCT
>DATLLV010000136.1:0-8895 GCA_035537655.1 Miltoncostaeaceae bacterium
GCGCCCGCCCGCGGGCGCTTCAGGACGGGGACGCCGGCGAGCCGGGGGCGCGAGCATTCCGACCGGGCCTCCGGACGCCTTCAGCCTCAACCTGAGGGGGAGATTTTCGCGGCCTGCAACGGACGTCACTTCGCCTGCAACATGCGTGAAAAGCAGGTAAAACGGCTGCAAACCTCGTCTTGTCAGGGGTCGTCGGCCACACCTATGATGGCGCGGCGATGGCCACCACGACCACACCTCCCAAGCCAGTGACACAGGCCCCCGAACGTTCGCTCGATCAGCGCATGGAGGCTCTCCGACGGGCGAACCAGATTCGCTCCCGCAGGGCGCAGCTCAAAAAGGACCTGAAGAGCGGGCGGACGTCCATTCAGGCCGTGATCGCCGACCCCCCCGAGTTCGTCATGACGGCCAAGGTGTTTGACATGCTGATGGCCGTCCCGAAATACGGGAAGGTCAAGGCGACGCGATTCCTGACCACCTGCCGCATATCGCATGGGAAGACGATCGGGGGCCTTTCCGATCGCCAGCGCAGCGAGCTGCTGGAGCATCTGCACCGGTAGCGGGCCGCGCCCGCGTCATCATCGTGTCGGGCCCGTCGGGGGCGGGGAAGGGGACGCTCATCGAGCGAATCCTTCCCCGCTTCCCGACCCTCGAGGTGGCCGTCTCGGCGACGACCCGGCGCCGGCGGGCGGGCGAGACCGACGGCGTCGAGTACCACTTCCTCGACCCTGAGGAGTTCGCGCGCCGGGTCGAGGCCGGCGCCTTCCTGGAGCACGTCGAGTACGCCGGAAACCGCTACGGCACCCTGCGCTCGGAGATCGAGCGCATCCTCGCCGCGGGCCGGTCGCCGCTCGTCGAGATCGAGCTCGCCGGCGCGCGCGCCGTGCGCCGCGACATGCCCGAGGCGGTGTCCATCTTCATCGCGCCGCCGTCGCTCGCCGAGCTCGGGCGGCGCCTGGAGCGGCGGGCCACGGACACCGAGGGCGAGATCGCGGCCCGCCTGGCGACGAGCCGGGTCGAGCTCGAGGCGATGGGCGAGTTCGACCACGTGATCGTCAACGACGACGTCGGCGCCGCGGCCGGGCAGCTCGCCGCCACGATCGCGGAGGTCACGGGCGAGGCGCCCGATGGCTGAGGTGCTGCTGGGCGTGAGCGGCGGCATCGCCGCCTACAAGGCCATCGACGTCATGCGCATCCTCCAGCGGGGCGGGCATGGCGTCACGGTCGTCATGACGCGGGCCGCCCGCCGCTTCGTCGGCCCAGCCACGTTCGCCGCCCTCTCGGGCCGCCCGGTCGGCGTCGACCTCTTCGGCGCCGAGGAGCGCCCGGGCTACGGCCACCTGGACCTCGCCCGGCGGGCCGACCTCATGCTCGTCGTCCCGGCCTCGGCGAACACCATCGCCAGGATGGCCGGCGGCCTCGCCGACGGGCTGCTCGGCTCCGCCTACCTCGCCTTCGACGGGCCGGTCGTGATCGCCCCGGCGATGAACACGCGCATGTGGACCCACCCCGCCACGGCCGCGAACCTGGCGCTGCTGCGCGAGCGCGGGGTGCAGGTCGTGGAGCCGGCGTCGGGGCTGCTCGCGGACGGCGAGGTGGGCATGGGGCGGCTGGCCGAGCCGGCCGAGATCGCGGCCGCCGTCGAGGCGCGCCTGGCCGCGGCCGGGTCGCTGGCGGGCCGGACCGTCCTGGTCAGCGCGGGCGGGACGCGCGAGCCGATCGACCCGGTGCGGTACGTCGGCAACCGCTCGAGCGGGCGCATGGGCTGGGCGATCGCCGAGGCCGCCCGCCGCCGCGGCGCCGAGGTCACGGTGCTGGCGTCCAACGTCGACCTGCCGCGCCACCCCGACGTGCGCTACGTGGACGTCCCCACGGCCGCGGACCTGCGCCGCGCCGCGCTCGAGGCCTTCGGCTCCTGCGACGCGCTGGTCATGGCCGCCGCCGTCGCCGACTTCGCGCCGGCGACGGCGCGCGCGGGGAAGATCGACAAGGGCGCCGAGGGCCGGCTGGCGCTCGAGCTCGAGCCGACGGTCGACATCCTCTCCGAGCTGGCGGCGCGTCGGGACGGCCAGGTGGTGGTCGGCTTCGCCGCCGAGCACGGGCCCGAGGGCCTCGCGCGGGCGCGGGCCAAGCGCGAGCGCAAGCACCTCGACCTGATGGTCCACAACGACGTCTCGGTCGATGGCATCGGCTTCGGCAGCGCCGAGAACGAGATCACCATCATCGGCCAGGACGGCGAGGAGGCCCTGCCGCGCATGAGCAAGGACGCCTGCGCCGAGCGGATCCTCGACGCCATGGCGCCGCTGCTGCCGCCCCGCTAGGGCCGGACCAGCAGCACCGGGCACGGGGCGTGACGCGCCAGGTACCCCGCGAAGCTGCCGAGCATGAGGCGCTCGCGCACGCCCCGGTGGGCGCTGGCGACGACCAGGTCGGCGCGCGCGCCCTCGGCCCAGGAGGTGGCCGCCGCGGCCGCCTGGCCCAGGTTGACCAGCAGCACCGGGTGCCCGCCCGCCTCGGTCGCCGCGCCCTCGAGCCATGCCGGCGGCGGGGGCGGGACGTCGTGCGGGGGCCCGACGGCGACGTACACGACGCTCAGCCGGCAGGCCTCGCTCGCGCGCAGGCGGGCGGCCTCGCGCAGGGCCGTCGCCGACGCGTCGGACTCGTCGACGAAGCACGCGATGTGCGTCCACAGCGGGGCGCGCGATGCGGCGCGGGCCATCGCCGCCGAGCGTAGCCCGCCCGGTGTGCCGGCGCGCCCATGACCGGTCGGGGGGCTCTGCGCGCGGCGCGTGTAATACCCTGCGACGATCGCGACCTCGCCCCTCGCCTCCCCGCCGCTCCGGGACGACGAGCTGGCACAGGCCTCCGCGCTGGCCGGTGCGCTCGTGGACGCGTGCGCGCGCGCCGTGCGGGCGCCGCGTACCAGCCTGCAGGGGTGCGTGATCGCCCTCCTGTCGGGCGGCCACGTGATGATCGAGGACGTCCCCGGGGTCGGGAAGACGGTGCTGGCCAAGAGCCTCGCCCGCGCCTCCGGGTGCGGCTACTCGCGGGTGCAGTGCACCGCCGACCTGCTGCCGGCCGACGTGACCGGCGTCTCGGTCTGGGACCAGCACGCGGCCTCCTTCGTCTTCCGGGCCGGGCCGGTCTTCGCCAACCTGGTGCTCGTCGACGAGATCAACCGCGCCTCGCCCAAGACCCAGTCCGCCCTGCTCGAGTGCATGGAGGAGGGCCAGGTCACGGTCGACGGCGAGACGCGCGCCCTGCCCCGGCCGTTCATGATCATCGCCACCCAGAACCCGGTCGAGTACGAGGGCACCTTCCCGCTGCCCGAGGCCCAGCTCGACCGCTTCGCCGTGCGGGTGCGGATCGGCTATCCGCCGCCGCGCGACGAGGCGGCGATGATCCTCGACCTCGCCGCCCAGGACCCGGTGGAGCTGGTGGACCCGGTCGCCGGCGAGCGGGAGATCCTGCGCGCCCGCGCCGCGGCCGAGCGCGTGCACGCCGACCCGGCCCTGGCCGAGTACGTCGTCGCGGTCTCCACGGCGACGCGCGCCGACCCGCGAGTGCAGCTCGGCGCGAGCCCACGCGCCGGCCTGGCGCTGCTGCGCGCGGCGAAGGCGCTGGCCCTGCTGGAGGGACGCGGCTACGTGCTGCCGGAGGACGTGAAGGCCCTGGCCGGCTCGGTGCTGCCCCACCGGCTGATCCTCACCCCCGACGCCAGGGCGCGCGGCTCGCGCGCGGAGGAGGTCGTGGTCTCCGCGCTCGACGCGGTGCCCGTCCCGCTGTGAGCCTCCGCCCGTCGGACGCGCCCCGCCCCCGGGCGGAGCCGGGAGACGGGCCTCCCGTCCGCTCGCTCGGGCTCGCCGCGGCCGGCGTGCTGGCGCTGATCGCCAGCCAGGGCTTCGGGACGCCGGCGCTGGCGACCCTCGGCGCCGGACTGATCGCGCTCCCGGCCCTCGTGACGGCGCTCGTCTGGGCGGCCGCCGCGGGGCTCGAGGTGCGGCGGTCGATCGACCCCGCCCGGCTCCACGCCGGCGAGCCGTTCACCGTGCGCCTGTCGGTGAGCGGCTGGCCGACGCGCGCCGGGCTGGACCGGCTGCTGGACCTGACCCTCGACCCGGGCCTGGGCAGCGCGCGCGGCCAGCTGCCGCCCGAGCCGCTGGGCGGGCGCGGCTGGCGGGTGCGCTCGGCCCCGCGCGGCGACCACCGCCTGCCGGCGCCGCGCCTGCGGGTCGCCGACCCCTTCGGGCTCGCCCGGCGCACGCGCGAGGGCGGCGGCGACGACGCCGTCGCCGTGGCGCCGCAGGCGCCGGCCATCGACCGCCTGCTGCTCGGCGCCCGCCGCGACGGCCGCGCCCCGCGGCGGCGCCTGCCGCTGACGGGCTTCGGCGAGCTCGACCGCGTCCGCGACTACCAGCCCGGCGACCCGCTCTCGCGCGTCCACTGGGCCCAGACGGCCAAGCGCGGCCGGCTGCAGACCAAGGTGCTGCGCGCGGCCGAGGGCTCCGGCCGGACGGTCATGGTCCTGGTCGATGGAGCGGCGCCGCCGGGCGACGCGCTCGAGCTTGCCGTCAGCGCCGGCGCCGCCGTGGCCCGCCACGCCGCCGGGCGCGGCGAGCCCTTCGGCCTGGCCCACACCGGCCGCGAGCCGGTGCGGCTGCCGGTCGGCCGCGCGACCTGGGCCGGCGCCGAGACCGCCCTCACGCGCCTGGAGGCCGGCGGCGAGCGCTCGCTCGGCCTGGCCCTGCGCGCCGAGGCGACCGCGCCGGATCCGCCCGACCTCGTGCTCGTCACGACCGCCGCCGGCGACCCCGCGCTGGCGCCCGCGGTCGCGCAGGCGTTCGGCCTCGGCGTGCTGGTGGCGGTCGTCCTGACGGGGCCGGCGGCGGCCGCGGCGGGCGACCTCGTCACGGCCGGCGCCGACGTCGCCATCGTCACCGCCCCCGAGGACCTCGTCCCGGCCCTGAGCGCCACCGATGCCCGTGCGCGCGTCTCCTAGAGAGGGGCCCATCGCGGCGACGGTCGTCGCCCTGGCGGCCCTCGCCACGGCCTGGAGCGGCCTCTACGAGGGCGTCCGCTGGCCCCACGTGGCGGGCATCTGCATCGTCGCCGCGCTGCCGGCGCTGGCCACGGCGTGGCCGCGACCGCGCGCGCGCAGGGCCGCCGCCGCCGTCGCCACCCTTGCGGCGGTGCCGATCCTGTTCGCCATGGCCCTGCGGCACTCGGTCTGGGACTACGTCACGTTCGACGGCGAGGCCTGGCGCGACGCCCGCGCGGTGCTGCCCGACGGCCTGCGCTCGGCCTCCGACGCCGGGCTGCCGGTCTCGTTCGGCGAGCACCCCGAGATGGTCGGGCTGCTCGACCTCGCCCTGGCGGCACTCGCCGCGACGATCGCCTGGCAGCTCATCGCCCGCCGCCGGCCGGTCGCGGCGCTGCTGGCCCTGGGCGTCGGGCTCGCGTACCGCTGGACGGTCGAGCCGCCGGACAACGGCGTGCTGGCGGGCGCGCTCGCGCTGGCGGCGGTCGCGGCGATCCTCGCGCTGGCCGCCTGGGACGGCGGCAGCGGCGAGCGGGCCGCCCGCCGCGCCGCGGCGGCGCTGGCGCTCGGCGGGGTGGCGGTGGTGGTCGGGGTCGGGCTCGGCGCCGGCCCGGTGAAGGCCGACGAGCCGTGGTGGGCGTGGAAGACCTGGCAGGTCGGTGGCGGCGGCTCCGAGGAGGCCTCGGCGCTCGACCTGCGCCAGCAGTACGGCGTGCTCGACTGGCCCACGACGCCGCGCGTCGCCCTCACGGTCGGCTCCGAGAGCAACCTGCCCCTGCGCGCCGCCGCGCTCGAGGACTTCGACGGCGTGGCCTTCCAGCTCGCCGACCCGGCCGCCCTGAGCGACGCGCGGACGGTGCCGATCGTCGACCACGCCATCGAGCTCGACCCGGGCCCCGGCAGCGACGGCGCCCCGCTCTCGCAGCGGGTCACGCTCGTGGGCGCCAGCTCGCAGGTGCTGCTGACCTCGGGGCGGCCGCGGCGCATCGAGGGGCCCTTCGCGGGGACGGCCCGCGTGGGCGGCGGCGCCGTGCAGGTGGCGGCGCCGCTCGAGCCGGGCGACGCCTACATCGTCCGCACCGCGCTGCCGCGGCCGCGCCCGGCGGACCTCGTCGACGCGCCGGCGTACGACGCGGCGGCGCTGCCGGCCGAGTCCACCCGCCTGCGCGCCGGCTACGGCAGCGACCCGGTGGACATCCCGGCCTGGGGCAGCGGCGACCCCGGCCCCGACGACTACGCGCTCGGTCCGTACGCGCGGGTGCGCGACCTCGCGCGCAGAGTCGCCGGCGACGCCCCGACCGCGTACGCCGCGGTCAACCGGGTCGAGTCGTTTCTGCGCAAGGAGTACATCTACGACGAGGCGCCGCCCTACCCGACGAGCCTGCCCGACGGAGCCACCGGCCCAGCCGACCGGCCGCCGATCGTCGACTTCCTCTTCGTCAGCCGGCGCGGCTTCTGCCAGCACTTCGCCGGGGCCATGGCGGTGATGCTGCGCTCGATCGGCATCCCCTCACGCGTCGCCGTCGGCTACGGCACGGGCCACTGGGACAACGAGCGCAAGCAGTGGGTGGTGCTCGACCGCGACGCCCACTCGTGGGTCGAGGTCTGGCTCCCGGGCCGCGGCTGGCTGCCCTTCGACCCGACGCCGGGCCGCTCGGCGCCCAACCCGGCGTCGGTCTCGTCGCCCGACTACGCGCCGAGCGCCTTCGACATCGACCTCGGCGGCATCGAGAAGGCGGCCGTCGCGCCCACGGCGCCCGACCCCGGCCCGCAGCCCGAGGACCCGGCGCCCGAGCAGCCGCAGCAGCAGGAGGAGGCCGCGTCGTCCTCCTCCGGCGGGGACGGCGGCGGGTCGCCGTGGCCGTGGGCGCTGTTCGCGCTGGTCGTGCCGGTCGTCGCCCTCCCGACGGCACGCGCCGCCCGCCGGGCGCGGGCGCGCGGCCACGGCGACGAGCGGACGCGCGTGATCGCCGCGGCGCGCGACCTCGAGGGCTCGCTGCGGGCGCTCGGGTGGGAGCCGCCCCCCGCCGGCACCCCCACCGAGCGCGCCGCCGACGTGCTGCGCATGACGGGCGTCGACCCCTCCGACCTCTACGGCCGCGCCTCCCGGGCGCGCTACGGCGACGGCCCCCTGCCCGCGGGATCGGGCGAGGCGGCGTGGCGCGAGGCCGGCCGCCTGCGCCGCCTGATCCGGCGCCGGGCGTCGTTCGGCCGCCGGGCGCGGGCGGCGTTCGTCATCCGGCCGCGGCGCGGTACCGTGACGACGTGAGCAACGACGCGTACGACGCCTTCCGCCACGGCACCTGGCTGCTCGAGGAGCGCGAGTACCGCCAGGCCGCCGTCGCCCTCGAGCGGGCGAAGGCGCTCGAGCCGGACAAGGGCTCGATCCGCGAGGCGCTCGGCCGCGCGTACCTCTCCTCGCGCGCCTACCACCGCGCGGCAGAGGAGTTCGCGGCCGCCGTCGAGCTGGCCCCCACCGACGGCTACGCCCACTACGGCCTCGCGCGCTCGCTCGACCGGCTCGGCGACCCGATGGCCGCGCGCCACTACCGGCTCGCCGAGTGCTTCGGCACCGGGATCGAGTAGCGGCCGGCGCCTAGCCCGGGTCGCCCGGCGGGGGGCGGAACTCCGTGCCCTCCGGCACGTCGAACCCGGTCCGCACCACGCTCTCGTAGACCTCGTCCACGACCGAGCAGAGCGCGCCCAGCAGCCCGTCGAGCGCGTCGGCGTCGAGCCCGGCGAGGGGGGCGTCGCAGAGCAGGTAGACGTCCCCGTGGTCGTCGATCGCGAACCGCCAGTGGGCCGTGGTCAGGTTCTTGTGCAGCAGCCGCCGGTAGACGTCCTCGTGGTTCCGGTCCGGACCCCGAAGCACGAACGCGCGGATCGTCAGGGTCCGCTCCCGGGCGGTGAGCAGCGCGCCGACCGCCCCCCGCTTGGCGGACGGGAGCCGCACGCCCCACTCGCGCTCCCCCCGGCGCTCGGCCTCCGCGCCGATCTGGTCGAGGTAGCGCGCGATGCGCGCGGGGGCGGCGTCCATCGCGGGCGATGGTACCCGCGGACGCGGACCGGGCCGTGCGACCCGGAGGTGCGTGCCGATCGGGCCACTACGATCCCGCGGTGCGAGTCGTGCTGCAGAGGGTCCGGTGGGCCCGCGTCACGGTCGGCGACGACGTCGTGGGAGAGATCGGCCCCGGCCTGCTGGCCCTGGTCGGGGTGGCGGCGGGCGACACGCCCGAGGACGCGGCCCTGCTGGCGCGCAAGACGGCCCGGCTGCGCGTGCTGGCCGGCCACGAGCGGCCGTTCGACCGCGCCCTGGTCGACGTCCCCGGCGCCGCGCTGCTCTGCGTGAGCCAGTTCACGCTGCTCGGCGACCTGCGCCGCGGCAACCGGCCCTCGTGGTCGGGGGCGGCGGCGCCCGAGGTGGCCGAGCCGCTGGTGGAGACCTACGCCGCCGAGGTGGCGGCGGAGGGGATCCCCGTGGAGCGGGGCCGCTTCGGCGCCGCGATGGCCGTCAGCCTGGAGAACGACGGCCCGGTCACGATCGTGCTCGACAGCGCCGAGCTGCGAACGCCGCGCTCAGGCGCCGGCTGAGCGCGCGCCGAGGCCGAACGGGCTGCCCTCGGAGTCGCGGCACACCGCCCAGCGCTCGCCGGGGTGGATCACCTCGCCGCCCAGCGCGACGACCCGCTCCAGGGCCGCGGGGAGGTCGTCCACCGCGAAGTAGGGGAGCGAGACCCGGTCGCCCGGCCCGGGCCCGCGCTCGTGGACGCCCACGGCCACCGCGCCACCGCCGGCGCCGTGGCTCTGCCACCCGGCGCCCTCGCCCGCGCCGCGCCGCTCGAGCGGCGTCTCCAGCA
>DATLLV010000137.1:0-7515 GCA_035537655.1 Miltoncostaeaceae bacterium
CCTTCGATCCCGCGCGCTTCTGCGACCCCGCGATCGACCGGCGGATGGACGAGGCGCTCGCGCTCCAGGCGACCGACCCGGCGGCCGCCGACGAGCGCTGGGCCGGGATCGATCGCGACCTCACCGACCAGGCGCCCTGGATCGGATACGCGACCCCGGCGAACGTGAGCTTCGTGGGCGACCGGGTGGGCAACGTCCAGCACCACCCGGTCTGGGGCCTACTGCTCGACCAGCTCTGGGTCAGGTAGCGGGAAGGTCGCCTCAGGCGAGCTCGCCGACCCGCCCTCCGGACGTGACGAGCGTCGCGGCGGGCCCGGGGGCGGAAGACGTCGGCCGAGCGCGCCAGGTCGAGGTCACCTGTCGAGCGTCTACCGCAAGCTCGACATCAGCTCCCGCTCGCAGCTGCCCGGCGGCGCTGGCGCGCACCGCCCCCGCCTGACGGGGCGGCTCGGGGTGACCGCGGCGAAACCTTAGGGGCCGGATCCGGGCGACCCCCCGACGCGGCGGCGGACGAGGCGGCGCATCCTGTGCGGTGCCCAGACGGCCCTTTCGGGCCGAGGGCTGTCGATTCCGCCCCCCGGCAGACGTCGACCTGGTGAACGGCACCGGTCCCGCGAGGAGCTCATGGACTCCGTCACCCCGGATCCCGCCGCTGGAAGGCCCTGGCCGTCCTCGGCCTGCTCGCCGGGGGACCGGTGCAGCTGCTCGTCGGGCCCCGAGGACGCGGGTGCCCGCGGATGAGCGCGCCGAGCGCCCTCGGGCCCGCCGTCCCCGTCGGGGTCTGGGTCCCCTGCCCGACCTGCTGGGGGCAGCGACGGATCCTCGAGCCCGTCGCGGCCGCGAACGGCGAGGGCGATCTGCTGGTCGCCATGCCCTGCCCCGCCTGCCTCGGCGTCGGCGACGTCCTGCGACCATGACCGCGCTCGCCGGCCGCCTCGCCGCGATGCGCCCGGGCGTCCGGGAGGTCCTGCTCTTCGGCGGCGCGCTCCTCGCCTACCAGGCCTCGCGCGCGGTGGTGATCGGCGATGCCGCGACCGCGACGGCCCACGCCTGGGACGTGCTGAGCCTCGAGCGGGGGCTCGGGCTCGACGTCGAGGGCGCGGTCCAGGATTGGGCGGTGGCGACGCCCGGGCTGCCCGAGTCCCTGAACGCCTTCTACCTCGCCGGCCACCTCCCGATCACGACGGCGTTCTTCGTCTGGCTCTACCGGCGCCGGCACCGGGCCTACGGCCTGGTGCGCGACGGCTTCCTGGCCGCCAACGCCCTGGCGCTCTGCGTCTTCATCGCCTTCCCGACCGCGCCGCCGCGCCTCACCGAGGGCGCCGGCCTCTCCGACACCCTCCGGGCACAGAGCGGCGTCGACCTCCACGGCGGGCCCCTGGCGGGGTGGTTCAACCCCTACGCCGCCGTACCGTCGATGCACTTCGGCTACGCGCTGCTGATCGGCGTCGGCGTCGCGGTGCTGACGCGCTCGTGGGCGCGGCTGGCCGCGCTCGCCTACCCGGTGCTGGTCTTCGGGGCGATCACCGCGACGGGCAACCACTTCGTCCTCGACGCGGCGGCCGGTGCCCTCGCCATGGTGGTCGGGCTCGCCCTCGCGGCCGTGGCGCGGCCGCTGCTGCGGCGTCCGCCGAGGCCGGTCCTGCGCGCCCGGGAGCGGCCTCGGGCGCAGGGCTGTCCGCCGGCCGCCTAGGCGCTCGCCGCGGTTGCTCGCCCGCGCCGGGCCGACATAGGCTCGCCCGGGCGCCGGGTCCGGACCCCGGCGGAGGAGGCGGCCGTCGATGGGCCAGATCTTCGTCGGCCGCGACGCCGTGTACTACGTGGCGCCGCAGACCGGCAGGCGCCACGGCTACGTCACCCGCGTCACCGCGGCGCCCCCGGAGCGACCCGCCGCGTGACGCGGCCCGCGCCGCCGGTTGCCGGGCCCGGCGGACCCGGGGTACGGTCGCGGCGGGGCGGAGCCGGGCGTCGCCGCCGCGGGCGACCGGAGGGGGCACGGACTCCACGATCGAGGGGGGATGACGTGGCTCTCGACACGGAGGCGGCCTGGCGTGACGTCGCCAGCGCTTGGATGACCGGGGAGGTGGGCGCGCTGGACGACCACCTCGCGCCGGACGTCCGCTACCACATGCCGCCGGTCGGCGACTTCGACCGGGACGGGATCGCCGCGTTCATCGGCGGCTTCCGGAAGGCCTTCCCGGACTTCGAGGTGACGCTCGACGACACCGTCGTCCAGGGCGACCGCGTGGTCTGGCTCTGGCACTGCGCCGCGACCTTCTCGGGCGAGTCGCCCGTCGTCCCGGTGCCGCCGACCGGTCGGCGCAGCGAGGCGAGCGGCACGATCGTCGCCCGCTTCGACGGCGACCGCGCCACCGAGATCTGGCACCACGGGGACTGGCTCAGCTGGCTGCAGGTGCCCCTGGGCTGACGCGCGCCGAGGGGCCGGCCACCTGAGGCGGCCGGCCCCCGTCGGCCGGGCCGGACGGCGCGCCTAGGCGGCGAGCCCGACCGGCTTGGGGAAGCGGTGGCGCATGCCGTAGCGGTACGGCGTGGCCGCGCCCGCCCAGGTCGCGTCCCGGGTGTAGGTCGCCGTCCAGAGCACCTCGCCCGCCGGGATGATCAGGTCGAAGCTGAAGGTCATGAGGCCGATGAGCTCCTTGGGCGGCAGCTCGTGCCCGAGGTTGTCGTACGGCGTGGCCTGCATGAACCAGTTGATGCTCTTGCGGCTCGCCGTGCGGATCGACTCGGGCTTCACCTGGAAGCGGTGCGAGCCCTCGGTGTCGGGCCGGCCGATCGCGGTGGCGAGATCCTTCGTGACCATGGACGGCAGGTAGACCAGCTCCCACCGCGACTCGGAGACGTCCGGCGCGGTGACGACCTTCATGTTCAGGCGGCCGTAGTCCGTATTGCCGTAGAAGGCGGGCTTGGCCGCCAGCTCGGCGTCGTCGTAGGCCCCCGTCGCCGAGTGGATGACGTACCCGTTCCGGATCATCAGGAACGAGAAGTAGTCGAACTGGTAGACCTTGCTGTCGTACACGCCGTACCCGTCGTCCGGCGCCCCGCCGTGCTCGAGCACGCGGATGAAGGCGTCCTTCTTGGGGAAGCCGAGGACCCGGCCCGCGTCGATGCCCGCGTCCTGGGTCAGGTACATGTACGGGTAGTAACCGCCGTAGTAGGTGCGGCCGTCCCCGCCCTTGTGGCTGGCGGCGATCGTGACGCCCATCTCGCCGTAGGGGCCGATCATCGTGTGGTTGTGGTCCACGTACCAGAACTCCACGACGTCGTCTTCGAGCTCCATACAGTCGGGCAGCACCCGCCGAAGGTGCGCTTCGTCGGCGTGGTAGAAGAACGCCGACCAGCGCGAGTTGGTGTAGGTCAGCGGCAGGGTGTCGATGTCCCACAGCGGATCGGCGATCCCGTGCACGAACGCCGTCTTCTCGTCGCGCTTGACCGGGGGCGGCGGGACCTCGCCCGTGTCCGCGCCCGGGATCTGGGTCACTGCCATCTGTGCCATGTCGCGCCTGCCTGTGTCGCGGGTCGAGGAGTTGAGGCGACGCTATGGCCCCCTCCGTTACACGGCGCGAGCGCGCCGGGCGCCCGGCGGGCCGGGCCCGTTATCCGCGCAGGCGCTCGAGCATCACGCGAGTCTCGCCCGAGGGCTCGAGCCCGACCTCGCTCAACGACCGGCGGCACTCGATGAAGACGCGGCCCACGGCCGCCGGGCCCGCCAGGCCGGCCTGGACGCGCATGAGCTCCTGCCAGGCGTCCTCGCGGTACGGGTCGGCGTCGATGGCCGCGGTCAGCACCGCCAGCGCCCGCCCCGGGTCGCCCGCCACGCGCATCGCGCGCGCGTAGTCGAGGCGCACGTCCGTCGCGAGCCCGGCGAGCCACCGGCGGCGGAAGAGGATGCTGTCGTCGTCGAGGCCCTCCATGTACTGGCCCCGGTCCACGAGCTCGAGCGCGCGCTCGAGCGCCTCGGTGAGCCCCGGGCCGACCTCCACCCGCAGCCGCCCGTGCAACGACTCCAGGAGGGCGTCGTCGGAGGCGACCGCCTCGGCCGGGCGCCAGGCCAGCTTCGTGCCCGAGGAGCGCAGCTCGAGCTCGGGCGGAAGGGCCCGCCGCAGGCGGAACACGAGCTGCCGCAGGTAGTTGGGGCCGTCGCGGCTGCCCTCGAGGAGCGAGCTCACCAGCTGGGAGCGCGCGATCCCCGGCGGCCCCGCGCGGGCGATCTCGGCGGCCAGCTCGACCGCCTTCAGGGGGACGTTCGGCAGCGGCTCGCCGTCGATCTCGAGCGCGGGCGGGCCGAGGGTGCGCACCCGCAGGCGAGCGTGCTCGGTGGCGAGGGCCCCGACCGCCGAGGGCGAGCGCACGACCAGCGTGCGCCAGCGGCGCTCGCTGTCCACGCCCTCGGCGTCGAGCCGGCGGGCCAGGACGTCCGGCATGAGCTCCAGGGCGCGCGCGAGCGGGTGCAGGGTGCCGCACTCCTCGGCCGCGGCGTAGGCGGCATCGGCGGCGTCGTCCTCGAGGTCCGGCTCCCCGAGCCGCCACTCGGCCTCGGCGAGGAACACGGCGGCGGCGGGCAGCTCCAGGTGGCGGCGCGCCCGCCGCATGCCGGCGACCGCCGGGGCCAGCAGCGCCCGGGCCTCCCCGGGCGGCCGCCGCAGCACCAGCAGGGCACCGCCCAGCCACGCGTCGGCCCACTCGCGGAACGAGGCGAGGCCGCGCTCGGCGCACCACGCGCGCACGTCCGAGAGCACCGCCACCGCCTCCTGAGGGGCTCCGAGGCGCACCAGCATCCGGCCCTCGACGGCGCCGAAGATGGCCCGGTCGCCCACCCGCCAGCCGTGCCGCGCCGACACCTGGCGCGCCGAGCGGATCAGCTCGACCGCCCGTTCGCCGTTGCCCTCCTCCAGGCAGAGCTCCGCCTCGGCGTGCAGCCAGAACTCGATGAAGCGCGAGCTCCTGATGGCGGTCGGGACCGTCTCGAGCACGCGCCGCGCCGCCGCGGTGTCGCCGCGGGCGCGGAGCACGTTGACCTTGTGCACCTGGGCGACGGCGGCCGTCACGGGACCGCCGGCCGCGGCCGCCACGTCGGCCAGCTGGCTCGCCGCCAGCAGGCGGCCCTGGAAGTAGAGCGCCTCCTGCAGCACCACGTGCAGCGGGTGCGTCCGCGCCAGCGCCGACGCGCTCAGGTCCTCGGGCGGCTCGCGGCCCACGGACGAGACGAGCATGTAGCGCATCACCTCGGCGACCCGGGACCGGCCGCGCGGGGGCAGGAGCGGCACCAGCTTCGCCCACTCGCCCGACCCGTGGAGCGCCCAGACCGCCCACGCGGCGACGTCGGGGGCCGACTCGACCAGCTCGCCGACCTCGCCCGTCGCGAGCATGTGGTGGACGAGGTCCTCGAGGGCCTCCTGACGGCGGGTGTTGAGCAGGGCGCGCACCTGGGCCTCCCGCAGCGCGGGCCGGCGGCGGAGCACCTCCTCGCCGAGCGCGTCGGTCCAGCCCAGGATCTTCGACCAGTCGCCCCGCCGGCGAAGCGCCTTGACCGAGGCCTGGGCGAGCTCCTCCGCCTCGGCGTGGCGCCCGGACTCGAGCAGGACGTCGACCGCCTCCTCGAGGAACCCGTCCTCGGCGAGGATGCGGCCGTAGGACTCCAGCAGGGTCCCGACCTCGCCCGGCAGCTCACGGCGGAGGCGGTACTCGAGGAACTCCCGGAACTGGGGGTGGTGGCGCAGCCCTTGCGGCCCGGTCGCGGCGGGCAGGTGCAGGCGGGCGAGCTCCTCGAGGACGACGGGCGGCTGCTCATGCGGCAGGCGCGCGAGGCGCTCCTCGGTGACGGTGTCGAGCACCGCCGTCCGCAGCAGCGCCCGGCGCAGCCGGGGCGTGAGCTCGTGGAGGATCTCCTCCCCGAGGTAGGAGAACAGCGGGCCCTCGGCGGTCGGGAACGCGGACGGGCTCCCCGGGCGCCGCAGGGCCTCGAAGACGATCCCGGCGGCCCACCCGCCCGTGGCGCCGTGGACGGCGCGCGGGTCGACGTCGACGTCCCTGGCCAGGAGCAGCGCCTCGGTCTCGTCGACGCTGAACGCGAGCTCGGCGTCGAAGACCCCGCTGAGCTGGTCCGTGAGGAGCCCGTGCAGGACGTCCACGCTCGGCATGCGCCGTGAGACCAGGACGGCGAGCGCATCCGCGGGCAGGTAGCGAAGGAAGGTCCTGAGCGGCCCCAGGGCGGGTGCGTCCGGCTCGAGGTGATGGAGGTCGTCCAGCACGATGGTCCAGCCCGAGCCGAGGCGCTCGGCGAGCAGCCCGGCGCAGTCGTCGGCGAGGAGCCCGTCGGCGAGGGAGTCCTGCACCAGCGCCTCGAGCCGGGGCTCGGCTCGGCCGGCCGCCGCCGCCAGGTAGCTCACGAACCGCCCGTCCGCCGTGTCGGAGGGGTCGAGGGACAGCCAGGCGGTCCTGCCCCCGCGAGCCTCGAGGAAGCGCGCGGCCGCGGTGGTCTTCCCGGCTCCGGCGCCGGCGATCACCAGCAGCACTCGGTGGCCGCCGGCCGCGCGCGCGAAGGCCTCGTCGACGCGAGGGCGGGGTATCAGGACGGGCGCCAGCGGTGGCGGGCGCAGCTTCGCGACGATCGTCCTGCGGGATCTCATGCGGGGCCTCGACCGGATGCGGTAACGACCCTCTGATGGCGGTCGCGACGCGCGGCGGGCGCGGGCTCGGGGGCTCTAACGACCCCGGTCATAGCGTCACGGCAGGCACCACCGACCACCCTCACGCCCACGATACCCAACCGGCATCGCGGACCGCGGGCGGACGGGGTGGACCTTCGTCGAGAGAGGCTTCGGGATGGCTGAGCTGACGGTCAGGAGCACACCGTGGATCGACTCGGGCGACGCGCCGCCGCTGCCGCTCGATCGCGACCCCCGCGACATCATCTCCCAGGCGGTCGCCGACCCGCTGTACGACTACGACATCGTCCCGCTGACGTACACCAACTCGCGGTGGTCGGCGTTCTTCTACCGGGCCGACGAGGCCGACCTGAAGGCGATCCTCCCCAAGTGCCTCGAGCTCGAGGACGACGTGGTCGAGTTCTGGTACGTCGACCACCTCCACACCGGGGTCGGCCCCTACGGCGAGGTCGGCGTGACGATCGCGGCGAGCCACAAGAACGCCGAGGGCAAGACCTACTACGGCGGCTACTACCCCTACATGTGGCTCACCGCCGCGATCGGCGTCGCGGCCGGGCGAGAGCCCTTCGGCTTCCCGAAGAAGATCGCCTACATCGTCACCCAGGAGCACGGCGGCAAGGAGGACGACGGCTACGGCGGCTTCGGCAACGAGTATTTCAACTTCACCATGGAGCGGCGCGGATACCTCATCCACACCGCCACCGGCAAGTACGATGACGCCGAGCTGCCGACCAAGCCGGCCTTCTACGGCGACCCGAACTACGGCCGCATGAACCTGCGGCTGGTCACCGATCCGAGCCTGACGTCGACCCAGTGGGACCTGACCTAC
>DATLLV010000138.1:0-8810 GCA_035537655.1 Miltoncostaeaceae bacterium
TCGGTCATGGCGCCGGCCACCGAGAAGCTGCGCGAGGCGCTCTCGAACGTGAAGATCTCGGCGCCGTCGCTGCCCTTCCTGTCGGCCACGTCGGCGCGCTTCGAGCGCGGCGAGCGCCTGCGCTCCCTGCTGGCCCAGCAGCTCACGGCGCCGGTGCGCTTCACCCAGACCGTGCGCATGGCCCTCGACCACGGCGTGGACAGCTTCGCCGAGTTCGGCCACCGGCGCGTGCTGGTGGGCCTCGTCCGGCGCATCCGCCCGGAGGTCAACGCGGTCAACCTCGGCGACCCGTCGGACCTCCCCGCCCTCCTGGCGATGGCAGGGCGCGCGGCGTAGGCCGCTCGCGCAGGTGCCGGTCGCGCTGATCACCGGCGCGAGCAAGGGGATCGGGGCAGCCTGCGCCCTGCGGCTCGCGCGCCGAGGCTACGACGTGGGCCTGACCTACGCGAACGACCGCGCCGGCGCCGAGGCCGTCGCCACGGAGGCCCGCGAGGCCGGCGCCCGCGCGTACGCGGTCCGCAGCGAGGCGCGCGCGCCGGGCGACGTCGAGCGGGCGCTCGGCGAGGTCGAGGAGGCCATCGGGCCGCTCGACGCCCTGGTGGCCAACGCGGGGGTGACGCGCGACGGCCCGGCCGTGAGGATGGGGGGTGATGCCTGGCGCGAGCCCATCGACGTGAACCTGGGCGGAACCGCGGCGGCGGTCCGCGCCGCCCTGGCGGGCATGGCGCGCCGCGGCCGGGGCTGCGTGGTGGCCATCTCCTCGATCGTCGGCGTGCAGGGCAACGCCGGCCAGGCCAATTACGCGGCCTCCAAGGCCGGCATCATCGGCCTCGTCAGGGCCCTGGCGCGCGAGGCCGGCCCCTCGGGGGTGCGCGTCAACGCGGTCGCCCCCGGCTACGTGCGCACCCGCCTCACCGACGCCCTCTCCGACGAGCAGCGCGAGCGCCTGCTGGCGGCGACCCCGCTGGGGCGCCTGGGCGAGCCCGAGGACGTGGCGGGCCCGGTCGCGTTCCTCTGCTCGCCGGCGGCAGCCTTCATCACCGGCGCGGTGCTGGCCGTGGACGGGGGGCTGCGGCTGTGACGGCCGACGGCGACCGCCGCCGGGTCGTCGTGACCGGCCTGGGCATGGTCAGCCCGATCGGCATCGGCTGGCAGGAGGCGTGGCGGGCGGCGCTGGCCGGGACCTCGGGCGCCGGTCCGATCACCCGCTTCGACGCGTCGGCCCACCACTGCCGCATCGCCTGCGAGGTGGCGGGCTTCGAGCCGCACGACTTCATCGACCGGCGCTCCGCGCGGCGCATGGACCGCGCCAGCCAGATGGCCGTCGCGGCCGCTCGGCTGGCCCTCGACGACGCGGGCCTCGAGATCGAGGGCGACGGCTACCGGGCCGGTGCCATGATCGCGACCGGCAACGGTGGCAGCGAGACCTTCGAGGAGCACCACCGCGCGCTGCTCGAGCGCGGCGCCGAACGCAGCTCGCCCCTGATGATCCCCGTCATGATCGTGAACATGCCCGCCGGCCACGTGTCGATGCAGTTCGGCCTGCGCGGGCCCACCGCGTCGGTGGTGACCGCCTGCGCCTCGGGCAACCACGGCATCGGCGACGCGGCGGCGGCCATCCGCCGCGGCGCCGCCGACGTGATGCTCGCCGGCGGCACCGAGGCCGGGGTCACGCCCTTCTGCATGGCCGGGCTCGACGCCACCCGGGCGTTGTCGCGCCGCAACGACGATCCCCAGCGGGCCAGCCGGCCCTACGACGTCGGCCGCGACGGCTTCGTCGCCGCCGAGGGCGCCGGCGTGGTGGTGCTCGAGAGCCTGGAGCACGCCCGCGAGCGCGGCGCCGAGATCGTCTGCGAGCTCGCGGGCTACGGGGCCAGCAGCGACGCCTACCACCTCACCGACCCCGAGCCGAGCGGCCGCTGGCAGGTGGCCGCGATGCTGCAGGCGCTGGAGACCGGCGGCCTCTCGCCGGAGGACGTCGACTACGTGAACGCCCACGGCACCTCGACCCCGACGGGCGACCCGGTCGAGATCGTGGCCATCCGCCGGCTCGTGGGCGACGACCGCGCCCTCGAGGTGCGCGTCTCGTCGACGAAGTCGATGCACGGCCACGGCATGGGCACCGCCGGCGGCTTCGAGGCCGTGCTGACGGCCCTGGCCGTCCGCGAGGGCGCGATCCCGCCGACGATCAACCTCGACGACCTCGACCCGGCGTGCGCCGGCGTCGACCACGTCGCCAACGAGGCGCGCACCGGCCCGGTGCGGGCGGCGCTCTCCAACTCCTTCGGCTTCGGCGGCCACAACGCCGTGCTGGCGTTCGCGGCGATGGAGGACGGGTGAGCGCGGCCAACGGGCGGGTGCGGGTCGCCGTGACCGGGATCGGCGTGGTCTCGCCCCTCGGCATCGGCCGCGAGGAGATGTGGCGGTCGGTGGAGGAGGGCCGCTCGGGGGCGGGCCTGATCACCCTCTTCGACGCCTCCGACCTGCCGGTCCGGATGGCCTGCGAGGCGCACGGCTTCGAGCCCACCGACTTCATGGACCGGCGCGCCGCACGGCGCATGGACCGCTACGCCCAGTTCGCCGTCGCGTCGGCCAAGCTCGCCGTCGCCGACGCGGGCCTGCCGATCGACCGCGACGGCGAGGGCATCGGGGCGATCATCGCCAACGGCGGCTCGGGCGCGACGTCGCGCGAAGAACAGCACATCGCCCTGCTCGAGCGCGGCGTCGACCGCGTCTCACCCTTCGCGATCCCGCTCAGCGTCGCGAACATGGGCGCGGGGCAGGTGTCGATGGAGCTCGGCCTGCACGGGCCGGTCACGGCGGTCAGCACGGCGTGCGCGGCGGGGACCGACGCCATCGGCACGGCCCTGGACATCCTGCGGCGCGGCGACGCCCGCGCCATGCTGGCCGGCGGCGCCGACACGCTGGTCACCCCCTACTTCGTCGCCGGGTTCGACGCGATGCGGGTGCTCTCGCACCGCAACGACGATCCGGCCGGGGCGGCCCGCCCCTTCGACCGCGACCGCGACGGCTTCCTGATCGGCGAGGCCGGCGCCGTGCTGGTGCTGGAGCGCCTGGACGACGCCCGCGCCCGCGGCGCCGAGGTGATCTGCGAGCTCGCGGGCTACGGCGCGAGCGCCGACGCCTACCACATCACCGACCCCGACCCGACCGGCGAGCCGCAGGCGCGGGCGGTCACCGCGGCGCTCGAGGACGCCGGGATCGCGCCGGCCCAGGTCGACCACGTCAACGCCCACGGCGGCGCGAGCAAGCCGGGCGACCCCACCGAGCTGCTGGCGCTGCGGCTGGCCCTGGGCGACGAGGCGGCCGCGCGCGTGGCCGTGAGCGCCACGAAGTCGATGCACGGCCACTGCATGGGCGCCACCGGGGCGCTCGAGGCCGCCATCACCGCGCTGGCGGTGCGCGAGGGGCTCGTGCCGCCGACGATCAACCTCACCGAGCTCGACCCGGCGTGCGGCGGGGTCGACCACGTCGCGAACGCCGCCCGGCCGGCCGACCTGCGCGTGGCGATGTCGACCTCCTTCGGCCTCGGCGGACACAACGCGGCCCTGATCGTCACCCGCGCCGATGACGGCGACCGCTGATGGACTGGGTGCGCCGGCTCTCGCCGCGGGCCGAGAAGACCATCCGCCTGGTCGCGGTCTGCGGGCTCGCCGGGATCCTCGGCATCGTGGCCGTCGCCCTCGACAACGAGGCCATCGGCTACGTGGCCATGGGGCTCGTCCTCGCCGGCATCCTGGCCGGCCCGATCGTCGCCCGGCGCCTCTTCCCACCCGGACGGCCAGAGGGGAAGGCGGGACCGGCGCGCTAGTCTCGTGCGCTGTGGCCTCCGACCTGACCACGGCGCTCGAGCGCCTCCTCTCCGAGCGGATCCTGATCATCGACGGGGCGACCGGGACGATGATCCAGTCGCATCGGCTCGCGGAGGCTGACTTCCGCGGGGACCGCTTCGCGGACCACCCCCTGCCGCTGAAGGGCAACAACGACCTGCTCACGCTGACGCGCCCGGACGTCATCGCGGGCATCCACGGCGCGTTCCTCGACGCCGGCGCCGACATCATCGAGACGAACACGTTCAGCTCGACCGCCGTCGGCCAGGGCGACTACGGCACCGAGGCGATCGTGCGGGAGCTGAACCGGGAGGCGGCCCGCCTGGCCCGCGCGGCAGCCGACGAGTGGACCGCGAGGACGCCCGCCAAGCCGCGCTTCGTGGCCGGCGCGATCGGCCCCACGAACCGGCTGCTGTCGATCTCGCCCGACGTCGAGGACCCGGCGGCGCGCTCGATCACCTTCGACGAGCTGCGCGCGGCCTACGCCGAGCAGGTGCGGGGCCTGGTCGAGGGCGGCGTCGACCTGCTGCTGGTCGAGACGATCATCGACGCCCTCAACGCCAAGGCGGCCCTCGTCGCGATCGAGGAGGTGGGCGAGGAGACCGGCGTGCGCCCGCCGGTGATGATCTCGGTGACGATCACCGACCGCAGCGGCCGCACCCTGGCCGGGCAGACGATCGAGGCCTTCTGGATCACGATCGCCCACGCGCGGCCCTTCAGCGTCGGGCTCAACTGCGCCCTGGGCGCCGCCGAGATGCGGCCCTACCTGGCCGAGCTGTCGCGCGTCGCGAGCTGCTGGACCAGCTGCTACCCGAACGCCGGCCTGCCCAACGTGATGGGCGAGTACGACGAGCGGCCCGCGGACACGGCCCGCGAGCTGGGCGAGTTCGCCGCGAGCGGTTTCGTGAACATGATGGGCGGCTGCTGCGGCACGACCCCCGACCACATCCGGGCCATCGCCGCCGCGGCCGAGGGCAAGGCGCCGCGGCTGGTGCCGCCCCCCGACGAGCACACCCGCCTGGCGGGCCTGGAGCCGCTCGTCCTACGGCCGGACTCGAACTTCACGATGATCGGCGAGCGCACCAATGTCACCGGCTCGCGCCGCTTCGCCGACCTGATCGCCTCCGGCGACTACACGACCGCGCTCGAGGTGGCGACCGAGCAGGTGCGCAACGGGGCGAACATCATCGACGTGAACATGGACGAGGCCATGCTCGACTCCGAGGCCGCCATCACCACGTTCCTGAACATGGTCGCCACGGAGCCCGAGATCGCGCGCGTGCCGATCATGGTGGACAGCTCGCGGTGGTCGGTCATCGAGGCGGGCCTGCGCTGCGTGCAGGGCAAGCCGATCGTGAACTCGATCAGCCTGAAGGAGGGCGAGGAGGAGTTCCTGGCCCACGCCCGCGAGGCGCGCCGCTACGGCGCGGCGATGGTCGTCATGGCCTTCGACGAGGCCGGCCAGGCCGACACCGTCGAGCGCAAGGTCGAGATCTGCGAGCGCGCCTACCAGCTGCTGGTCGAGGTGGCCGGGGTGCCGCCGCGCGACATCATCTTCGACCCCAACGTCTTCGCCGTCGCCACCGGCATCGAGGAGCACAACGGCTACGCGATGGCCTTCATCGAGGCGGCCCGCCGGATCAAGGAGCGCTGCCCCGGCGCCAAGATCAGCGGCGGCGTCAGCAACCTCTCGTTCTCGTTCCGCGGCAACGAGGTGGTGCGCCAGGCGATGCACAGCGCCTTCCTGCTCCACGCCGTCCGCGCCGGCATGGACATGGGGATCGTCAACGCGGGCCAGCTCGTCGTGTACGAGCAGATCGACGAGGAGCTGCTGGAGGCGGTCGAGGACGTCCTCTTCGACCGGCGCCCCGACGCCACCGACCGCCTGGTCGAGCTGGCCGAGCGGGTGCGCGACGACGCGGGCGCGCGCGTCGCCGACGAGGCCTGGCGCTCGGGGACCGTGGAGGAGCGCCTAGAGCACGCCCTGGTGAACGGCATCGTCGACCACGTCGAGGCCGACGCCGAGGAGGCCCGCCTGGCCTACGGCGCCCCGCTGGCGGTGATCGAGGGGCCGCTGATGGCCGGGATGAACGTGGTCGGCGACCTGTTCGGCTCGGGGAAGATGTTCCTGCCCCAGGTCGTGAAGAGCGCGCGCGTGATGAAGCGCGCCGTGGCCCACCTCGAGCCCTACATGGAGGAGGAGCGCGCCCGCGCCGAGGCGGCGGGCGAGGACACCGAGCCCCAGGGCACGATCGTCATGGCCACGGTCAAGGGCGACGTCCACGACATCGGCAAGAACATCGTCGGGGTCGTCCTGGGCTGCAACAACTACCGGGTCGTGGACCTGGGCGTGATGGTCCCGGCCGACCGCATCCTCGAGACGGCCGACGCCGAGGGCGCCGACGTCGTGGGGCTGTCGGGCCTGATCACGCCCTCGCTCGACGAGATGGTCGGGGTGGCGGCCGAGATGGAGCGGCGCGGCATGCGCATCCCGCTGCTGATCGGCGGGGCCACCACCAGCCGCCAGCACACCGCGGTCAAGATCGCGCCGGCCTACTCGACCGGCGTGGCCCACGTGCTCGACGCGTCCCGCGCCGTCGGCGTGGTCGCGCGGCTGCTCGACCCGGGCCGGCGAGAGGGCTTCCTGGCCGAGGTCGCCGACGACCAGCGCACGCTGCGCGAGCAGCACTCGGCGCGCCGCGAGCGGCCCCTGCGAACGCTCGCCGAGGCGCGCGAGCGCCACCCGCGCATCGAGTGGCGCGCCGAGGACGTGCCCGCGCCGGAGTTCACCGGCCGCCGCGAGCTGCGCGACATCCCGCTCGCGGACATCGTGCCCTTCATCGACTGGACCTTCTTCTTCCACGCATGGGAGGTGAAGGGGAAGTTCCCCGAGGTCCTCGACCACCCGCGCCACGGCGCCGCCGCGCGCGACCTCTACGCGAGCGCCCAGGCGATGCTCGCCGACCTCACCGCCGGGTCGGCGCTGCGCGCCGGCGCCGTCTACGGCTTCTGGCCGGCCAACTCCGAGGGCGACGACATCGTGCTCTACGCCGACCCCGGCCGATCTGCCGAGGCCGCCCGCTTCCCGATGCTGCGCCAGCAGCGGGTGAAGGCCGACGACAAGCCCCAGTACTCGCTCGCCGACTTCGTGGCGCCGCGCGAGTCGGGCCTGCTGGACCACGTGGGCGGGTTCGCCGTCACGGCCGGGATCGGGGCCGACCAGATCGCCGCCGCCTACGAGCGCGACCACGACGACTACTCGGCGATCATGGTGAAGGCCCTGGCCGACCGGCTCGCCGAGGCGCTGGCCGAGATGCTGCACGCCCGGGCGCGGCGCGAGTGGGGCTACGGCCGCGGCGAGGACCTCGACAACGCGGCGCTGATCGCCGAGGCCTACCGCGGCATCCGCCCGGCCTTCGGCTACCCCGCCTGCCCGGACCACCTGCCCAAGCGCCGCCTCTTCGACCTGCTCGACGCGGGGACGATCGGCATGAGCCTGACCGACTCGCTCGCCATGCTGCCGGCCGCCTCGGTCAGCGGCATCTACCTGCACCACCCGCGGGCGCGCTACTTCGCGGTCGGCCCGGTCGCCGCCGACCAGGCCGAGGACTACGCCCTCCGGATGGGGCTGCCGCTGGAGGAGGTCGAGCGCTGGATCGGGCCCAGCCTCGCCTACGAGCCCGCCGGCCGGGAGGGCGCGGCGGTCTGAGGCGCCGGCGCGGGCGGGTCCCCGGCGGGGGGCACGTCGTCGCGCACCGCGGCGAGGCGCCAGGGCGCGTCGGCGCCGCCGTCGAGCGCGAGCGTCCAGGTGCCGTCGAAGCGGCTCTCGCGGTCGCGCGTGCCGGCCACCACGTCGAGGGTGTTGCGGTCCTCGACGTAGCGCACGCCCCGCAGCCGCATGTGCACGGTCGCCGTGGGCGGCTCGGCCTCGCTGTCGACGTTCACCAGGCGCGTCTCCTCGACCACCGGCGCCCGCACCACCAGCCGCAGGCTGCGGCCGCCGTCCGGCGGGTAGAGCAGTTCCTGCAGCAGCCCAGGGCGCGCGACGCGGGCGAAGGCCGCGTCGTCGCCGTCCACCGCGTCGGCCCAGGCGGCGACGGCGCGCCGGACGGTCGCGTCGATGATGTCCGGGTCGAAGCGCTCGTCGGCCAGCGAGAGGTCGCGGGCCTTCGCGAGCGGCCCGGAGGCGTCCTCGTCGTCGACCTCGGCGTGGCTGACGCCGGCCGGCAGGGCGTTGGCGACCGCGGCCTCGACGCGCGCCCGGTCGGTCATGCGGCGGTCCTCGCTGGGGTCGGCCTCGAGCGGCTCGCCGAGCTGGTGCTCGCCCTCCTCGTCTTGCTCGATCGAGAGCAGGATCCAGCGGCCGTCGCGCTTGCCCAGCGTCCAGTACTCGCGCAGCCAGGAGCCCTCGCCCGCGTTGCCGCGGTGGCTGATGCGGTCGCCGTCGCGGTCGAGGACGTAATCCTTCATCTGCGCCGCCACCCGCACCACGACGCGGTCCGCGGCGTCCTCGGGGCGGTTCGTCATGCCGACGTACTCGACCTCGCTGGACAGGACCTCCACCCGGTTGCGCCAGCCCTTGCGTGCGAAGTCCTCCAGCCGCAGGCGCCACTCGGCCATCAGGTCGGGCCCGACCATCGCGGCGAGGGCGTCGCGGTCGTCGCGGTCCCAGGCGTCCTGGATCGACCGGAACAGCTCGCCCGCGGCCTCGCGCACGGCCTCGGCCCCGAAGTCCGGGTCGTCCTCGGCGGCGACCAGCGAGCGCCGCTCGACCTCCTCGCGCCGCTTCTCCCGCCGCGCCGCCGTGATGGCGTCGCGAGCCCTGGCGTAGGTGCGCGAGAAGGTGGCCTTGCGCTTCTGCTGGATCACGCTGAAGACGATCACGGCCGCGACCCCGCCGAACAGGATCAGGGCCCCGGCGCCGCCGAAGCCGCCGCCCGAGCCGACGCCGCCCCCGCC
>DATLLV010000139.1:0-5950 GCA_035537655.1 Miltoncostaeaceae bacterium
ACCACCACGACCGGGCCGGCGGCGCGGCCGACCACCCCGGCGACCCGCCGCAGCAGCGTCGAGCCGTGCCACTCGAGCGCCGCCTTGTCGGTCCCCATCCGCGCCGACCGCCCGCCCGCCAGGACGATCCCGCCGGTCACCATGCGGTGAGCCTAGACCCGCGGGGTCGGGTCGACGTCGCGCAGCTCGCGGTAGGGGTTCACCGGCGCCCCGCCCCCCGGGTGCATCTCGAAGTGGAGGTGGAAGACGCCGCCGCGGGCGTTGCCGGTGCGGCCCACCGCGCCCAGGCGCTGGCCCGCGACCACCGGCGAGCCCGGCGCGAGGCCGGGCGCGATCGTCAGGAGGTGGGCGTAGTAGTAGGTGGTGCCGACCTCGTCGCGCAGCCACAGGCGGATGCCGCCGAGCCCCGTGTCCGCGCGGCTGAGGCGGTCGATCACGCCGCCGCGCACGGCCACGACCGGCGCGCCGCGGGGGGCGATGATGTCGATGGCGTGGTGGGGGCCGGTTGCCCGCGGCGAGGTGAAGTCGTCGGTGAAGCTGTGCACGCCGTCGACCGGGAACACCAGCAGGTGGCGCGCGGTCGAGACGTCCAGCCGCCGCTGCAGGCCAAGGTCGGCGACGCCGTTCACGGGCGTCCCCTGCTTACGCTGGAAGCGCGCCACGGCGAGCCGGGTGCGGGGGCCGAAGGCGCCGTCGATCGCGACCGTGAACCCCTGCCGGCGCAGGGCCGTCTGCAGCCGGCGCACGCGGCCGCCCTCGGCCCCGATCGCCAGCGCCCCGGGCGGAACCCGCACCCGCCGGGCGCCGGAGCGCAGGCGGGCGCGCAGGCGCCGGTCGGCGACCCCGGTCGGGCGCAGGCCCAGGCGCCGCTGGGCCCGGCGCACGGCGCCCCTGGTCTGGGGGCCGTAGCCGCCGTCCACCGCGATCTTCTCGCCGCCGCGCACCAGCGCCCGCTGCAGCGAGCAGACCTGCGGCCCGTACGCCCCCAGCCGCAGCACGCCGCCGCGTCCGCCGCGCGCCGTCGTCGGTCCGGGCAGGCGGCAGACCGACAGCCCCAGCCACCAGAGCAGCGGGCGGTCGACGATCCCGTTGACGCGCAGGCCCAGGCGTCTCTGGAAGCGGATCACGGCGCGGCGCGTGCCCCGCCCGTAGGCCCCGTCGACCCGCACGCGGAAGCCGCGCGAGCGCAGCTTGCGCTGCAGCGCCCGCACGGTCGGGCCGGTCGAGCCGACCGTCAGCACGCCCGCCTCGGCGCCGGGTGAGGGGGCGGGCGCCGCGGGCGCACGGTCGGGCGTCCGGCCGGCGAAGACGGCGGCCAGCACGATGGCGGCCAGCGCCGCCCGGCGGACGCCGCACGGGGCCATGAATCAGGCACTTCGCCCCCTCGCGCCCGGCACCTGCCCGATCGGGCACGATGGAACCGTGCGTGACGTGACCCTCGAGCGCGCCCTGGAGCTGGCGCGCGAGCACGCGGTGCGGACCGAGCCCGAGGAGGTGCCGGTGGCGGTTGCGGCCGGGCGGCGGCTGGCGGCCCCGGTCGTCGCCCGCGCCGACCTTCCCGGCGAGGACGCGTCGGCGATGGACGGCTACGCGCTGCGGGCCGCCGACGCCCCCGGCGTCCTGCCGCTGGAGGGTGAGAGCGCGGCGGGCGCGCCCCTCGCCACCGCCCTCGCGCCTGGCCGGGCGGTGCGCATCTCGACCGGCGCGCGCCTGCCCGAGGGCGCCGACGCGGTGGTGCGCCTGGAGGACGCGAGCGAGCGCGGCGGCGGCGTCCGGGTCCCCGCCGCCGCTCCCGGCGACCACGTGCGCCGGCGCGGCGAGGTCATCGGCCGCGACGACGTGCTGCTGCCGGCCGGCGCCTGGGTGGGCCCCCACGAGGTCGTGGCGCTGGGCTCCGCCGGCCACGCCTCGGTGAGCTGCCACCGCCGGCCGCGCGTCGCGCTGCTGGCGACCGGCGCCGAGCTCATCCCGCTGGGCGCCCCCCCGCGACCGGGGGCGGTCTGGGACTCGAGCCGCGTCGGCCTCGCGGCCCAGGCCGCCGCGGCCGGCGGCCGCCCGGTCGCCGCGCTGACCGTCGGCGACGACCGGGCCGCGACGCGCCTCGCCCTCCAGGCGCTGCTGGACGAGGGCGGCGAGCACCCGGACCTGCTGGTCACGGCGGGCGGGGTGGGCGGCGGCCGCCACGACCACGTGCGGGCGGCGCTCGGTGAGCTCGGCGCGGAGGAGGTGCTGCGCGGCGTGATGGCCGACCCCTGCCGGCCGGTCTGGCTGGGACGCCTCGGCGACCGGGTCGTCCTGGGCCTGCCGGGCAACCCGGTCTCGGCGGCCGTCGGGTTCCACGTCGTGGGCCGCGAGCTGCTGGGGCGCAGCGAGGGCTGGGCGCGGCGGGCAGCCCTGGCCCGCGACGTGCGGCGCGAGCCCGACCGCGTCGACCTGCCCCGCTGCGTCATCGGCCCCGACGGGCGCCTCGCGCCGATGCCGCACCAGGGCTCGCACGCGATCACGTCCCTCGCCGGCGCGGACGCGATCGCCTGGATCCCGGCCGGGGAGGGCGGCCTGCGCGCCGGCGAGCCGGTCGCCTACGCGCCGCTCACCCCTTAGCGGCGGAGCTCCTCCGAGAGCTTGGCGGCGCCGATCGTGCCGGCACGGAACTGGGCCCCCGAGAGCCCGCCGCGGGCCAGGGCCATGAGCGCGTTCGCCTTCCGCAGCGCGGCGCGTGAGATGCGCAGGTTGATCAGGGCCTGGCGGTCGGTCATCCGCACCCCCCCGCCGGAGCCGTCGCGGGCGCGCGCCACCCTGGTCGCGCTCGGCGCGACCGGCTGCGCCGCCGCCGCCCCGGCGACGACGAGGCCGGGGGCGAGCTTCGAGGCCGTGATCGCGCCGTCGCGCAGGTCGCCGCCGGTGAGCCCGGCCGCCAGGCGCCGCTCGAGGGCGGCCGCCCGCCGTAGCGCGGCCTGGCCGATGCGCTGGTTCACCAGCACCTGGCGCGGCGTCACGGCGACCCGGGGCGCGCCTCTCCCGCGCGGCGGGGCGGGCTCGACCACCGGCCGCGGGGTCGCCAGCCCGTTGGCGATGGGGGTCCCCGACCCCGACAGGGTCACGCCGCTCGCGAAGGCCGCGCGGCCCAGGGCCCCGTCGCGCAGATCGCCGGCGGTCAGGCCGGCGTCGAGCCAGGCCTCGACGGCCGTGACCCGCCGCAGCGCCGACTGGGCGATGCGCTGGGTCGCCAGCAGCTGGCCGGCGGTCAGGCGCACCGGCCGCTCGACGTCGAACCAGCTCAGCCCCACCGGCGCCTTCGCGTATCCGCGCCCCAGGTACGCCCAGGCGCGCCACACGTACCGGTGGCCGAACGACAGCGCGCCGGCCGGCACCCGGAAGCTCGCCCCCGCCGGGAAGCGCGAGAGGAACTTGCGCAGCGTCCCGCCCTCGACCACCCACATCTGCAGGTTGTAGAGGCGCGCGCCCGCCCGCGGGCGCCAGCGCAGCACCAGGTCGCGGGGCGCCGTGACGCGGCTCCCCGCGGCCGGGCGCAGCCGCAGGGCGTTGAGGGTCTGCGGCACGCCCAGCACCAACCGCGGCGGGGGCTGGGGCGCGAGCCGGATGACCTGGCCCGGGCGCCCGGGCGCGCCGGGGGCCGTCGTCTGGCCCGCCGCGGCGACCGCGTAGTCACCGCGCGCGGTCGCCGCGTTGCCGGCGTCGTCGGTCGCCCGGACCCGGAAGGTCACCGGCCCCGGCGCGCCGGTGGGGATCGGCTGGCCGCTCGGGACGGGCCCGGCGCAGGTGACGGCCCCGGTGCAGGAGTAGCTCGCCGCCACCGCCTGGCCCTGCTCGTAGACGGCGCCCAGCGCCGGCGCCCGGAGGTCGATGCGCGGCGGGGTCGTGTCGACGCGGAAGCGGCGCGTCGCCGGCGCGCCTGGCAGCGGAAGGATCCCGAGCAGCGTCGTCTCCCGCGCCGCCAGCGCGTGGTCACCGTCGGCCACCGGCCCGAGCGGGACGACCAGCGGCGAGGCGTTCGCCGCGCTCCAGGGCCCGGCGTCGAGCCGCCACTGCACATGGGCGCCTGACGTGCTGCCGACGGTGTAGGTCGGCGCCGGCCCCTCCGCGTTCCACACGTCCCCGTTGGCGCCCGAGATCGTCGGCGCGGCCGCCGCCGCCGCGGGTGCCGCGAGGAGCGCGGCCACGGCGGCGCCGAGGCTCACGAGGCGGGGGACCTGCACAGCGCAGTGGTACCCCGTTCCGCCCGAACGTTCAATCGCGCCGGTGGGGGATCACGCCACTCCGGGGGCGGACGCCCCCGGAGTGGACGGCCTGCGGTGGCTCAGGAGAGCCCCCGGGCGGCCGTGGCCGGCTCGGGCAGCTCGGCCGGGGGCCGGGGCAGCCAGCGAAGCCAGCGCGGCAGGTACCAGTTCCGCTCGCCGAGCAGCGTCATCGTCGCGGGGAGCAGGACGCCCCGGATGATGGTGGCGTCGATCAGGACCGCCGCGGCGAGTCCGACGCCGAACTGCTTGAAGAACAGGAACTGCAGGGTGGCGAAGACGGCGAACACGCCGACCATCACGAACGCGGCGGCCGTCACGACGCCCGCCGTGGAGGTGATGCCGCGACGGATCGCCTCGTCGTTGGAGTGGCCTCGATCGTGCAGCTCGCGGATCCGGCTCAGGATGAACACGTGGTAGTCCATCGAGAGGCCGAACAGGATCACGAACAGCAGGATCGGGATGATCGGGTCGATGCCGTCGGTGGAGTCGACGCCGAGGAGGCTCAAGCCCCAGCCGTTCTGGAACACCAGGACCAGGATCCCGTAGGCGGCGCCCACCGAGAGCAGGTTGAGCACGATCGCCTTGACCGCGATGACGATCGACCGGAAGGCGAAGAGCATCAGCAGGAAGGCGAACAGCAGCACGAAGCCGAAGACCAGCGGCAGCGCCGAGCGCATCTGCTCGCCGAAGTCCTCCGACTGGGCCGTCTGCCCGGTGACGCCGGTCTCGGCGTCCGGGAGCGCCCCCACGGTGGCGGGGACGACCTCGTCGCGCAGGGTGTCCAGCGCGGCCTTGGAGGCCTCGTCCGTGCCGTTGCCGTCGATCGGGATGGCGACGCTGGCGATGTTGCCCTCGTCGTTGATGTCCACGTCGATCGGCTCGTGCATCTGCCCTGTGGCCACCGCCTGCGCCTGCAGCTCGCCGATGGCGCTCTGCACCTCGACGGACCGCACGTCCGCGGCCTCGACCACCACGATGGCCGGGGTCTCGGTGCCGGGGAAGGCGGCCTGAACGCGGTTGTAGGTGTCGATGACCTGGATGGAGTCGGGCAGGCTCTCGACGCCCGCCTCCGCGGTGCGCATCTGCAGCGCCGGGAGCGCCAGCGCGATCAACAGGCCGCCGGCGAGCACGATCGAGACGACCGGGTGCCGGAGCACGCGGTCGACGACGGCCCCCCAGAACCGGCCCTCGCGGGCCTCGCGCCGCCGCCGGGTGAACGGGACGCGCCCTGCGTCGACGCGGCCGCCGAGGCGTGAGAGCAGCGCCGGCAGGACGGTCAGCGAGCCGAGCACCGCGACAGCCACGACGAGGATGGTCGCGAGGCCGAACGAGGCGAAGGTCTCGTCGCCGGTGAAGAACATGCCGGCCATCGCGACCATGACGGTCAGGCCGGAGATCAGCACCGAGCGGCCGGAGGTCGCCGCCGCGGCCTCGAGGGCCGCGGTGTCCCCGCGACCGGCCGCGCGCTCCTCCCGGAAGCGGCGCAGGTAGAACATCACGTAATCGACGCCCACGGCGAGCCCGACCAGCAGGACGACCGCGGAGGCGTACTCGCTCACCGCCATGAACTGGCTTGCGACGGCGGTCAGGCCGAGCGCGCCGAGCACCGCGGTGAGCCCGATCAGCAGCGGGATGCCCGCGGCCACCAGCGAGCCGAGGGCGATCAGCAGGATGATCAGCGTGATGGGCAC
>DATLLV010000140.1:0-6433 GCA_035537655.1 Miltoncostaeaceae bacterium
GGCGGGCGGCCGCCCCCAGGGTCCTTCCGCCCCGCTACTGGACGGCGCCGACACCTTCCCGGACATCTTCCGCGACGCGGGCGAGCTGCCCCCGTCGCCCGCCCTCGGCCCGGCCGGCGACGCGCCGCCGGGCGACGGGCCCGCGGCGTCGCCCGCGGCCGTCGCCGCCGGGCCGGCCGCGTCCGAGGCGGAGGCGGACGAGGGGGCGATCGCCCCGGTCTTCACGCCGCGGCCGCCCTCGCGCGGGCGGGACGGCTCGTACGGCCTGCCGCGGGCGACCATCCTGCGCCGCTCGGGCGGCCCGGCGACCCAGCCGGCCGAGCTGGTGGCGCGCACAAGCCGCATCCTCGAGGAGACGCTTGGCCACTTCGGCATCGACGCCAGCGTGGCCGACACGGTCAGCGGCCCGCGGGTGACGCGGTACGAGCTTCAGCTCGCCCCCGGCACCAAGGTCGGCCGCATCACCGCCCTGCGCGACGACCTCGCCTACGCCCTGGCGGCGCGCGAGGAGCTGCGCATCATCGCCCCGATCCCGGGCAAGCAGGCCGTGGGCGTCGAGGTCCCGAACCCCGAGGCCGCCCTGGTCACCCTGGGCGACATCACGCGCGAGTTCCCCAGCCACGCCGGCCCGCTGATGGCCTGGCTGGGCCTCGACCTGGGCGGCAAGCCGGTCTACATCGACCTGTCGCGGATGCCGCACCTGCTGATCGCCGGGTCCACCGGCACGGGCAAGAGCGTCTGCCTGAACGCCATGCTGGCCTCGATCCTGCTGCGGTCGACGCCGAACGAGCTGCGGATGATCCTCATCGACCCCAAGAAGGTCGAGCTGAACCACTACGAGAGCATCCCCCACCTGCTCACGCCAGTCGTCACGAACATGAAGGACGCCGCCGCCGTCCTCTCCAACATCGTTCGCGAGATGGAGAACCGCTACGAGCTGATGGGCCTGGCGCGAGCGCGCAACCTGCGCGACTGGAACGAGGCCCGCGCGGCGGCCGGCGACCCGCCGATGCCCACGATCCTGGTCGTCATCGACGAGCTCGCCGACCTCATGATGGTCTCGCCGGCCGAGGTGGAGGACGCGATCATCCGGCTCGCGCAGAAGAGCCGCGCCGTCGGCATCCACCTGGTGCTGGCGACCCAGCGCCCGTCGGCCGACGTCATCACCGGGATGATCAAGGCGAACGTCCCGTCGCGGATCGCCTTCGCCGTCTCGTCCCAGGTCGACTCGCGCGTGATCCTCGACGCCGGCGGCGCCGAGACCCTGCTCGGGCACGGGGACATGCTGTTCCGCCCGGTCGGGACGTCGCGGCTGCAGCGCCTCCAGGGCGCGTACGTCGGCGAGGAGGAGATCCGCGAGATCACCGACCACTGGCGGGCGCAGGGGCGCCCCGAGCTGCGCGAGGAGCTGATGGAGCGCCCGGAGCCGGTCGAGGACCCGGTCGATGCCGACGCCGACGAGATGATCGGGCGGGCGGTCGAGCTGGTCGTGCAGCAGGGCACGGCCTCGGTGTCGCTCCTCCAGCGCCGGCTGGGGGTCGGCTACGCGCGCGCCGGGCGCCTGGTCGACGTCATGGAGCGCATGGGCGTGGTCTCCGGGCACGAGGGCTCGAAGCCGCGCAGCGTGCTGGTGGGCGAGGCCGACCTCGACCGCATCCTCCGCCGGGCGCCCGCCGAGGACGAGGAGCCCGCCGGGGACGTCTGACCGGGCCGCGGGCGGCCCGGGCCCGGTTGCGGGTCGACCGAGCGCTTCGCTAGGGTGCCGGGCCTGTCGGGCGCCCGGCAGACGCCCCCATGTTCGAGATCGGGAACACACTCCGCGAGGCCCGTCTCCGTCGAGGCCTGGACATCCTCGACTGCGAGGCGGAGACCAAGATCCGGGCCAAGTACCTCCGGGCGATGGAGGAGGAGCAGTTCGACCTCATGCCGTCGCCGACGTACGTCCGCGGGTTCCTGAAGAGCTACGCGGAGTTCCTCGACCTCGACGGCCAGCTCGTCCTCGACGAGTACGAGAGCCGTTTCGGCGACTACGACGCCCGTCAGACCCGCGAGAACGGCATCGAGCGGCGCCCGCCGCCGCGGCGACCGGGCCCCTCGCAGCGGCGCCACCGCCGCCGCCGCCGCACCGAGCTCCGGCTCCTCTGGCTGGCGATCGGCGGCGTGGTGGCCGTCGCGCTGCTCGTCTGGCTCGGCGTCGGCTCCGGCGACTCGCCGGCCCCGCTCCCGCCGGCCCCCGCGGCCGCGCCCCAGGCCTCCGCGCCGGCCCAGGCGCCCGCGGTCGAGCCCGACACGGCCTCCCAGGAGGGCCCGGTGCGGGTGAAGAAGACACCGATCGTGCTGACCGGGACCGGCACCATCGGCTCCTGGGTCCAGGTGCGCGGCCGCGACGAGAAGGGGCGGGTGGTCTTCGAGCGGATCCTGGCCCCCGGCCAGGCCAAGGTCTTCAAGGTCGTGGACGGCATCTGGGTCCGCGCCGCCAACCCCGGTGAGCTGCAGGTCACCGTCAACGGCAAGCCGGTCGAGCTCGACGCCACGGCCACGGCGAACTTCCAGATCAGCCGCGAGGGGGCCGAGGTCGTCGACTGACCCCGCGGCCGGCGCGCCGCGCGCGGCCATCCTCGTCACGGGCGACGAGGTGCTTCGGGGACGGATCCAGGAGCGGAACGCAGCCGTGCTGGCGCGGTCGCTCGACGCGACGGGCGTGGCCGTCGAGCGGGTCGAGATCGTGGGGGACGACCTCGGGGCGCTGACGCGGGCCCTGCGGGACATGCTCGCCGAGGGCCTCGACCTGGTCTGCACGACCGGCGGCCTGGGGCCCACCCACGACGACCTCACGATGGAGGCGGTCGCGGCCGCCACGGGCCGCGCCGTGGAGCTGAACCGCGAGGCGCTGGCCATGGTCGAGGCCCGCGTCAGCCCGCTGCTCGCGGACCCGGACCTGGCCCGCAGGGTCAGCGAGAAGCAGGCGACCCTGCCGGCCCGCGCCCAGGTGCTGCCGCCGGCCGGGACGGCCCCCGGCGCCGTCGTCGAGCACGAGGGGGCGCTGGTGGTCGTGCTCCCCGGGCCGCCCTGGGAGCTCGAGGCGATGTGGGCGGCAGCCGGCGACGAGCAGCCCCTGGCCGGGCTGCTGGCGCGCGGCGGCGGCCCGGTCGAGCGGGTGCTGCGCGCCTACGGGGTCATCGAGGGCCGGGCCATCGCGGCCCTGGAGCCGCTCGACCGCGACGCCTGGGACCGCCTGACGGTCGGCATCTGCGCCCGCGAGGCGGAGCTCGAGATCACGGTGCGCAGCTCGCCGGCCGACGTCTGGGCCGCCGACGCCCTCGAGGCCCGGCTGGTCGAGGAGCTCGGGCCGGCGCTGTACAGCCGCGACGGGGCCCCCGTGGACGAGGTCGTCGCGCGCGCCCTGACGGCGGTGGGGGAGACGGTGGCCGTCGCGGAGTCCTGCACCGGCGGCGGGCTGGGCGCCCGCCTCACGGCCCGGCCCGGGTCGTCGGCGTACGTCCTCGGCGGGGTCATCGTCTACTCGGACGAGGTGAAGCGGGACCTGCTGGGCGTCGACCCCGAGGTGCTGCGCCGCCACGGGGCCGTCTCGGGGCCGACCGCCGAGGCGATGGCGACGGGCGCGCGGCGGCTGATCGGCAGCGACTGGGCCCTCTCGGTGACGGGGATCGCCGGGCCGGGCGGCGGCACCCCGGAGAAGCCCGTGGGGCTCGTGTACCTGGGCGTCGCCGGCCCGGACGGCACGAGCAGCCGCGAGCTGCACCTGCGAGGCGATCGCGATGCGATCCGCAACAGATCGGTCGCCCTCGCCATGCACTCCCTCCGCCTGGCGCTGGAGTCCCGCGCGGCGGTGTGACGGCAGCCGTCACACCCCCGCCCGACCTCCGTGTCGGACGGTGCGCCACGCGCGCGACGGCCCGGGGCTAGCCTCGCCCCATGGACGACCTCGGCGGCCTGCGCGCCGCGAACCGGCTCTTCGTGGCCGCCGACCTCCCGCCGCCGGCGCGGGCGGCGCTGGCGGCGACCGGCGCGGCGCTGGCCGATCGCATGGGCGGCCGGGCGGTGCCCGAGGCCAACCTGCACGTCACGCTGGACTTCCTCGGGCGGGTGCCGCCGGAGGCCGCCCCGGAGGTCGCGGCGGCCGTGCGCGAGGCCCTCGCCGGGCCGCCGGCGCCGGTCGTGCTGGCCGGCCTGCGCGCGCGCCCGCGGGCCTCGCGGGCGCGGCTCGTCGCGGTTCAGCTCGAGGACCGGGCGGGGGGCCTGGCCGAGCGGGCGCGGCGGGTGCGCGCCGCCCTCGACGCGGTCCTCGGGCGGGCCCCGGAGGAGGCCGCGCCGTGGCTCCACGTCACGGTCCTGAGGCTCCCGCGGCCGGCCCGGCTGGCGCCCCTCGACGGCTCCGGCGGACGGGAACAGGTGTTCGACGTCGGCCGAGGCGCGCTCTATGATTCGCACCAGTCGCCGGGAGGGCCCCCGCGGTACCGGGAGCTCGTCGCGGTGGAGTTCGAACCCGTTCCGTAAGGAGGCCCCGGTGGAGAAGCACGAGGCGCTCGGCTCGGCCGTCGCGCAGATCGAGCGGCAATTCGGCAAGGGCGCCATCATGCGGATGGGCGACTCCCCGTTGGCCGAGGTGGCCGTCGTTTCCACGGGGGCGCTGGCCCTCGACATCGCGCTCGGGATCGGCGGCATCCCGCGCGGGCGCATCGTCGAGATCTTCGGCCCGGAGAGCTCCGGCAAGACGACGCTGCTGTACCACATCATCGCCCAGGCCCAGCGCCACGGCGGCCTCTGCGCCTTCATCGACGCCGAGCACTCGATGGACCCGACCTACGCCAAGCGGATCGGCGTGGACACCGACGAGCTGCTGCTCTCGCAGCCCGACCACGGCGAGCAGGCGCTCGAGATCGCCGACCTGCTGGTGCGCTCGGCCGCCCTCGACGTGGTGGCGATCGACTCGGTGGCGGCGCTGGTGCCGAAGGCCGAGATCGAGGGCGAGATGGGCGACTCGCACGTCGGCCTCCAGGCCCGGCTCATGTCGCAGGCGCTGCGCAAGCTGGCCGGCACCCTCAACCGGGCCGGCACGATCTGCGTCTTCACGAACCAGCTGCGGGAGAAGATCGGCGTGATGTTCGGCTCGCCCGAGACCACGCCGGGCGGCCGGGCGCTGAAGTTCTACGCGTCGGTGCGGCTCGACATCCGCCGCATCGAGACCCTCAAGGAGGGCTCGGAGGCGATCGGCAACCGGGCCCGGGTGAAGGTGGTCAAGAACAAGGTCGCGCCGCCGTTCCGGCAGGCCGAGTTCGACATCATCTACGGCGAGGGCATCTCCCACGAGGGCAACCTCATCGATCTCGGCGTCGAGGGCGGGCTGGTGCAGAAGAGCGGCGCCTACTTCTCCTTCGGGGAGGAGCGCCTGGGTCAGGGCCGCAACGCGGCGCGGACCTTCCTGCGCGAGCACCCCGAGGTCGCGCTCTCCCTGGAGGCGCGCATCCGCGAGGACGCCGGCATCGCGACGCTGCCGGACTTCGACCCCGAGACGGGGGAGGTGCGCGAGCCCGAGGGGGCACTGGCGGCCTCCGAGGCCTGAGCCCGCGCGGCGGCGGCCTGCTCGCAACTCGCGAGCGTGGCCGGCCGCGCGGCGGGCGTTCGAGCGGGTGGTGGACGCCGTCCTGCGCGCCGTCTGCCGACCGCACGCCGCTAGGATCGGCCGGTGCGCTACCACCTGACCACGTTCGGCTGCCAGATGAACGACCACGACTCCGAGCGGATGAAGGGGCTGCTCGAGGGCCTGGGGTACGCCGAGGCGGCCAGCCGCGACGACGCCGACCTGATCCTCTTCAACACCTGCACCATCCGCGGCAGCGCCGACGAGCGCTTCCTCGGCAACCTCGGCGACGCGAAGCGGGTGAAGCGCGAGCGGCCGGACGCCGTGGTGGCCGTGGGCGGCTGCTGGGCCCAGAGCCAGAAGGAGCGGGTGTTCGAGCAGTTCCCGTTCGTCGACATCGCCTTCGGGCCCGGCGAGGTGACGCGCCTGGGCGAGCTGGTGGCCCGCGAGCGCCTCGACGCGGTCGGCGCCTTCAGCTTCGACGGCGCCTTCAGCGGCAGCCTGCCGGCCGTGCGCGAGCGGCGCCACCAGGCGTGGGTCCAGATCTCGGTGGGCTGCAACTGCGTCTGCGCCTACTGCATCGTGCCGAGCGTGCGCGGGCGCGAGCGCAGCCGCCCGCCGGCGGACATCGTCGGCGAGGTCGAGGCCCTGGCCGGCGACGGCGTGCGCGAGGTCACCCTGCTGGGCCAGAACGTGAACTCGTACGGCCGCGACCTGCCGCGCGAGGGGCGGGCGACGTTCGCCGAGCTGCTGCGCGCCGTCGCGGCGGTCGACGGCATCCGCCGGGTCCGGTACACGAGCCCCCACCCCAAGGACATGCGCGCCGACGTC
>DATLLV010000141.1:0-4598 GCA_035537655.1 Miltoncostaeaceae bacterium
GCGGCGGGGCGGTGCGCGGGGCGCCCGCCTCGAGCGCCTCGACGCGGGCGGCGAGGCCGGAGGTCGTCGCGTCGAGGGCCGGCCGGCTGAGCCGCGCCGCCACCAGCTCGAGCTGCAGGCGCGGGTCGGCGCCGCCGTGGCGGATGCGCACCTGGGCGTCGGCCAGCAGGTCGAGCCCGCGCACGACCTGGGAGTCGGGCAGCTGGTTGGCCTGGGCCTGCAGGCGGGCGACCTCCTCGGGCGAGAAGGCCCACTCGTCGCGCGGCATGGCGCCCTGCTGGAGCAGGCAGACGTAGCGCAGGTGGCCCACCAGGCCGCGGATCGCCTGCTCGGGGTCCACCGGCCCGTCGAGGGTGCTCTGGAGCAGCTCGAACGCCCCGGCGGCGTCCCCGCCGGCCATCAGGTCCACGAGCTCGAACACCGACTCGCGCGAGACCGCCCCGATCAGCTCCAGCGCGTCCGAGACCTCCACGCGGCCGACGGCTCCTACCGAGACGCGCTCGGCCTGCTTGACCAGATCTCGACCTACGCCGGCGGCCGCGCGGGCCAGGATGTCGAGCGCCTGCTCGCCGGCCTCGATGCCCTCGGCGCGGGCGACCCGGTCGAGCACCTTCACGAGCGCCGGGATGCCGGGCTTGCGCAGCACGTAGTGCTGCAGGCGCGACCGGATCGTGCCGAGGATGTCCCAGGGGTGGGTGGTGCAGAGGATCACGACCAGGTGCGGCGGCGGCTCCTCGAGCGTCTTCAGCAGGGCGCTCGCGGCCTGGTCCTGGATCTGGTGAGCCTCGTCCATGATCGTGATGCGGTAGCGGCTGGCCACCGGCGCGTAGCGCACGGTCTCGAGCCACTCGCGCATCTCGTCGATGCGGCGCGCGCTCGAGGCCGCGTCCACCTCGACCACGTCGAGCCAGTCCGGCTGGCCGGTGCGCCTGCACGAGTCGCACCGCCCGCACGGCTCGGCCGTCGGGCCGGGGCTCGACTGGCAGTTCAGGCAGCGCGCGAGGATGCGCGCCGTCGTGGTCTTGCCCGTGCCGCGCGGCCCCGAGAAGAGGTAGCCCTGGGAGGGCCGCCCCGACCGCAGCGCGTTCCCGAGCGCCCGGGCCACGTGATCCTGGCCGACCATGTCGGCGAAGGTCGCGGGCCGGTGGCGGTTGTAGAGGCTCGGGACCCCGCTCAAGGAGACGTGACCGTGCACCCGTCGTCGAAGCGCGGTGTGAGGGTCTGCACCGAGTCGCTTGCTCCGGGGAGGTTGCCCCACTGCGCGTGCGCGGCTCCGCTTAAGGCTGCTTCCTTCCGGATCTGACCTGGTTCGCGGTCGCACACCGAATGGGACCTCACCATCATCGCCGCTCTACTCGACGCCGTGCTCCTCGCATCGGCCCCTCGGACGGGGATTGAGCCCCGCTGTAGCGGATTGCGGGTACAGGGCACCGCTAGCTCCCCGCCTAGCACGGTCACCCGTCGAGGATAGATCACCCCAGCCCCGGGTGCGAGGCGCTACTTCCGCCTCCGGTAGGGGCTCCGCGGGGAGATCCGCTCGCCGCGCCGACGGGCGGCGTTGGCGCCGAAGATGGCCGCGACGCCGCCCCCGATCATGGCCGTGGTCAGCGCGAGGTAGGCCCAGCCGCGCGCGCCGGTCTCGCGCCCGGCGACCTCGAAGATCATCCACATCACCGAGCCCCAGACGGCGCCCAGGGCGACGCCGACCGCCAGCACGGCGATGCGGGGCGGGATGCGGCGCGGGCCCTCGACGGCGGGCGCCTTGGCGCTCTTCTTGGCCACGCGACGAGTGTAGGGGACGGGGCCGGCCGGCGAACACCCGTGATCCGCCGCGGCGCCCCGAGCGTAGCCAGGGGTGAGTCGCTCCACCGGGGCGGCCAGCACACCGGAGCTGTGAACGTTGCGCCGTCCCGTCCTACTCCTCGCCGCCGCCGCCGTCGGGCTCGCGGCCCCGGCCGCCGCCTCTGCGGACGTCTACATCGCGGTCCCGCGCCCCCTGCTGGGCGGGCCGATCGCCCAGGCGCTGCCCGCCCTCACCCCGGACGGCATCGCCCCGGGGCCCGGGCGGCCGTCGCGCGCCCCCGGCGGCCTCATCCACTGCACCGGGCGCACCGCCGACGACTGCGTCGTGTCGGGCCCGCTGGCGAACGTCGAGCCCGCCCCGCTGCCCCTCCCGGGGCCGGCCGGCCTGGGCGCCGCTCCGGACGACGGCGTCGGCGTCGAGCAGGACCCGCCGCCGGTCGGCGACACCCCCGACGTCCCGGTCGAGAACGAGGTGCGGCCACAGCCGGTGCCGGCCGTCGCGCCCGTCCCGGCCGAGCTGGCCAAGGCCTTCGGCGGCCTCGTGAGCCCGAAGGCGTCCGACTGGCTCCCCTGGCAGCGCACCACCCTGCGCTGGAAGCGGGTGGCCCGCGCCACGGGCTACAACGTGCAGGTCTTCCGCGGCCGGCGACGCGTCATGAACGCCTGGTCGCGCGACACCCGCCTGCGGGTGCCCTTCGGCGTCCTCAAGCAGGGACGCACCTACGTCTGGGTCGTCTGGCCGGCCAACGGCCCCCGCCGGGTGGCGCGCTTCGCGCTCCCCGTCGGGCGATCGACCTTCGCCGTCACCCTCCGCCCGCGGCTCGTCTTCCGCACCCGCGGGCGCCGCGCCAGCGTCGCGGAGGTGCGGCCGCACATCCCACTCGGCGCGCTGCGCCTGCGCCGGCCCGCCGGGCCGCGCGGCGACGTGCCCTCGGTCGTGGCCATCAACGGCCGCGGCCGCTTCACCCTTCCGATCTCGAAGCGGGCCGCGGAGCGGCTGGCAGCGGTCCTCGCGGACCGCGGCCCCGAGCCGCCCGTGGGCCTGCGCGGGCCGGGGCGCGCATGAGCCGCCCCGGAGCAGAGCGCCGCCGGAGGACGCCTCCGGCGCGCTGATCCACCAGGGGCCGGCCTCGGCGGCATCCGGGGCCCGGACCCCCCTCCGACGCATCACAGAAAGGACCACCAACCGTGCGATCACGAGCACGTCAGCGACGGCTGCTCGCAGTGCCCCTCGCGGCGACCGCGGCCGCCGTCGCCGTCGCCCTGGCGCCGCCCTTCAGCGGCGCCTCATCCCACCGCGAGGCGCCCTCGATCTCCCAGGACCCGACGGCCGACAACACGGACGTCTACGCCTTCCGCTCCCCGGACGCGCCCGACACCGCGACCCTGGTCGCGAACTTCGTGCCGTTCGAGGAGCCGGCCGGCGGTCCGAACTTCTACCGGTTCTCGGACGACGTGAAGTACGAGATCAAGGTCGACAGCACCGGCGACGCCCGCCCGGACGTGACCTACGAGTTCAGGTTCGACACCACGACCAAGAACCCGGCCACGTTCCTCTACAACACCGACAAGATCACGTACGACGCCCAGCGCGGCGCGTACACCAACCTCAACCTGGTCCAGACCTACACCGTCCGCAAGATCACGCGCGACGGGAAGGGCAAGACCTACGTCAAGACCCTCGGCCGGGATCTCCTGACCCCGCCGAACAACGTCGGCCCGCGCTCGACGCCGAACTATGAGTCGCTCGTCACGCCGGCGATCCAGAACGTCCGCGACGGCATCAAGGTGTTCGCCGGCCAGCGGGACGACCCGTTCTACGTGGATCTCGGCGGCACGTTCGACCTGCTCGGCTTCCGGAGCGCGCCCCCCGGCGCCTTCAGCATGGGCGGCGTCGACGGCCTCAAGGGCTACAGCGTGAACTCGATCGCCGTCCAGGTGCCGATCACGCAGCTCACCGGGACCAAGAAGGTCTCCACCGATATCAACGACACCGACTCGGTGGTCGGCGTGTACGCGACCGCGTCGCGTCCCGTCATCACCAAGGGCGGCGGCACGCGCTGGCAGCAGGTCTCGCGCCTCGCCGAGCCGCTCATCAACGAGGTCGTCATCCCGCTCGGGAAGAAGGACCTCTGGAACCGCAGCGACCCCGCCGACGACAAGCAGTTCGAGCGCTTCTACCTGAAGCCCGAGCTCGCCGGCATCCTCAACGCCCTCTACAAGCTCGGCTCGCCCACGGAGAACCGCATCGACCTGACGACGGTCCTCCTGACGGGCATCCCGCCGAACAACGGCCTCGGGCTGCCGACCACCCAGATCGGCAAGAAGCCCGTCAAGGCCGACCTCCTGCGGGTGAACCTCGCCGTGCCGCCGACGACCGGGACCCAGAAGCCGATCGGGCTCCTGGCCGGTGACGCCGACGGGTTCCCCAACGGCCGCCGCCTCGGCGACGACATCGTCGACATCGAGGAGCGCGCCGTGGGCGGCGTGCTCGCCCCGGCGTTCGGCCTGCCGGCGCCCAACGGCGCCAACGCGGCCCTGGTGCCGCTGCTCGGCGACGGAGTGAACGCGAACGACCGTCCGTTCCTGCCGTCGTTCCCCTACCTGGCGACCCCCGGCTCGGGCTTCGACTCGGTGCCGCACGCCAACTGACGGACCACCGCGCCGCCGGGGGGCCTCGCGCCCCCCGGCCCGCACCCCCACCAACCTTCTTCACATGACGCTGATCCGCAGAGCACCCGCCTTCCTCGCCTCCCTCCTGATCGCCGCGGCGATCGTGGCGGTCGCCGTCCTGG
>DATLLV010000142.1:0-2160 GCA_035537655.1 Miltoncostaeaceae bacterium
CGCGCCGCCGCTCCGCGAGGCCCGGTAGGGATGGAGATCGCTCCCGCACATCCCCGACGCCTTCATGGCCAGCACGACCTCGCCCGGGCCCGGTCGGGGATCGGGAAACTCTCGGAGCTCGAGCGCCCGCTCGCCGAGAAAGACGACTCCGTGCATGGGCCCGCTCTCTCCTTGGTCAGGTACGGCGGCCGCGGGACGGCGCCGCGCCGTCGGGCGGGGCGAGGAGACTCACCTGGATCGCGATGCCGACCACGGCGAGCCCGATGAAGAGCCACGGCCGCACCGTCGCGGAGACCGGGGCCAGCGGCGCCAGCAGCGCCGCGCCGACGAGGGCCGACAGCAGGATCAGGATCGGGTCCAGGAGCCAGAGCGCGAGCGCGGCGACCACGATGCCCGCCACGAAGACGACGGCCCAGAGCCACTGCCCCGAGAATCCGAGCGCGGCCGCCGCGGCGAGACCGCCATGGACGCCGGCCGCGAACCCGGCCAGTCCGATGGCGAGCCACTGGAAGAAGATGGCGAGCACGGCGCCCAGGATCCCGAGGACCAGCGCGACCACCACCATCAGCCACTCCGGGCCGTTGAGCACGGTGGGGGCCACGTGCAGGCCCACGGCAAACCCGGCGGCACCCACGAAAAGCCAGAACAGGCGTCGGCCCAACAGGAGGACTGCGAGCCCGACGACGAGCGTCACCCACCAACTGGCCATGAGCGGGAGCGTACTACGGGGGCGGAGACGCCGTCACGTGGGCGGGCCGGTCGGTCAGGGCACGACCCGCGTGCCGGCGCGGCCGTCCAGCGCGGTGCGCAGCGCCGAGGGCGAGGTGATGATCGCCTCGCGGCCGCCCGCCGCGACGAAGTCGACCGCCGCTTGGACCTTGGGCCCGATAGAGGCCGCGGGGAACTCGCGCGCCGCCAGCAGCGCGCGTGCTTCGGCCAGGGACAGATGCTCGACCCCGATGGCCCGCGCGGTGCGGTGACCGACCTCGACGCGATCGACGCCGGTGAGGAAGACGAGGCGATCCGCGGCGACCGCCGTGGCGAGGAGGCCGGCGGTCGCCTCCACCTCGAGCACGGCCTCGACGCCGCGATACCCCTCGGGGGTCTCGACGACGGGGACGCCGCCACCGGCCGCCGCGATCGTGAGCGTGCCCGCATCCACGCAGTGGCGGATCACGCCGGCCTCGGGAATGCGCCGGGGCTGCGGCACCGGGACCACGCGCCGGCGCGAGGCCCCGTTCCCTGCGAAGGTCCAGCCGAGGTCGCGCGCGAGTCGGCGCGCCGTGGCGACCGAGTAGGGCGGGCCGACGGCGCGCGTCGGCCGGGCGAAGGCCGGATCGTCTGCCGCCACCACCACGCGCGTGAGGACCACGGCGACGGGCACCTCGCCGCCCCGAGTCCGGCCGAGGGTGGCGAGCGCCTGCTGGACGCCGTAGCCGGCCACACCCTGCGCCTCGGCGGCGCGGAGGTCGAGAGGACGCGACAGTGCGGCGGTGCGGCTCGGCGCGGCGCGGCGGTCCGCGTCATCGAGCGGCGCGCCGCAAGGGACCAGCACGATGCGGAATCCAGCCGCCCCGATGTCGACCAGCGGCGGCAGGCTCAGCTCGAGCGCCCGTACCCACCCCGCGCGCGCCGCCGGGCGCCCCGTCGACCGCCCCCGCGCCTGGATCGCCCGGCCGCCGAGCGCGACCACCATCAGACGCGGATCGCGCGGCAGTCTCATGCCGCGCCTCGGTAGCGGAGCGCGCCGACGATGGCGCCCCGGAGCGACGGGCCCTTCACCGCCCACGCGATCGGTGGCCCGGCGTGGAACACCAGGCGGTCGGCGAGGCCCAGGGCGTCGGCGGCCGGCACGCCGTCGATCAGGAGCGGGTCTGCCGAGACCATGCGCGCGAGGACCTCGCGGTTGGCGGCGGCGATGCCGGGGAACGGTCGACTCACAGCGGGCATGATCCCGCCCCGTCGGCGCGGCCGTCAATGGAAACATCGCCGAGCGGACGGCGATCGGTCAGGCGGCGTGCCGGTGGCCGACGCGGCGCGGCTAGTGTAGCCTCCGTGGGGAGCCGGCCGCCAGACGAGATGTCCAACCACGACGCCGCGGATTCCCTGGACGCCCTCGCCCGAATCCTGGAGGCGCTCCGCGCCACGCGCTCACGGCTC
>DATLLV010000143.1:0-7096 GCA_035537655.1 Miltoncostaeaceae bacterium
GTGCTCGCACACATGGCGGGCAAGCTGAGGCGGTTCCGGATCCGCATCAACCCGGGCGACCGGGTGAAGGTGGAGCTGTCGCCCTACGACCTCAACCGGGGCCGCATCACCTTCCGCCTGAAGTAACCCGCGGGCCCTACACCACCGCGGCCAAGGCCGCCGGCGCGCCATCAGCGTCCGGCGGTCTGAGCGCGTCCGCGCCCGGGTGCGCGCCGTCGACCAGGATCGGCCGCAGGGGCGCCTCGACGAGGCGGTCCCCGGCCACCCCGACGCGGTAGGCGCGCCGCCCCGGGCGCGACGCGACGACCGCCGCCAGGCGGCGCTCGACGAAGTGGAGGGCCACGCCGTCGTCGGCGGCCACGCCCGCCGGCAGCCCGCTCCGGACGGCGGTGGCGTAGGCGTCGCGGCGCTCGCGGTAGTGGGGGCAGTTGCTGCCCGGCAGGAGGCCGAGGCCGTCGTGGAGGGGGGCCAGGCGGCGCCCGAACGAGGCCGTGACGCCGCCCTCGAACCAGCACATCGAGCCGGCGCAGAGGCCCGCCAGCACGACGCCCCGCTCCCAGGCCTCGCGCAGGACGCGGTCGATGCCCTGCGCCCGCCAGACGGCGAGCATGTTCACCGTGTTGCCGCCGCCCACGTAGATGACGTCCTGGGCGAGCAGGAGCGAGCGGACGTCGTCGACCGTCCGGTTGAAGAGGGCGAGGTGGCTCGCGTCGGCGCGGCCGCCGGCGAACGCGCCGTAGAACTTGACCGTGTAGCTGTGGTTGTCGCCCCCCGCGGTCGCCAGGAAGCACACCCGCGGCCGGTCGCGACCGGCCGCCGCCAGGACGTAGTCGTCGAGCGCCGGGTTGTCCGGGTCATCGGTGAAGCCGCCGCCCCCGAGGGCCACGATCTGGCGTGGCCGTCGCCGATCGGAGGGCCGGGCCCGAGCGGAGGTTCGGGGCTCCATGCGCCGATCCTGGGCGCGCGGGCCCGCGCGCGCGACGGACGTGTGGACAGAGTTCGGGCGCCCCCTCTGGCCCGGTGGACAGCGCCCGCAGGCGTAGTCTGGACCCGGATGACGCGACACATCGTGGCCTGTGGCGGCGGGGGCTGGGCGTCGGACTCCCGCAGCGGCCCGCTCGAGGACTACATCATGGGCCTGGCGGCGCGCGACCGCCCCCGCGTCTGCCTGCTGCCGACCGCGAGCGGCGACTCGGACTGGGTGATCACGCGCTTCTACGAGTGCTTCCCCTCGTCGGTGTGCGAGCCCTCGCACCTCGCCCTCTTCCGGCCCCACCCCGAGCCGGTGCGGGCCGCCCTGGCCCGCCAGGACGCCGTCTACGTCGCGGGCGGCAGCAGCGCGAACCTCGCGGCGATCTGGCGCGTGCACGACGTCGGGCCCGCCCTCCGCGAGGCGTGGGAGCGGGGCGCGGTGATGTCCGGCGTCAGCGCGGGGGCGATCTGCTGGTTCGCGGCGGGGCTGACGAATTCGCTGGGGGCGGGGTTCGCGCCGATGGCCGGCCTGGGCTTCGCGCCGGGGGGCTTCTGCCCCCACGCCGACAGCGACCCGGGGCGGCTCGTGGCGCTGCGCGGGCTGGTCGAGGCGGGGCGGATGCCGCCGACGCTGGCGGTGGACGACGACGCGGCCGTCCACCTCGCCGAAGCGGCGCCGCCGCGCCTGGTGGCAGGGCTGCCCGGCCGCGGTGCGCGCCTCATCGCCCCCCGCGGCCGCGACGAGCCACTGGAGCCGCTGGCGCTCGCCTCCTGAAGCGTGCCGGGGTCTCGGGGCGGTCGATGCTGGACGTGCCGAACGTCGCGAGCTCATCGCCGAGGCGGCCCTGCGGCGCTGAGCACCGGGGCCGGGGCGCCGCCGAAGACGGCGTCCACGGCCACGCGGTCGGGCCCCGAGACGATCAGGTACTCGAGGTTGCGCACGTGCGAGACCGTGCCCACCCGCTCGCCCGCGGGGTTGTGGATGCCGATCCGGGCGCCGACGTAGCGCGGCGAGTCGATGGCCAGGGCCGCCACGTGGCCGCGCTCGGCCAGCAGCGCAGCGACGTCGGCCGGGTCGTGGAAGCCCTCGTCGCTGACCGACGCGACGATCCAGGGCGTGGTCAGTGCGCCGACGAGGTCCGACAGCGCCTCCCACGCCTCGCGCGCCCGGTTGTAGGCGCTGCGCGTGGTGCGGCAGTCGGCGCGCTTGCGGGCCACGCCGTAGGCCGGCGGGTCGTCCCAGCGCACCAGGGTCTCCCAGACGTGGTAGTTCGAGAAGTAGGAGTGGCCGTTGTAGGGCGGATCGAGGTAGGCGCAGTCGACCCCGTCGAGCTCGCGAGCCAGCGCGTTGGCGTCGCGTCGGGTGACCTCGCCGGGCGGGCCCGCGACCGGGGCCGGCTCGCGCAGCTCCAGCGGCCTGAGCGAGCGCGGGGCCGGGCGCTTGAGGTAGGCCATCTGCAGGCCGCAGGTCGAGTCGACGCGATCGGCCGCCTCGAGCAGGCTCGTCAGCAGGCACCCGCGCAGGGGCTCGGGGGCCCCGGCCTGCGCGATCGCGTCGCGGATCACGTCGATGCGGGCGCCGTTCTCGGCTGAGAAGAAGCGCGCCTGCTCGCAGAAGGTCCTCGTGACGTAGCCGGGGCGCCCGGGCAGCGCGCCGAGCCGCGCGAGCAGCGCCCGCAGCCCCTCCCGGTCGAGGCGCTCGTCGGCCGCGATGTAGGCCTGGCCGAGGGCCTCGGAGTAGGTGGCGACGTCATTCGAGACCACCCGGCAGCCCGCGCGCCGGAAGGCCTGGCCGGCGCGGGTGGTGCCCGCGAAGAGGTCGGCGGCCGAGCGGATCGGCAGGCGCTCCGCGACCGCCTGGATCAGGGGGACGAGGGCCCGCTTGGAGCCGATGTACTTGATCACTCCTCGGCGGCGCGCGGCAGCCGGATCTCGAGGCGGCCCTCCATCCGGGCGCCATCCTCGCGCCGCGCCCGGACGGCACGCCGGGCCAGGGCCACGACGGCCCAGCCGACGGCGACCCCCAGCGCCAGGCCGACCAGCACGTCGGATGGGTAATGGACCCCCAGGTAGACCCGCGAGAGGCCGATCGCCGCGACGAGCGCGGCCAGCGGCGAGCGCAGGCGCGGGTGCAGCAGTGCGACGACCGTCGCGGCGGCGGCCGCGGTGGCCGCGTGGCCGGAGGGCATGCTGCCGTCCCCCGGAAGCCCGACGAGGGCCGTGAGACCGGGGTCGGCGAGCGGCGGCCGGGCGCGGCCGACCACCTCCTTGAGGAGGTCGGCCGAGAGCGAGGCGGCCAGCAGGGCGAGCGTCGCCAGGACGGCGCTGACCGGGACGGCGCGCGGCCGCCGGCGCAGGTCGGCGATCCCGCCGACCGCCGCGATCACGACGCCCTTCACCCACCAGGCCGACAGCAGCGTCATCAGCGCGGTCAGCGGGCCCCAGCGCAGGCCGGCCACCAGCCGCAGGGCGTCCTCGTCGAGCCACTGGAGCATGTGGAGCCCCGGCATCCGCGGGAGGGTAGCCGAGGGCGCGGCCGGACGGGCCGGGGTCGGTCGGCCCGGCTAGGGAGCGGCCACCACCACCTGGTCGCCGTCGGCGAGGCGCTCGCCCACTCCCAGGCAGGCGGGGCAGGCGCTGGGGACCAGGCCCCCGTCGGCGCAGGCCGTCAGCAGGCGGCGCTGGCCCCAGCACGTCGCGCACGGCGCCCAGACGCCGGCTGAGTCGTGGCTCTCGTGGTGGCGCGGTGTCATTGAGGGCCAGTGTGAGGAGTCGGGCGGGCCGCTCCCTTGGCCGCGAGGCTAACGTTCGGACCGCCGCCCTCGGACCCCCGGCCCGGTAGCCTCCGGCGCCGTGAGAGCGCTCGTCGTGTCCGAGCGGGGCGCCGGGCCCGCACCGGCGGAGGTTTCCGAGCCCGCCGCCGAGCCCGGCCGTGCGGTGGTGCGCGTGCGCGCCGCCGCGCTGAACCCGGTCGACCTGGCCATCGCGGCCGGCCGCTTCTACCTGGACGTCCCCGACCCGCCGTACGTGCCGGGCGCCGAGGCCGCCGGCGAGGTGGTCGAGTCGTCGGCGCTGCCCGCCGGGACGCCGGTGTGGTGCCTGCCGATGACGGGCGGCCTCGCCGAGCTGGTGAGCGTTCCCGACGCCGCGGTCGTGCCGGTGCCCGACGGCGTCGGCCTCCCCCTCGCCGCGGCGCTCGGCATCGCCGGCCTTGCGGGCTGGATCCCGGTGCGCGACCGGGGCGGCCTGGCGCCGGGAGAAACGGTCGTGGTCCTGGGCGCGGGCGGCGCGGTCGGCCAGACCGCGATTCGGGCGGCGCGCGACGGCGGTGCGGGGCGGATCGTGGCGGCGGCCCGCAGCGCCGAGGGGCGCGAGCGCGCCACGGCCGCCGGGGCCGACGTCGCCCTGCCGATCGACGACCGCCTCGGGGAGGCGCTGCGGGCGGCGTGCGGCGAGGGCGCCGACCTCGTGATCGACCCGCTCTGGGGCCCGCCGGGGATGGCGGCGATCGGGGCGCTGCGCCGGCGCGGCCGCGTCGTCCAGGTGGGCAGCGCCGCCGGGGCCACGAGCGAGGTGACCGGCGGCGCGCTGCGCGGCGGCCGGCTGGACATCCGCGGGTTCTCGGTCTTCAGCGAGGAACCGGCCGACGTGGCCCGCTCCTACGCCGACCTCGCGGCCGCGGCGGCCCGCGGGGCGGTGACGATGAACGTGGTCGAGGTGCCGTTCGCCGAGGCGCCGGCGGCGTGGGCCCGGGTCGCCGCGGGCGCCGGGGGCCACAAGCTGGTCGTCATCCTGTGAGCGAGGGCTTCGCGCAGGAGATGGCCGCGGGCTACGGGTTCGACGGCCCGCGCATCCACGTCGGCCGCCCGATGGCGTCGCCGGGCAGCGAGCCGCCCGACACGTCGGTGGACGTGGCCCTGCCGCTCGGGTTCCTCAACCGCCACGGCCTGATCGCCGGCGCCACCGGGACCGGGAAGACGCGCACCCTGCAGCTGATCGCCGAGCAGGTCTCGGCGGCGGGCTGCCCGGTCTTCGCGGCCGACATGAAGGGCGACCTGGCCGGGCTCGGCGCGGCGGGAGCGGCGAGCGACGGCGTCACCGAGCGCGCGACCGAGCTCGCCCACGAGTGGACGCCGGCGGCCGCCCCCGTCGAGCTGCTGTCGCTGACCGGGGCGAACGGCGTGCCCCTGCGGGCGACGGTGACGGCCTTCGGGCCCACCCTGCTGGCGAAGGTGCTGGGGCTGAACGAGACCCAGGAGTCGAGCCTCTTCCTGATCTTCAGGTTCTGCGACGAGAAGGGCCTGGCGCTGGTCGACCTCGAGGACCTGCGCGCCGCGCTGGCCTACCTCACCGGGCCTGGGAAGGCCGAGCTGAAGGCCATCGGGGGGATCTCGACCGCGACCGCCGGCGTGATCCTGCGCGAGGTCGCCAAGCTCGAGGCCGAGGGCGGCGACGTCTTCTTCGGCGAGCCGGAGATGGAGATCGCCGACCTGATCCGCACGACGCCGGACGGGCGCGGCATCGCCTCGGTGCTCGACCTGGCCGACGTGGGCGAGCGCCCGGCGCTCTTCACGACCTTCCTGATGTGGGTGCTGGCGGAGCTGTTCGACGAGCTGCCCGAGGTGGGCGACCCCGAGAAGCCGGTGCTGGTCTTCTTCTTCGACGAGGCCCACCTGCTGTTCGACGGGGCGTCGAAGGCGTTCCTCGACGCGGTGGCCCGCACGGTGCGGCTGATCCGCTCGAAGGGCGTGGGCGTGTTCTTCGTCACCCAGCTCCCGACGGACGTGCCCGACGAGGTGCTCGCCCAGCTCGGCCACCGCGTGCAGCACGCCGTGCGGGCGTTCACGCCCAAGGACGCCCGCGGCCTGAAGCAGGCGGTCGAGACCTTCCCGGCGACGAGCCACTACGACCTGGCCGAGACGCTGCAGTCGCTCGGCGTCGGCGAGGCGGTCGTGACCGCCCTCGACCCGCGCGGCGTCCCGACGCCCGTGGCGGCGACGCGCCTGTACCCGCCGGCGTCGCGGATGACGCCGCTGACCCCCGAGGAGCGCGCCGCCGCCATCGCCGCCTCGCCCCTGCGGGCGAAGTACGCCGACCGGATCGACCGCGAGAGCGCCGCCGAGCTGCTCGAGGCCCGCATGGCCGGCGACGCCGCGGCGGCCGAGAAGGTGCGCGAGCGCGCGAAGCCCGCTCCCCGGGAGCGCGCCGAGCCGCGCCCCGACGACGAGAGCCTCGCCGGCCAGGTCGGGGACGTGCTCGACTCGTCCCTCGGGCGGACCGTGGTCCGGGAGGTCCTGCGGGGGATCTTCGGCGGGCGGCGGAGGCGGTGAGGGCGGGGTAGGTGGTGGCGGCTCGTCCCGCAGCCAGCGCCCCTCGCTGAACCAGCGGGCGATCGTGCGGCGCGACGGCGGCCTCGCCGCGCCCGTGGGACGGCTCCGCAGGTCGGCGATGACGCGCGCCGGCGGCTCCCCGGCCGCGAACCGCCGCTCGGCCTCCCGCCGGAGCTCAGGCCACGCGTAGGAACCGGGCGCGTCGCGGGACGGGGCGGTCGCCAGGCGGCTGAGGTGCCCGTCGAGCGCGCGGTGGCGGGCCTTCGTGAGGCAGCCGGCCGCGCCCCACGCCCGGAGGAGGCTGGCCACCAGGTCCCGTCCCGCGCGCCGGGTGAGGAACTCCGCGCTCCGGTGGCCTGCGCACAGCCAGACCGTCACGCCGCCGGGGAGATGGAGGATGCCCCGCTCCCCGCGCCCCGGCCCCATGCAGAGCAGGCACGGCGGGCGCTTCCCCAGTCGGGGTCCCTTGTAGAGGCTCCTCGGCATGGGGTGAGTCTGGCCCCTGCGGCGGGACGGGTCTCCGCCGAGGCGGGTCAAGCGTGTGACCGGGCCGTGCCGCTCGATGTGCCAATTGGCCACGCGCGCGTTGGCCAATTGGCCAACGGCCTAGCGCACCCGGCCGCCCGGGCCCAGCAACCCCTCAGGCGGAGGGCAGCCTGATGGTGAACCGCCCACCTACCCCGGGGGCGGCATGCACGTCACCCCCGGCCGCCCGCGCGAGCCGTCTCGCGAGGGGAAGCCCGAGTCCGGCCCCGCGGCCGCCGCCCGCGCTGACCGTCTCCCCCCGCACGCCG
>DATLLV010000144.1:0-3238 GCA_035537655.1 Miltoncostaeaceae bacterium
TGGGGCCGGGGCGCGCGCCCTCGAGCGAGGTCGCGCACTGGGCGATGCTGGGCTACCGCGCGGAGGAGACGCCCGGCCGCGCGGTGATGGAGGCCCTCGGCCACGGGCTGGCGGTGGCCGACGCCGAGGTGCTGGCCTTCGCCGCGCTGCGCTACGCCGAGCGGCGCGACGGCGCCCTCTGGGCCACCGGCCGCCCGGCCGCCGACGACCAGGCGGCGGCGCGGGCTTTGGCCGAGAGCGCGCCGCCCACGCGCCTCGAGGGCCTCGGCCTCCAGGTGGAGCCGCTCGGCCCGCCGGCGCGCCCCGGCGAGGGGATCCTGCGCGTGACCGGCGGTGCGCACGACGGCGTCACCGACTCGGACCCCTTCTTCCGCGATCGCCAGCCCGTGATGCGCCCCGCCCCGCTCGTGCCCGACGCCGCGGCGACCGCCCGGGCGGCGGAGACGTGGACCCGGTCCACCGTCCGCCCCGCCGCCGGCGGCATGCCGGGCACGGTGGTCACCCTGAAGTGGTGGGGGCGGCGGCGCCCGGCGCCGTCGTTCCGCGAGCGCCACGGCCTCGACGGGGTCATCGTCGGCGCCTCGCCGTTCCTGGGCGGCCTCGCCCGGACGCTCGGCATGGGCTTCGACGCGGCCCCGGAGGTCGACGAGCCCGCCGCGGCGCTGCGCGACCGGGCCGCGCGCTGCCGCCGGGCGCTCGACGGCGGCGCGACCTTCGTGCTCGCCCACCTGAAGGCCACCGACGAGGCCGGCCACACGAAGGACCCGAGGGTCAAGCGCGCGACGATCGAGCGCATCGACGGCGCCGTGGCCGACGCCGCGGGCGCCCTCGCCGACGCGGTGGTCTGCGTCACCGGCGACCACGCCACGCCGACCTCGCCCGAGGTGATCCACTCCGGCGACCCGGTGCCGTTCCTGATCGCCGGGCCGGGCGTCCGCGCCGACCGGGTCGCCCGCTTCGGCGAGCTCGACTGCGGCGACGGCATCCTCGGCCGCATCGGGGGCGGCGACGTGATGCCGCTGCTGCTGAACGCCGCCGACCGGCCCCTCTACCTCGGCTCGCGGCCCACGGCGGTGCCCGGCGCCCAGGGCGTGCCGGCCGCGGTCGAGCCCCTGCCGCTCGACTAGTCGGGGTCGGCCGCCAGGCTCTCGGCGATCATGGCGCGCTGGATCTCCGTCGTCCCGGCGGGGATGCGCAGGTTGCGCGCCACCCGGAAGATCCGCTCGATGCCGGTCGCGCTCATCAGGCCGCGCCCGCCGTGCACCTGGATGGCGCGGTCGGAGATCCGCATCAGCGCCTCGTCGCACCAGGTCTTCAGCGTCGAGAGGTCCCGCCGCTCGGCCGCGCCGGCCTTCCCCTCGCCCAGCACGTCGGCCTCGTCGAGGCGGGCCAGGATCTCGAGCGACAGCGCCCGCATCGCCCGCCAGTCCATGTAGATGTCGCTGAGGCGCTCGGCCACCGCCCCGAGCTCGCCGATGGGCCTGCCGAAGGCCCGCCGCTCGCGCGCGTAGGCGACCGACCGCTCCAGGCAGTGGGCCGCCAGCCCGCTGCACATGCCCCCGCGCCGCGACCGGGCCCAGTTGATCCAGAGGAAGGCCATGTCCATGCCCCGGCCCTCGCGGCCGACCAGCGCCTCGGGGCCGAGGCGGACGCCGTCGAACTCCAGCACCCCGGTCTGGCCGTCCGCCATGATCGTCTGCTGCACCGGGCCGCGGGCCGCGCCCGGCGCGTCGAGCGGCACCAGGAAGGCGGTCACCTCGCGCCGGGCGGCGCCCTCGACGCGCGCGAGGACCTGGGCGTGCTCGACGAAGGGCGCGCCGGTGATGAGGTGCTTCGTCCCGCTCAGGCGCCAGCCGTCGCCGTCGCGGGCGGCGGCCGACTCGAGGGCGAGGGCGTCGCTGCCGGCCCCCGGCTCGGTCAGGGCGAAGGCGACGTTCGTGCGGCCGGCGAGGAAGTCCGGGAGCACCGCCTCGCGCGCCGCGCCGGTCCAGTGGCGCACCAGCGGGCTGGGGCCGTCGGTCCAGGCGAGCATCCACTGGGTGCCGCGCAGCCCGTGGCGGTAGACCTCCTCCTGCACGTAGAAGGTGTCGACCAGCCCCAGGCCGAGGCCGTCCGGCGAGGGCAGGTGGGGGCAGTAGAGGCCGGCCCGCGCCGAGGCCTGCTGCATCTTGCGCTTGAGCCCGATCATGGCGTCGCCCAGCCGCCCGTCGGCCTCGAGGACGAAGGCGGTGTCGCCGACCTCGGCCTCGACCTCCTCGACGATCGGCAGCGCGTCGTCGACCAGGAAGGCGCGCACCCGCTCGAGCGCGGCCTCGCCGACCGCCGACGGCCGGTAGCCGGGCGGGGGCTCCAGCGGGCTCACGCCGTCACGACGATCGTCCCGGCCGGCCCGCCGGTCAGGCGGCCGACGCGGGCGCCGGGGACGCCGCGGGCCGCCAGCCCCGCGTCCAGCGCCTCCGCCGCCGCGGGCGGGACCGCCAGCAGCAGGCCGCCGCTGGTCTGCGGGTCGAACAGCAGCTCGGCCAGCTCGGCCGGGATCGCCGGCGAGACCTCGGCGAGCCCCTCGGCGAAAGCCCGGTTGCGGGCCGCCCCGCCGGTCGTGACCCCGGCCAGCGCCAGCTCGCGGGCGCCGGGCAGGGCCGGGACCGCCCAGGCGTCGACCTCCGCCGCCACCCCGCTCGCCGCGGTCAGCTCGGCCAGGTGGCCGAGGAGCCCAAAGCCGGTGACGTCGGTCGCGCAGCGCACCCCCGCCTCGCGCGCCGCCGCGGCGGCCGCCGCGTTCGAGGTCAGCATCGACGCCGTCGCCGCCTCCATCGACGCGGCCTCGCCGCGACCGTTCATCCGCGCCGTCGTGATCACGCCGACGCCGAGGGGCTTGGTCAGCACGAGGGCGTCGCCGGGCCGCCCGGCGGCGTTGGTGAGCAGGTGATCGGGGTGGGCCGTCCCGATCGCGGCGAGCCCGTACTTCGGCTCGGGATCGTCGATCGTGTGGCCGCCCAGCACCGGGCAGCCGTCGGCCATCGCCGCCTCGGCGCCGCCGCGCATGATCGCGGCGAGGTCGTCCGGGTCGCCGTCGGCCGGGTGCGCGGCCACCGCCAGCGCGAACGCCGGCGTCGCGCCCATCGCGTGCAGGTCGCTGAGGGCGTTGGTCGCGGCGATCGCGCCGAAGGTCGCCGGGTCGTCGACGATCGGCGTGAAGAAGTCGACCGACGCGACCACCGCCAGGTCGTCGCGCACC
>DATLLV010000145.1:0-3512 GCA_035537655.1 Miltoncostaeaceae bacterium
CGACTCGGGGCCCTGGTTGCGGTAGATCAGCTCGACGAACGACCACATCGCGTCCTGCATGCCCGCCGCCTCGGCGCCCAGCGCGCCGCGCTCGGAGCTGCGGCTGATGAAGGCGATCGGCCGGAAGGTCATCTTGGCGTCGCCCGGCTTCACGATCTGGTCGATCGCCTCGGGGACCGTGGTCGTCGAGGCCTGCGCGCAGGCCGGGCAGGCGAGGTCGCCGTACTCGACGATCTCGACGGGCGCGTTCGGGTCGCCGATGGTGTTCGTGGACTGCGGCACGCCCTGCATCTGGGCCTGCACCGCCTTGGCGTCGGCGTCGGCGATCGACGAGGGCGCGTCGTCGCCTCCCCCGCCCGCGAGGCTGACGCCGACCACGACGCCGACCACGACCAGGGCGGCCACGACGATGCCGATCCAGTATTCCTTCTTCACCTCTCCGGCCTCCGGCTCGTTCCCCACCCCACTGGTCGCGCCGGGCGGGCGGGCCCGACGATAGCGTGCCTCCGGTCGTCGAGGCGCGTCCGGAGGTCGCACTACAGTCGGAGGATGTTCCACGATCCCGAGCGTCCCGCGGTCCAGGTCTCGGATCCGTCCTACGGCCCGGGTCTCGACCCGACCGAGTCCGAGACCGCCCCGGTGGACACGGCGGTCGAGGGGCTCTCGTGGCGGCCGCTGGCCCCGCCGGCCGCGCCCCCGGGCGACCTGGTCTTCGTCGACGGCGCCCAGCAGGTCGAGGCGTGGCTCACGATCACGACCGCGGGCGACCCCCGGGCGACGCCCGGGGTGGCGTTCGCTGTGGCGGCCGGCGCGGTGGCGACCGGGCCGGGGCGACCCGCCGAGGTGACCGCGCTGCGGGTGCGGCGGATGGTGCTGACGGTGGGCGAGCGGCTGCTCGCGCTGCCGCCGGTGGGCGGCTTCTCGTGGGAGTCGCGCGCCGGGGCCGCCCGCGAGGCCACCGGCATGGCGCGCCGGGTGGGCCAGCTGCGCCAGGAGGTCGAGCTCTCGCTGGCCGAGGAGCTCGCCCGGGCCGGCCGGCTGGTCGTGCTGGACGGGCGCCTCTCGTTCGTCCGCGACGCCCCCGGGCCGGTGGTCGGGGCGATCAAGAGCCACCACCGCATGTACCTGCCGCCTGACGAGGCGCGCGCCGTGGTCGCGCTGGCCGTCGGCGAGCGCACGCCCCTTTTCGCCATCGGCGAGGACCGCCTGTCCTGGTACCAGCGCCTGCCGGGGGCCGGCTGCGAGGGCTGGGCCGGGATCCTGCGCGGCGAGGTGGCCCGGGCGCTCGGGCTCGCCGAGGCCCGCCGCCTGGCCGACCGCGCCGCGGCCGAGCTGCCGCGCTTCGCCGGGCGGCCGCACCGCGACCCGCGGGCGCCGCAGAACCTGGCGCCGGTGGCCGGGCTGGAGGAGCGCCTGCGCCACCGCATGGGCGACCGCCGCCTGGCGCTGCGCGCCGCCCGGCGGGCGGCGGCGGGCGCCACCCTCGACGGGGGCGCCGGGCGGGTCGATGTCGAGGCGCCCGAGGCGGTGGCTGCGTGAGCGCGGCCGACCCGCCGGCCGGGATCGTCCTGGGTCACCAGGCGGCCTCGAGCCAGACCTTCGCCGTGGGGCTGGCCGAGGGGCAGAGTCTGGAGGTCGACGACCTCGTGGCCGTCACCACCGAGGACCCCGGCGGCGACGTCACGACCTTCGGCATCGTCGCCGAGAGCTACGCGGCCCTCGAGGGCGCCTCGCTGCCCTCTGACACCGCCGTCATCGCCGCGGGCCAGATGCCCGGGGAGCTCGTCCGCACCGCCGAGGTGCAGGTCGTGCGCGTCGACCCCGAGCGCTGGATCGCCCCCCACCCGGGCCGGCCGGTGCGCCGCGCGCGCGGGATGGAACGGGCGATGGCCCTCTACGAGGACACCATGGCCCGGCGGCTGGCGGTCGGGGTCGGCCGCGACGGCCAACCGATCCACCTGGACCTCGACTTCCTGGACGGCACGAAGGGCGGCCACGTCTCGATCTCGGGCATCAGCGGCGTGGCGACCAAGACCAGCACCGCGCTGGCGCTGGTGCGCCTGATGCTGGAGCACGAGGAGATGCGCCGCCGGGTGCGGGTGCTGGTCTTCAACGTGAAGGGCGAGGACCTGCTGCACCTGGACCGCCCGAACGCCCGCTACGCCGCGCGCCCCGACCGCGCCGAGCTCGACCGGCGCTGGGCGGCGCTGGGCCTCGCCGACCCGGGCCCCTTCCCCTCGGTCGGCGTCTGGGCCCCGCCGCGCCCGGACGGGGCCGCCAACGCCGCCAGCCGCCAGGAGGACGTGCGCGTCTTCGGCTGGACGCCCTACGCCTTCGCGATCGAGGGGCTGCTGCGCTTCTGCTTCACCGAGGCCGCCGACATGCGCAACCAGCTCTCCTTCCTGGAGGAGCGCGTGCGGGGCGAGCTGCTGCGCCGGGCCGTGCCGGTCGCGGGGCACCCGGGAGCGCTCGGCCTGCTCGACGGCCGGGCCGGCGGCGACCCGGCCCGCCGGTCGCCGCGCGCGCCCGGCGAGCTGATGGCCGGGCCCTTCGCCGACCTGGGCGAGCTGGTCGACTGGCTCGCGGACCGGCTCGTGGACGAGCTCTGGACCGGCGGCGCCGGCCGGGCCTGGGTCGCGAACACCGCGCAGGGGACGATCCACGCCTTCATCCGCCGCCTGCAGGGGGCCGCCGGGCGGCTGCGCGGCCTGATCCGCGCCGACGCCCAGGCCATCCCCCGCGGCGAGGCCGCCGCCAGCGAGCCGCCGGTCGCGGTGGTCCACCTGACGCCGCTCCACGACTTCGCCCAGCGCTTCGTGGTCGGGACGCTGCTGGCCCAGACGTTCGCCGCCAAGGAGGCCGGCACCCGCGACCCGATCGAGCTCGTGGTGCTCGACGAGCTGAACAAGTACGCGCCGCGCGAGGGGGGCTCGCCGATCAAGGAGACGCTGATCGACATCGCCCAGCGCGGGCGCTCGCTGGGCGTGATCCTGATCGGCGCACAGCAACAGGCCTCGCTGGTGGCGCCGGAGGTCACCCAGAACGCCGCCGTCCGCATCTCGGGCCGCCTCGATCCCGCCGAGGCCGAGCGCGCCGAGTACGGGTGGCTCACCCCTCAGGCCCGCGCCCGCGCGCGGCTGCTGATGCAGGGGCGCGTGCTCCTGAGCCAGCCGAGCGTGCCGGCGCCGCTGGCCGTCGAGATCCCCTTCCCGCCGTGGGCCACGGCGACGGGCGAGGTCTCGACCGCGGCGCGCGGCGCCGAGGCGCTGGCCAAGTTCTCCTGAGGTCCCCCGCGTGAGGCTCCTGCACACCGCCGACTGGCACATCGGCAAGCGGCTCTACGGCGTCGACCGCATGGCCGAGGCGGCCGCCGCGCTCGACGAGGTCCGGGACGTCGCCGCGCGGGAGGCGGTCGACGCCGTGCTGGTCGCGGGCGACCTGCTCGACCGGCGCCTGATCGACCCCGCGTGCCTGGGGGCCTGCCTGGCGGCGCTGCAGGCGCTGGCCGAGGT
>DATLLV010000146.1:0-5988 GCA_035537655.1 Miltoncostaeaceae bacterium
TGGCGCAGGGCGAGGGCGGCGCAGTCCCGGTTGTGCCGGTCCAGCAGCTGGATCACCCCGCGGACCTCGCCGAGGGGCGCGATCAGCTCGTCCAGGCCGTCGCCGTCGACCGGATCGACCAGCCAGACCCCGCCGTCGTCGGAGAGGGCGTGCGAGGCGCGGCGCATGGCGGCCGGCTCCGGGGCGATCCAGCCGGCGCCCCACTCGCGGCGGTAGGTGACGCTGATGTCCATGCTGCGGATACCCTCCTGCGGTGCGTCACGCCATCGAGTCGCGCGGCCTCACCAGAATGTACGGGCGCGCGGTGGGCGTGGTGGGGATCGACCTCGACGTGCATCGTGGCGAGTCCTTCGGGTTCCTGGGCCCGAACGGGTCCGGCAAGACCACCTTCATCCGCCTGGCCCTCGGGCTGATCCGGCCCACGGCCGGCGCCGTGGCGCTGATGGGCCACGACGCCGGCGGCGACCGGATGGCCGCCCTCGGCGAGGTGGGCTACCTGCCCGGCGAGCTCGGGCTCTACCCGCGCCTGACCGGCGAGCGCACCCTCGACGCCCTCGCCCGCCTGCACCCGCGCCCGCCCTCCGAGCGCGGCCGGCTCTGCGCGGCCCTCGAGCTGGATCAGGCGGCGCTGCGGCGCCGGGTGCGCGAGTACTCGCGCGGAATGAAGCAGAAGCTGGGGCTGGTGGCGGCGCTGCAGCACGACCCGCCCGTGATGATCCTGGACGAGCCGACCTCCGGCCTCGACCCGGTGATCCAGGCCCGGCTGCTCGAGTGGCTGGCCTCGCGGGCGACGGCCGGGCGCACCGTCTTCTTCTCGAGCCACGTGCTGGCCGAGGTCGAGGAGCTCTGCGACCGGGTGGCGATGATCCGCGACGGCCGCCTGCTGTTCACCGGGCCGCTGGCGGAGCTGCGCCGGGGGCACACGAGGACGGTCGAGGTGCAGTTCGCCGAGCCGGTCGACCCGGCCCGCTACGCCGTGGCCGGCGTGTCCGCGGTGGAGGTCGAGGGGCTGCGCCACCGCTTCGCGCTGGCGGGCGACCCCAAGCCGCTGCTGGCCGCGCTCGCGGCGCTGCCGGTCGCGGACGTGGCGATCGAGCGCGCGAGCCTGGAGGACGCCTTCCGCGACCTCTACGAGGGCCCGCCGCCGGCGACGTGAGGACGATCCTCGCGCTCGCGGCCGAACGAGCCTGGGCGCGGATCGTCGTGCTCGCGCTGGGCTTCGGCCTCTTCGAGCTCGTGGTGGGGCTCTCCTACGCCAGCGTGGACCAGAACGCGATCCGGCAGCTGGTCGACGCCCTGCCCCCGGCGCTCCGCGCGCTGGCCGGCTCGGCCGACATCGCGACGCCAACGGGCTACGCCGGCTCGGGGTACCTGCACCCGGTGGCGCTGGCGCTCCCGGCCGCCGCGGCGATCTCGATGGCAGCCGCGCCGGCGAACGAGACCGAGGACGGGGTCGCAGAGCTGCTGCTGTCGCGCCCCCTGCAACCGGCGCGCTGGCTGGGCGCGCACGCCCTCGCGATGGCCGGCGGCCTGGCGGTCGTGGTCCTGGGCGGCTACGTCGGCGGCCTCGCGGCGAGCGCGCTGGTCGACGACCTCGCGCCGGTCGACCCGGGCCCGCTGGCGCTGGCCCTCGTGGGCAGCTACCTCTGCTTCCTGGCCGTCGGCGGCGTGGCCCTGCTGGTCGCCGCGCTGGTGCGGAGCGGCGGCCGCGTCGTCGCCTGGGCGTCGGGCTTCGTGATCGTCTCGTACGCCGTCGACTACCTCGCCCGGGTCTGGTCCGTCGCCGAGCCGCTCGGCCCCTGGTCGATCTTCCACCACCTCGATCCGCCCGCGGTCCTGCGCACCGGGTCGCTGGGGCCGGAGGACGTCGCCGCGCTGGCGGGGCTCGCCGCCGTGGCGACGGCCGCCGCGCTCGTCCTGGTCGGGCGGCGCGACCTGACGCCGTGAGCGGCTACTGCTGGCCGTCGAGGGTCTGGACGAGCCGCCGCAGGGTCCGCTGGACGACGTCCTCCGGCACCGGCCCCTCGGCCCGCACGTAGACCGAGTTCGGGCCGACGGCGAACGAGAGGCGCTGGTCCTCGTGGCCGGGCGTGTCGATGCGGGCGCCGCGGCTGCCGGGCGAGTCGCTCGGCGTCCAGGCCTTGGCCCCGTCCTGGCCCAGGATCAGCTCGGCGGCGTCCCCGCCGATGCCCGTGGCGATCAGGTGGGAGTCCCAGACGCTCGCGACCGCCACCAGCTCCTGGCCCCCGGGGGCGGTCCAGGTGCGCACCGCGGCGGCCTTGGGCGCACGCTCGCGCACGCGGGCGGCGACCGCCGGGTCGGGCGAGCCGGTCAGGGCCACCTGGAGGGCGTCGTCGTCGACCGCCGCCGCGGGCTGGCCGCGCAGGTTGCCGGGGCTCGGTAGGACGGTCAGGAGCTTGACCGGGTCGGTGTCGTTGCCGCCGGCCTCGGTGGGGCTGGTGGGGCCGCATGCGGCGGAGGCGAGGACGGCCGCGAGCAGGGCGAGGGCGAGGACGAGGCGCACACGCGGAGGGTAGCCCCCGGCCGCCGCGACCCCTTAACCGACCGGCAATCCCGGGGTGTCTCGTCCCGGCGGACCTCTCCTATACTCATCCCGCCGCCGGGATCCAGGAGAGGCCCGCGCGGTCCATCCCGAAGGAGGGACGATGAACCTCGCCTCTTACAAGGCGGGCAACAACATCAAGACGTTCGTGTTCGTGGCCGCGCTGACCGGCCTCCTGATCGCGATCGGCTACCTGATCGGTGGCGCCAGCGGCCTGGTCGTCTTCGCGGCGATCGCGGTCGTCTTCAACTTCGCCATCTACTGGTTCAGCGGGCCGCTGGCGCTGAAGACGGCGCGCGCCGTGCAGGTCAGCCCCCAGCAGGAGCCCGAGCTGCACCGCATGATTGCCGGGCTCGCCGAGCGCGCCGGCGTGCCGAAGCCGGCCGTCTACATCACGCCGGCCGAGCAGCCGAACGCGTTCGCGACCGGGCGCAACCCGAAGCACGCGGCCATCGCGGTCACCGCGGGCATCCGGCAGGCCCTGGGCCCGCGGGAGCTCGAGGGCGTGCTGGCGCACGAGATGGCGCACATCGCCAACCGCGACATCCTCATCGCGAGCATCGCCGCGATGGTGGCCGGCGCGATCTCGGCGATCGCCACCTTCCTCCAGTTCTCGCTGCTCTTCGGCGGCGACGACGACAACCCGCTCGGGCTCATCGGCACGCTGGCCACGATCATCCTCGCGCCCATCGCGGCGACGATCATCCAGCTGGCGATCTCGCGCCAGCGCGAGTACGTCGCCGACGCGACCGGCGCCGAGTACGTCGGCGACCCGAACCCGCTGGCCGACGCCCTGGAGACGCTGCAGCGCACGGCCACCGCGATCCCGATGCGCGTCAACCCGTCCTCCGAGCCGCTGTACATCGTCAACCCGCTCCAGGCGAACGCCCGCGGTCGCGGCGGCGGCTTCAATTCGCTGTTCTCGACCCACCCGCCGATGGAGGAGCGCGTCGCGCGCCTTCGCCGGATGGCGCGCACGGGCAGCCCGCAGTTCCAGACCATCTAGGACGGCGATGGGCATCCAGGACGAGGTCCGCCGGCTCGTCAACACCGAGTCGGCCCGTCACAAGCGGTTGATCGAGTACGTCGTGCGCGAGCTGCGGCGCGGCCGCAACCTCGCCGACGTGCTCGACGACCCCTACGTCGTCAACCGCAGCAACATCGTCGACCGCCGGGCCCTCCTGGAGGAGCCCGAGGTCGTGGAGGCCGCCGGCGAGACCACCATCGCGGCGCTGCGGGCCCAGCTCGAGGCGGTGATGGGGGGGTAGAGGGCCCCTTCGGGAGCGGCGCTACAATCGGCCTCGTAGCCGGGGGTCGGTCTCTCGCGAATCGTGCGGCGGGCGGGGATCCGAGGTGGTCCCCGCCCGCCGCGGCGTTTCCCGCCACCTCCCGAGGGCGCACGGTTGCGCGAGTTCTTCGTCCAGAACGAGACCATCATCCTGTTCGCGCAGGGGCTGGTCTTCTTCTCGCTCGGCTTCGCCGTCTGGCTGCAGCGCCGGCGCGCGACGCGCCTGACCCTGTCGTCCTCGCTGATCTGGCTGGCCAGCTTCGCGTTCGTCGAGGCGCTGGCGGTCTGGGGCTACGCGTTCGTGCCCATCCAGGAGGGCTATCTCAGCGAGGGCGCCATCGAGGCCCTGGTGGTGTTGCGGGGCGTCGTCCAGGTCGCGGCCTTCGTTTTCCTGGTGCAGTTCGGGCTCCGCCTGATCGGCCTGCGGCCCGTCGTGCGCACCTCGCTCACGGCGCTCTCGATCCTCGTGGCCGCCGGCATCGTGGCCGGCTGCGCCCTCGTCGCGGACCCGGCCGGCTGGACCGCCTCCGAGTGGGAGGCCGCGGTCGTCTCGCTCGCGCGGTACTCGCTGCTCCTCCCGGGCGCGGTCCTCTCGGCGGTCGGCCTCTGGCGCCAGCGCAGCGAGCTGGGCGACGCCGGCATGACCGGCATCCGCCCCTACGCGGCGGCCGCGGCCGCCACGCTGGCGGCCTACGCGCTGGTCGCCGGCCTGGTCGTGGCCCGCGGGCCGATCTCGCCGGGCGGAATCGGCGACGCCCCCGGGTGGTTCGACGCCACCAGCCTGCCGCTGGAGGTGGTGCGCGGCGTCATCGGGCTCGTCCTCTGCGTCCTGGCCGTGAAGCTGCTCGAGATCTTCGACGTCGAGGCGAAGCAGCGCGAGGAGGAGCTCGACCGGGCGCGCGCCATCGCCGAGGAGCGCTCGCGCTTCGGCCGCGACCTCCACGACGGCACGATCCAGTCGATCTACGCCGCGGGCCTGCACCTGGAGGCGGTCGCCATCAGCGCCGAGGACCCGGCGGTGCGGCGCGAGGTGCGGGGGGTCGTCGCCGAGCTCAACGGCGTCACCGACGGCATCCGCGACTACATCCGCGACCTCAACGCCCCCTCGACGCCGGACGGCCTGGCGGCCGGCCTCGCCGACCTGACCCGCCGCTTCGCCGAGGAGACCGGCGGCGACGTGCGCTTCGCCGTCGAGCGGCGCGGCCCCTGCGGCCCGCTGCCCGACGAGGCCGGCCAGCACCTGGAGCAGATCCTGCGCGAGGCGCTGTCCAACACCGCCCGCCACGCCGGCGTGTGCCGGGTGCGGGTGGCGCTGGTGCTCGCGCCCGACGAGGTCGACCTGGTCGTCGCCGACGACGGCTGCGGCCCCGGGCTGGGCGTCGCGGACGACGAGGGCTGCGGCCAGGGCCTGCGCAACATGCGCGAGCGGGCCCGGCGCCTGGGCGGCCGGCTCGTGGTCGAGCCCGCCTCCGGCGGCGGCACCCGCGTGACGCTCGCGGTCCCGCTCGACAGCGAGGAGCCCGAGGACGACGTCACACCATCCCCCGATGTACTCCGTGAGGTGAGCGCTCCATGACCACCGTTTCCCGCGACCCCATCCGGGTGCTGATCGTGGACGACCACACGGTCGTCCGCATCGGGCTGCGCTCGCTGCTGTCGCACTCCGCCGGCTTCCGCGTGGTGGGGGAGGCCCAGACGGCCGCCGAGGCCGTCCAGCTGAACGAGCAGACCCACCCCGACGTGGTGCTCATGGACGTCCGCCTGCCCGACGGCAGCGGCGTCGAGGCCTGCCGTCGCATCAAGGCCGACCACCCCGACGCGCGCGTCCTGATGCTGACCTCGTACTCCGACGAGGAGGCGATCGTCGGCGCCGTCATGGCGGGCGCCAGCGGCTACCTCCTGAAGCAGGCCGACGCCGAGCGTCTCACCCAGGCCATCCGCGAGGCGGCCGCCGGCGAAGCGTCGCTCGACCCCCGGGCCGCCGGCGCGCTGCTGACCCAGTTCCGCGAGCTCTCGGCCAAGCAGGCCGAGGCCGAGCTCGCCGGCCTGACCGACCGCGAGCGCCGGATGCTGGCCCTGATCGCCGAGGGTTACACGAACCGCGCCATCGGCGAGGTGCTCCACCTCTCGGAGAAGA
>DATLLV010000147.1:0-9578 GCA_035537655.1 Miltoncostaeaceae bacterium
CCGCGTAGACGCGCCGGCAGGCGTCCTCGGGCAGGGCGATCTGCGAGGTGACGAGCTTCGATCCGCCCCGCGTGGCCTCGGCGAGGCTCGGGTAGACCTCGAAGTGGATGTGCGGCCAGCGCCCCGAGTAGGCGCCCGGCCAGACGCTGGTGAAGGCGACGGCCCCCTGCGCGTCCGACGCCTGGACCCCGCGCAGGTAGTTCTCGCTCGCGATCGCGGGGTCGTAGAGCGAGTAGCGGCCCTCGCGATCGCAGTGCCAGAGGTAGACCGCGGCGCCCTCGACGGGCGCCCCGCCCTTGGCGACGTCGAGGACCGTCAGCGCGATCGCCATCGGCACCCCGGCCGCCGTCGCCGAGCCCAAGCCGAAGCTCGTCGTGATGTCGCTGCGGACGATCCCGCTCTCGCCGAGCACGTCGACGCCGTTGGAGCCGTCGGCGGGGAAGGGCCCGGCGGTCTCCTCGGGGATCTCGGCCGTCGCGCCGCCGCCGCCGTCGGCCGCCGAGCCGGTCGCGCTCGACGTCGTGGCGGCGGCGGTCGTCGCGTCGGACGAGCCGCTCGACGAGCCGCCGCACCCCGCCACCACCGCGGCAAGGCCGCCCACGGCGGCGAGGTGCAGCGCGCGCCGGCGCGTCACCAGCGTGGACAGGTCGAACGACAGCCCTCGGTCGTGGTCGTGCATCGCGGCCTCTCTCCGGTCGGCGTCCTCGGGCGAGGGTAGCCCGCCCGGGCGAGGCCGCCGTAAGGGCCGTCTCAGGGTTTCCTCAAGTACGAGCAACCTGAGTTGACGTCGCCGACGGCGTCAACTACGGTTGCTCCATGACCAGAACCGCCCTCGGCACCGGCGACGAGCCCGCCGACGGCCTCGCCGCCGTCGTCGCGCTGCGCCGCCTGGCCGACCGGGTCGAGGACGCCGAGGTCGAGCGGGCCTTGCGGGAGGGCTGGAGCTGGCCAGAGGTGGCGGAGGCGCTCGGGGTGACCCGCCAGGCGGTGCACAAGAAGCACGCCAAGCGGCTTGCCGCGGCCGCGGCGTCGAGGGGGCGGCGATGATGTTCGGCAGGTTCACGGGGGACGCGCGGGTGGTCGTCAAGGATGCCCTCGAGGAGGCGCGCGAGTGCGGGGCCCGCTCGGTGGAGGCCGAGCACCTGCTGGTGGCGATCGCGAGCCGGCCGGGCGACGCCGCAGCGGCCGGCCTGGCCGAGGCGGGCCTCGACCGCGAGGCGATCCTCGCCGCGCTCGAGGCCGAGGAGGTCCACAGCCTGGCCGCGGCCGGCGTGTCGCGGGCGGCGTTCGACCTGCCGCCGCCGGCCCCCGCCGCGTCGCCACCCCGCGTCGGCGCCTCGGTCAAGCTCGCGCTGGTGCGCGGGCACCGGGCGGCGTCCGACCGCGGCGACCGGGCGATCGTGGCCGGCCACCTGCTGCTGGGCGTCCTGGCGGCCGAGCGCGGGACCGTGGCGCGCGCGCTGGCGCTGTCGGGCGTCGACCGCGACGACCTCGCGCGCTCGGTGGGGGAGGCGATCGCCGGCCGATAGGCCCGCGGCGGTCCACTAGGCTCCCCGCGACCCGCCCCTCGGCCCAAGGCGTCCCTGCTCGAATTCAGCGATCTCGCCGTCGTCCTGGTGACGCTCGTCGCGGCGAGCGTGCTGGCGGGATGGCTGAGGCTCTCGGCGATCCCCATCTTCATCATCGCGGGGATCCTGCTCGGCCCCTCGCCGGGCTTCCCCACGATCATCGAGCCCTCCGAGGGCACCGACCTGCTGGCGCGGCTCGGGATCGTGCTGCTGCTGTTCTTCCTGGGCCTCGAGTTCTCGCTCGACCGGCTCACCGCCGCGCGGCGGATGGTGGTGCTCGGGGGGGTCATCGACCTGGTCCTCAACGCCGGTTTGGGCCTGGCGGTGGGGATCATCCTGCTCGGGGCCACGCCGGAGGCGGTGCTGCTCGCGGGGCTGATCTACATCTCCAGCAGCGGCATCGTCACCCGGGCGCTCTTCGACCTGCGCCGCCTGGGCGACGACGAGACCGACCTCGTCCTGGGGGTCCTGGTCTTCGAGGACCTGGCCATCGCGGTCTTCCTGGGCGTGGCGGCTGCGCTGGCGAGTGGCGAGTCGGTCGGCGCGCCGGAGATCGTGGCCACAGCGGGCATCGCGCTGGCGTTCGTGGTCGCGTTCCTGATCGTCGGGCGCTGGGCCCACCACGCGATCGACGCGATCGGCCCGCGCCTCGACCGCGAGCAGCTGCTGCTCGGCGCCCTGGCGATCGCGCTCGGCGGGGCCGCCCTGGCCGAGGCGGCGGGGCTCTCGGAGGCGGTCGGAGCGCTGCTCGCGGGCATCCTGTTGTCCGGCAGCGAGGTGCGGAATCAGATCGAGCAGCAACTCCTGGGCCTGCGCGACTTCGCGGCCGCGATCTTCTTCTTCGCGTTCGGCCTCGAGGTGGACCTGGGAGAGGCGCCCGACGTCGCCAACTGGCTGCTGCTGGCGGTGCCGCTGGCGGTGGCGGGAAAGCTCGTGGCGGGCTACCTTGCGGGCAGGTCCACCGGCTTCACCTCACGCGAGAGCGTCAACGTCGGCGCGGCGCTGGTCGCCCGCGGGGAGTTCACGATCATCCTCGCCGCGGTCGCGGCCGGCGGCGCGGCCCTCGACCCTGAGTTCCGCGAGCTGGTGGGTCCCTTCGCGGGCCTGTTCGTCCTGGCGACGGCCGTCGTGGGGGTGGTATTGATGAGAGAATCGCGGCGCATCGGGAGGCTGGCGTTCCCGTCCCGCACGCCGAGCCGACAGATGAGGAGATGATCCCCGATGCTCGAGGTCCGCGAGACCCGGCTTCCCGGCGTGGGCACGAAGTTCACGCTGCGCACCCATCGCGGCGAGAAGCTGTCCTCCGTGGTCCACCTGGACGGGATGCGCGAGGTCTACCACTACACCGACGACGACGAGCCGCACGTCATCACCCTCAACGACGAGGAGGCCCGCCAGCTCGGCGCGATCCTCGGCGGCGTCGTCTACCGGCCCCAGCTCGTCAAGGACCTGGAGCTGGCGCTCAAGGACCTGGTGATGGAGTGGATCGAGCTGCCGGCCGACAGCCCGCTGGTGGGCCTCACGGTCGCGACCTGCCGCATCCGCTCGACCACCGGCTCCACGATCGTGGCCATCCTGCGCGACTCGGGCTCGCTCGCCACCCCTCACCCCGACGAGGTGCTGCGGGCCGACGACACCCTGGTCGTGATCGGGCGGCCGGACAGCTTCGACGAGATCAACCGCCTGGTGCAGGAGGGGCCGCCTTCCTGAGGGCGGCGAGCGGATGAGGCTGAGGGGCCGCCGGGGCCCGGGGTCGCTGCGCCGGGTGCTCGCCGGCCTGGTGGCGGGGCTCGCGGTGGTGCTCGGGGTGCTGATCGCGGTCGCGATCATCGGGATCCTGAGCACGTCGAGCGACTACCGCGACGGCGGCGAGCTGGCGCGCTCGCGCCAGCAGATCGCCAACCAGCTGCTCACGGACCTGCTCAGCGCCCAGAGCGCCAACCGCGCCTACATCCTGCTGCCGAGCGGCGACAACCTCGCCGAGTACCAGGCGGCGCGCGACCGCTACCCGGCCGCGATGGCCGAGCTGCGCGAGCGGCTGCGCGGCCGGCCGGCGCTGGAGGAGTCGGCCGAGGCGGTCGACCGCACCGCCCAGCTCTGGTTCGCCGAGGCCGTCGAGCTCATCCGCCTGCGCCGCCAAGGCCGCGAGCAGGAGGCCATCCGGCGCATCAACCAGGGCCTCAGCGAGGCGCGCTTCGCCGCCTTCCGCCGCGAGCACACCCAGCTGCTGGAGCAGATCGAGCAGGCGCGCGTCGACGCGCTGGCCACGAACGACCGCCGCGGCCTGCTGACCTTCGCCGCGATCTGCGCCGCGGCCCTGCTGACCCTGGTGGTGGTCGCGGTGGTCAGCCGCCAGCTCTGGCGCCGGGTGGGCGGGCCGATCGCGCTGCTCAGCGAGGGCGTCGGGCGCGTCACGCGCGGCCGCCTGTCAGACCCCATCCCAACGAGCCGGGACGCGGTGCGCGAGCTCGCCGAGCTGATGGAGGGGTTCAACCTCATGCAGCGGGAGGTGCAGGGCGAGCGCGACGCCGTCGCCGCCGCCGCCCGCCGCGAGGCGGTCCAGCGCACCGAGCGGGAGCTGTGGGAGACGGTCCAGAGCGGCCTGCTGCCCGAGCGCCTGCCGAGCGTGCGCGGCCTGCGCCTGGCCGCCCGCTACCAGCCGGCCGAGCGGGCGCTGCTGGTGGGCGGCGACTTCTACGACGCGGCGGTGCTGCCCGACGGGCGGCTGGCGGTGATGGTGGGCGACATGGCCGGCCACGGCGCGCCGGCCGCCGCCCAGGCGGCCGGGCTGCGCTTCGGCTGGCGCACCCTGGTGTCGGTGAACCCGAACCCGGCCGCCGTGCTCGCGGCGCTCAACGCCCAGATGGCCGCGCCCGCCCAGCGCGCGGAGGGCCTGTTCGCCTCGATCATCTACATGCTCATCGACCCGCGCGGCTCGCTGAGCTTCGCCGCCGCCGGCCACCCGATGCCCTTCTTCCTGACCGCGACGGTCTGCCAGCCGCTCGAGCCCATCCTCACCGGCCCCCTGCTCGGCGTCTTCGACGAGGCCGAGTGGCCGGTGACGCACGCCTCGCTGCCGCCCGGGGGGACGATCGTGCTCTACACCGACGGCCTGATCGAGGCGCGTCGCGGCGCCGACACCTTCGGCATCGAGCGGGCCTGCGAGGTGCTGGCGGCGGAGCGCCGCTCGGCGGTGGAGCTGCGGGTGGAGCGGCTCATCGACGCCGCCCGGCGCCACGAGGATCAGAGCCTGCGCGACGACGTCGTCGTGGTCGCGATCGAGCGGCCGGTGCCGATCTCCTGGGGCGCGCCGGAGCCGCCCCGTGGTCAGCCGGAGCCGGCCGCCCCGTCCGGCGCCGACGGCGCGGGCGCGCCGGAGCCGTCGGAGATGAAGCTCACGCGGTGACCGCGGGCGTTGGCGGCGCGAGCGCCCTCGCGGGTCAGCGCGCCGCGGCGAACGAGCATCGCGTACTCGGCGCGGAGGCGGGTGCCGATCATCTCGGGCCCGTCGGTGGCGACCACCAGCGGCACCCCGGCGGCCTCGAGCCCGAAGACGATCTCGGCCATCTGCTCCTCGTCGCGCACCGCGCCCGTGCGCACGTTCGACGTCGGGCAGATCTCCAGCACCGTGCCGCGCTCCAGGGTGAGCTCGATCAGGCGCGGGTCCATGGCGGCGATGATCCCGTGGCCGATCCGGTCGACGCCCAGCTCCAGGGCCTGGCGCATCTCCTCGACGTACGGCGCCGGCTCGGGCGCGTTCACGCCCTCCTCGCCGGCATGCAGGGTCACGCCCAGGCCCGCGTCGCGCGCCCGCTCCACCAGCGGCGCGAGGTCGCGGTAGGGGTACGGGACCTCGCCGCCGCGCGGCCGGGGGCCGGCGATGTCGACCGCCACCACGCCGCGGCCGCGGAAGCGGATCGCCCGCTCGACCACGGCGGCGTTGAGCTCCGGCGGGAAGATGCGGTCCATCATCAGGATCAGGCCCGCCCGCACCGGGTACTCGAGCGTCGCCCGGTCGATGCCGTGCACCGCGGCCATCACGATCGCGTCCAGGTCGCGCTCGCCGCCGCGGTTGCGCTTGGCGGGGTTGAAGCGCACCTCGTGGGTCGTGATGCGCTGCGAGCGGTACCCGCCCGAGATCATCCCGTGGACCGCCCGGAAGACCCCCTCCGGGCTGCTCTGGATCAGCTCGGTGAGGTGGTAGATGCGGTCGAGGCCGGCCAGCCCGTCGGTGCCCGCGCCGACGTTGGTCGCCGCGGCGAACTCCCAGTAGTCGCGGTAGGGGAGCTTGATGCCCTGCTCGTGGGCGAGCTCCCACATCGTCGCGGCGTCGACGCCGCCGCCGAGGTGCGCGTGCAGCTCGGCGAGCGGCTCGTCGGCCGCGAAGACCTGGTTCACGGAGCCGGCCGGCCGGCCCGCGCTACTTGGCCCCCAGGACCTCCTGGAGCTCCCCGTCCTGGAACATCTCGGTGACGATGTCGCAGCCGCCGACGAGCTTCCCGTCCACGAAGAGCTGCGGGATCGTCGGCCACTCCGACCAGCCCGAGAGCACGACCCGGATGCGCGGGTCGACCAGGATGTCACGCGCGCCGTAGTCCGCGCCGACGTGGTTCAGGATCTGGACGACCTGGTTCGAGAAGCCGCATCGGGGCATCTCGGGCGTGCCCTTCATGTAGAGGAACACGCGGTTCTCGGCGACCTCGCTCTGGATCTGGTCGAGGATCTCCTGCTCGGACATCGTGATGGTGTCGGTCATGTCGCCTCCGGTGCGCGGGTCCTCAGGGCGAGCGCGTGGATGCTGCCGTCGTCGAGCCGGCTCTGCACCGCCGCGTAGACGAGCCTGTGCTGCTCGATGCGCGACAGGCCGGCGAACTGCGGGGCGACGACCACGGCGGCGAGGTGGTCGCCCCCGCCCTGGTCGACGACCTCGGCCGACGCGCCGGGCAGGGCGTGCTCGATCATCGAGGTGAGCTCCGCCAGGTCCGCCATGCGCCCAGGATAGCGGCCCGCCCCCGCCGCGAGCCCGCGCCGCCCCCGCGGCGCTCAGGGATCGCGCTCGTAGGCGGCCCGGAAGGTCAGCAGGCCGCGCTGGGGGTCGGGCTCCTCGGCGAAGGCGGTCTCGCGCAGCCCGGCGCCCTCGAAGGCGCGCAGCTCGTCGCGGTCGAGCAGCCAGGGCGGCCCCGGGCGCCGCGGCCCCGGCGGCCGCGCGGTCGCGTAGACGAACAGCGCCCCGCCCGGCGCGACCGTCCCTGCGATGGCGGCGGCCGCCGGGGCGTGGTGCTCGGGCGCGAGCGACTGGATCGTGCGGTTCTCGACCACCACCCCGAAGGCCCGGACCCAGGCGGCGGGCGGGGCCAGGAGGTCGGCGACCAGGTAGTCGACCGCGCTCCGCGGGAAGCGGGCGCGGGCCCACGCGATCGCCGCCGGCGAGACGTCGAAGGCCGTCACGGCGCAGCCGCGCCCGGCGAGCTCCTCGGCGTCGTCGCCCAGGCCGCAGGCCACCACCAGCGCCAGCGTCCCCGGGGGCGGAGGGCGGTCGTCGAGCCACCGCACCAGCTGGGGCAGCGGCTCGAGCCGAGCCCACGGGATCCGGCCCGCGTCGCCGTCCGCCGCGCGGTACATGTCGTCGAAGAGGGAGGGGTCGTCAGGCGACGACGCTCCCCTCCCAGACGACCGGGCTCGGCGGGCGGCGGCCGGCGGCCATGGCGAGCAGGTTGTCGGCCGCCAGCGCGGCCATGCGGGCGCGGGTGACCCGCCCCGCGCTGGCGATGTGGGGCGTCAGGACGACGTTGGGCAGCGACGCCAGCGGGTGGTCCGCGCCGATGGGCTCGCGCTCGAAGACGTCGAGCCCCGCGCCGATGCGCCCCGCCCGCAGGGCCGCGGTCAGGGCGCCCTCGTCGACGATCGGCCCGCGCGAGATGTTCACCAGCACCGCCCCCGGGCGCATCAGCGCGAGCTCGCGCGCGCCGATCAGGCCGCGCGTGTCGGCCGTCAGCGGCACGTGGAGCGTCACCAGGGCGGCGGCGGCGAGCGCCTCGTCGAGGTCCGCCCGCTCCACGCCCAGGGCCCGCTCGTCGTCGGGGTGGGGGCGGCGGGCGACGTACAGGCCGCGCATGCCGAAGCCGGTGACCAGGCGGCGGGCGACCCCCCGGCCGATGGCGCCCAGGCCCACCAGCGCGACGGTGTCCCCGGCCAGGTCCAGGCCCAGCAGCAGGTCGGTCGAGAAGCCGGTCCAGCCGCCGGCGCGCACCAGGCGGTCGCCCTCGGCGACCCGCCGCGCCGCCGACAGGGCCAGCGCGACGCAGAGGTCGGCGGCGGCGTCGTCCAGCACGCCGGGGGTGTTCGCCACGGCGACGCCGCGATCGGCCGCGGCCGCCAGGTCGATGTTGTCGGTGCCGACGGCGTGGTTCGACACCCAGCGCACGCCCGAGGCGTCGAGGAAGGCGGCGTCGACGCGGTCGGCCGGCAGGCACAGCAGCCCCTCGCGCCCCGCCGTCAGGGCCAGCAGCTCGGCGGGCGACGCGGGCCGCGGGTCGTCGCGGACGGCGACGTCGTGGCCCGCGGCGCGCAGGCGCGCCACGGCGTCCGGGTCGGAGAGGCGGGCGGTCACGGCCAGGCGGGCCACCGGGCCAGCCTACGAGCCTTGCCCGCCCCGCGGGCGCGTCGTAGTGTCGGGGACGGCCGGCTCGTCGTCCCGGGAGGGCGAGGACCATGCGCCGCCCCATCGTGCTCTGCCTGGTCGCCTGCGCCGCCGCAGCCGCGGCGCTCGCGCTGGGCTCAGCCCTCGGAGCGCAGGCGGACGACCCCGCCCCCGCCGGTCACGCCGCGCACCTCACGGCGGTGCGGTCGCCGCTCGCCGGGCTCGATGCGCGGTTCAGGAGGCTCGCCCCGGCGGGCGCCTGCGCCGCCGGTGCGCCCAAGGCCCGGCCGGCCCGGCGCCTGCGGGCGGCCGCGCTCAAGGGGGCGGCGAAGGCGCCGCCGAAGGTCCTGCGCCGCAAGAAGGCCTCGATGCGTCGCGCCATCGGCCTCATGCGCGCGGCGGGCGGCCTGTGCGCGGCCGCGCAGGGCGGCGGCGCCCCCGCCCCCGGCGGCGGGGCGCCAGCCACCGGGCCGCCGCCGGCGCCCGGGGCGCCGCCCGGGCCGCCGCAGGTGATCACCCTGCACGTCACCGGGCCCGACACGATGTACGTCGAGATAGAGGCGAGCGCGACCCCCGGGCCGATGCAACTGACCATCGTGAACACGTCGAGCCTGTCCCACTTCGCCGGCGTCCGCCTCGGGCCGGGCAACCCGGTCCTGACCGAGACGCCGGAGGCCGCGGCCGGCCAGACCCAGTCCGTGGACGCGAACATCGGCGCGGGCACGTACGAGATCTACTGCCGCCAGGGCAACCACTACGCGATGGGGATGCACATCCCGTTCACGGTGGGCTGAGACGGCGCCGTAACAGGCGCCGCCCCGCCGCCCGGCGCGACGGCGACGGCCACGGGGCCGCCCGCCGCGCCCTCACGTCACCTGACGACCGTCAGCGTGCCCTTCATGCCGGCCGCCTCGTGGCCGCTCACGCTGCAGAAGTAGGTGTACTTGCCGGGCTTCAGGGTGATCGTGACCTTCGAGACGCCGTTGCGGCCGACGACCTTGCCCTTCTTCGTGGTGATGTTCTTGCCCTTGAACGCCACGTCGTGGTCCAGGGCCGACTTGTTCGTCAGGATCAGCTGCACCGCGCCCCGCGGCGCGCTGAGGGTCTTCTTGCTGAAGGCGAGCTTCGTGCCGCTCGCCGTGAGGTTGCGCTTCGCCGGCGCCTTGGCCGCGGTGGCCACGCCGGCGACGCCCGCCGCGGCAACCGCGGCCGCCACGATGAGCGCCAGTCCCGTCCGCCCTCTCCCTGCCGTCACGCCTCCACCTCCAGGTCGCGTGCGCATGCGCGCTGAATTCCTACCGATGCGAGCGCGGCGCGTCACGCCGCCAGGGTCCGTTCCAGCTCCTCGGCGCTCGTGACGGGCGTTTGGC
>DATLLV010000148.1:0-3497 GCA_035537655.1 Miltoncostaeaceae bacterium
CTTCTCCTTGCGGACCTGGTCGATCTCCTCCTCGAGCTCGCGGTAGGTCGGCGGCGCGGTCATGGTCTTGATCCGCATGCGCGACGACGCCTCGTCGATGAGGTCGATGGCCTTGTCCGGCAGGAAGCGGTCGGAGATGTAGCGGTCGGCGAGGTTCGCCGCGGCGGCGAGCGCCTCGTCGGTGATCGTGACGCGGTGGTGGGCCTCGTACCGGTCGCGGAGGCCGCGCAGGATCTGCTCGGTCTCCTCCTGGGTGGGCTCGTCCACGTTGATCTTCTGGAAGCGGCGCTCGAGCGCGGAGTCGCGCTCCAGGTACTTGCGGTACTCGTCGAGCGTGGTGGCGCCGACGGTCTGGAGCTCGCCGCGGGCGAGGGCCGGCTTGAGGATCGAGGCCGCGTCGATCGCGCCTTCGGCGGCGCCCGCGCCCACGAGGTTGTGGAGCTCGTCGATGAACAGGATGATGTCGCCGCGCTGGGTGATCTCCTTCATCACCTTCTTCAGGCGCTCCTCGAACTCGCCGCGGTACTTCGAGCCGGCGACGAGGGCCGCGAGGTCGAGCGTGTAGATCTGCTTGTTCCGCAGCAGCTCGGGGACCTCGTTCGTGGCGATGCGCTGGGCCAGCCCCTCGATGACGGCCGTCTTGCCCACGCCGGGCTCGCCGATCAGGACCGGGTTGTTCTTCGTGCGCCGCGAGAGGATCTGCATGACCCGCTCGATCTCGTTCTGGCGCCCGACCACCGGGTCGAGCTTGCCCTCGGCCGCGAGCTTGGTGAGGTTGCGGCCGAACTGGTCGAGCAGCTTGCTCGACTTCTTGTCGCCGCTCTGGCCGCCCGCGCCCTGGCCCTGCTGACGCCGGCCGGGGCCGGACAGCATGCGGATGATCTCGTTGCGGATCTTCTCCGAATCGGCGTCGAAGTCGGCGAGGATGCGCGCCGCGACGCCCTCGTTCTCGCGCACCAGGCCGAGCAGGATGTGCTCGGTGCCGATGTAGTTGTGGCCGAGCGAGAGCGCCTCCCGCAGCGCCAGCTCGAGCACCTTCTTCGCCCGCGGGGTGAACGGGATCTGCCCGGAGGTGACCTCCTCGCCCGACCCGACGATGCGGATCACCTGGGCGCGGACCTCCTCCACCGTGATCTCGAGGCCCTCGAGCACCCGGGCCGCCAGGCCCTCCTCCTCGCGCAGCAGGCCCAGGAGGATGTGCTCGGTCCCGATGTAGTTGTGCTTGAGGGTGCGCGCCTCTTCCTGCGCCAGGACGACGACCTGACGCGCGCGCTCCGTGAACCGTTCGAACATCGGGATTCCCCTTCCTACTCACCCGAGCCCGAAGACGCGAAAGCGCGCCGGCGGGGATCGACGGGCGTGAGAGCTGTGCGGGAGGTCGAGGGGCAGGACCCGCGGGGGACGCGCGAGAGGTGCGATCCCACGGCTGAGAAGTACATGGCGATCGGTTTCCCGACGGGCCGAGTCTAGCACGGGCCCCCTCCGGGCCCGCCCTGCCGGCGCGGCGGTGACGACGGGAAGATCATGGACGGGTAAGCGCGCCTGCGCGCCCCCCGAACGGGCAGCGCGGCGGGCGTCGGAGGGCGGCGAGGCACCGTCCCCATGGTGACCGGCGGGCCGGACGGCGCGCCGGTCAGGGCGCCATGGACCCGTCGTGCCCGTCCATCGTCGCCGGCTCGTGGCCGTCCATCATCGCCGGCATCGCGGCGGAGCCCGGCGAGGTGAGCCAGGGCACGCTCGACGAGGCGACGGCGGTCCAGACGCCGAGGACGAGGAGCACCGCGGCCACGGCCGTCGCGAGGCGCTCGCCCCGCGGCAGCACCTTCTCGACCAGCACGAGCGCGGCGACCAGCGCCATCCACGCGATGCTCATCGCGCCGAGCGCGAACAACACGACCATGAGGGCCCAGCAGCACCCGATGCACCATGCCCCGTGCTCGGCCCCCATCGCGACGGCGCCCCTGGCCCCCGGGCGCCAGCGGTGCATGACCCAGTGCAGGGGCGTGCGGCAGCGCCGCAGGCACGCCCGCTTGAGCGGGGTGAGCTGGTAGAGGCCCGCCGCGGCGACGGCCGCCCCCGCGACGAGCGGGCCCTGGCGGTCCCAGGCCAGGAACGCCGGGTCGAGGGCGACGACGGCCCGGAAGACCCCGTACGCGACCAGCCCGTACGCGGTCCACGCCGCCAGGTAGCCGGCGACGAACGCGGTCGTCGCGGCCTCCGGGCCGGCCGTGCCGCCCGGGCGCTCGGCCGAGACGCGGTGGACGACCGTCACCATCGGCACGGCCGACGGCAGCATCATCGCGGCCATCATGGTCACCCAGACGCCGAGGAACCAGCCGAGGCCGCCCAGGTCGGTCCCGGGGCCCGCGTCCATGCCGCGCATGCGCTCGGCCGTCACGACCCAGGTGACGAGCGCCGCCAGCAGCAGCGCCCCCGTCACGGCCGTCGCGCCGCGTGGGCCGGCCCGCCACCGGGTCGCCGCGGTCGAGGTCGTCACCGCGCCGGCCTAGGGGTCGGAGGCGTAGGCGAACGTCGCCTCGTAGGCGCACCTGCCGGCCAGGTCGATGGCGAGCGGGCCCTCGTCGACGTGCAGGAGGTCCGCGTAGAGCTCCCTCCCGTCGCGGTCGTGGCCCGGGATGATGCAGGTGACGGGCTCCTGGCGTTCGACGGGGCCGCGCACCCTCAGCACGACCCGCTCGCCGACGCGAAGCCAGCCGCGGCCGGGCGTGTGGTCGATCTCGATCGCCGCCGCCCGCCAGCCCAGCGGCTCGCTCGCCTTGAAGGCCCACGGGAACTGGCGCATGGGGGTCCCGCCCAGGCGCCCGGTCAGGACGTCGGCCAGCGCCTGGCGCTGGCGCTCGTCGCCGCGCTCGTCCACGAAGAGGGCGAACGTCCACGGCGAGCCCGGCTCGTCGTCGTGGTAACGGGTCGCCATCACGGCGCCGAGGCCGGCCAGGTCCACGTCGCCGACGCCGCCCGACCCCACCGCCCACGAGAGCGCGCCGATGCACTCGCCGTAGGTCGAGCGCCCGCCGGCCCGGCCGCCGACCCTGCGGCACGGGCAGATCGCCTCGCAGTTGCAGGCTTCGAGGTAGGTGCCCGAGATGGCCCAGCGAAGCGGTCCGGTCATCGCGCCCCCAGGCGGCAGCGGGGGGCGATCATCTCACGGGCGCCGGAGCCGGGGGAACCCCGCCGGGCGGCCCCCACCGGGCGGCTAGCGGACCTTGCGGTCCTGGTCCGGGTAGGGCAGCAGCCCCATGGTCCGCGCGCGCTTCACCGCCGACGACACCAGCGACTGCTGGCGCCGCGACAGCCCGGTGATGCGCCGGGAGCGGATCTTGCCCCGCTCGCTGACGAAGCGCCGCAGCGAGGGGTAGTTCTTCCAGTCGATCTCCTCCAGCGAGAGCTGGGGCCGCCGCTTGCGCTGCGCGGGCGCGCCGCCCTTGCGCCCCTTGGCCTTCGATCTCGCCCTGCCGCGTGGCTTCGCCATCCGCTCC
>DATLLV010000149.1:0-15439 GCA_035537655.1 Miltoncostaeaceae bacterium
TCCCGGTGCCGGTTCCCGCGACGCCCGCGCCAACGCCCGCATCCCCGACCCCGACGCTGCCGTCGCCGTCGCTTCCCGCCCCTCTGCCGTCGATCAAGCTCCCGGCGAACCCCGTCCCGGCCGCGCCGAGCCTGCCGTCGCCCACCGTGGCCGCGCCGACGCAGCCGGCGCCGGCGGCGCCTGAATCGGGCGAGGCCGTCGGCGGCGGCGGGAAGCGGTCCTCGTCGGCCGACGCGGGAGGATCCGAGGGGCGCGCCGCGGCGACCGGAGCCGTGACCGCACAGCGCTCGGGCGCCGTGGAGGCGTCCGGCGGCCCGGCGCGCTCCCTCGGCGGCCGCGCTCCGGCCCGGGTCGTGACGGTCGTGGCGCGGGTCGCCGACGCGTGCACGGAGCTGGGCCGGCTGCTCTCCAATCGCGTCGCCGGCGCGACGGCCGCCGCCGCGGACGGGGGTCGGGCCGGTGGCGGCGCGACCGCCGCCGGTGCCGGCGGGATCGCGCTCGCGGCGCAGCAGGGCCTGGCGCGGGCGACCCAGGCGGCCGTCCAGGACGGGGAGGACGGCGCCGACGGCGGCTCGGGCGTGGTCGCCGCCCTGGGCGGCCTCGCGCCGACGGACGGGCCGGCGCTCGCGGCGCTGGCGATCGGGATGGTCCTGCTGGCGGTCACCGCCGTCGCGGCCTACGCCCTCGTGGCGGGCCACGCCGGGTCGCAGCGCCGCCGCCTGCTGGCGCGCGGCGTGCGGGGCCCACGCCACGACCCGGCCCGGCACCCCGACGCCGTCGCGCTCGTCGTGCTGATGGTCGTGAGCCTCGCCTTCTGGAGCGCGATCGCCTTCTGGCTGCTCACGAGGGGCGGCTAGGCCGGCGGTCGCCTGCAGGCGGTCTCAATCCGAAGGTCGCGGGGTTCGAATCCCGCACGGCGCCGCCAATGGAGGCCTCGAATGCTCGGCAAGCTGCTCAGCCACCTGACCTACGCCAACGTCGTTTCGACCCTGTGCCTGTTGCTGGTGCTCGGTGGTGGCGTGGCGTGGGCCGCGTCGCTGCCACGGAACAGCGTGGGCGACGATCAGATCAAGACGAACGCAGTCGGGGCGTCGGAGATCAGGGGCAACGCCGTGGGCGCGGCGGAGATCAAGCGGAACGCCGTGGGAGCCTCCGAGCTCCGGGACGGCACGCTGACGGCCCGGGAGTTCTCCCCCGGCCTCCGCCTCCAGGGGCCACCGGGTCAACGGGGAGACCGGGGCCTTCCCGGCCAGCCCGGTGCGCCTGCCACCAAGCTGTTCGCCTACGTCAACTCGGAGGGAACCCTCGCGTTCCAGAGTGGCGTGGACGGCATCAGCCACACGACGTTGGGGTCCTACGTCCTCGCGTTCAACCGCTCGCTGGCGGGATGTGCAGTCCTCACGACGTCAGGCAGGGGGTTCCCCACCTCTGCGGGCAACGTAACCCAGGGCACTGCCGGGACAAGTCCCACCGTCGACCCAGCCGACCCGCGCCTAGTGGCGGTTCAAACCTTCGACCAAACGAACGCCGAAGCCGATCGCGGGTTCTTCGTCGCCGCCTTCTGTTGACGGGCCAGGCGCGGACCCGGCTTCGGCGACGAGGCCGCCGCAGTCGGCCCACTACGCCGCCAGGATGCTCTGGACGATCTGCACCGCGTTGGCGCCCTCCCCGACCGCGGAGGCCACGCGCTTCACCGAGGCGCGTCGCACGTCGCCGGCCGCCAGCACCCCTGGCATGCTCGTCTCCAGGGAGAGCGGCCGGCGCTCCAGCGGCCAGCGATCGTCGTCCAGGACCTCCCCGCCCGTGAGCAGGAACCCGTGGGCGTCTCTGGCGATGTCCGCGGGCAGCCAGTCGCTGTGGGGGCGGGCCCCGATCATCACGAAGAGGGCGTCGGCGGCGCACGTGTCCTCGTCGCCGGTGGCGCGGTCGCGCAGGACCAGTCGCTGGAGACCGACGCCGCCGCCGCCCCCGACCACCGCGGTGTCCGCGCGCACCTCCACGTTCGGCGTCGCCGCGATCCCGCGCACCAGGTAGTGGGACATCCCGGCCTCGAGCGACCGCGCGCGCACGACGAGGGTGACGCGGCGCGCGTACCGCGCCAGATGCAGGGCCGCCTGCCCGGCGGAGTTCCCGCCGCCGGCGATGTAGACGTCCTTGCCGCTCAGCCCGGGCGCCTCCGAGACCGGGCCACCGTAGTACACGCCCGCGCCCTGCAGGGCCTCCAGCGAGGGGACGTCCAGGCGGCGGTAGCTGGCGCCGGTGGCGAGGATCACCGCCCTCGCGCTCACCCGCCGCCCGTCCGCCAGCGACACGCTGAGCCGCTGCCCGGAGCGGCTCAGGACGGTCGCGCGATGCATGAGCACGAAGCTCGCGCCGAACACCGACGCCTGTTCGTACGCCTGCTCGGCGAGCCGGCTGCCGCTGACGCCCTTGGGGAAGCCGAGGTAGTTGCGGATGAGGGTGCTCGACCTGGCCTGACCGCCGACGCCGCCCTCGTCCACCACGAGGATGCGCAGTCCCTCCGAGGCGCCGTAGACGGCCGCCGACAGGCCCGCCGGCCCCGCGCCGACGATGACGACGTCGTAGACGCGCTGCTCGAACTCCGCCGGGGCCCCCGCGGCCTCGGCGATCTGAGCGTTGGACGGGTCGCTCAGCACCCGGCCGTCGGGAAGCACCATCAGCGGGAGCTTCGCGTGGGTGCCCGCCCGGGCGAGCAGCTCCCGCCCCTCGTCCGACTCCGCCAGGAAGAAGGTGTGCGGCACCGCGCACTGCTCGAAGGCCCCCCTCAGCTCATGGGCCCGGCCCGACCACGTCTCGGCCACGATGTGAACGGTCTGCGGAACGAGGCGACGCTCCGTCGCCCACTCGAGCAGGAAGCTCGACACGGCGTCGTGGAAGACCTCGTCGGGCGAGCCCGCGGGCCGCGGCACGAAGTAGTCGATGCGCCCGAGGGCCATCGCATCGCGGATCGCGGCGGCGGCCGGCTGGTCCAGCCAGACGTCCGCGGCGACCAGCAGCGCGCGCTTGGCGTGCGGGTGGAGCTGATGCACGCGCTCGACCAGGTGACGTCCGGTCGCCCGCGAGAACGCCGTTGCCGCGAGCACCAGCGCCACCTCCTCGCCGCGCTGTGCGAGCTCCGTCAGCGTCCGTGCCGCCTCGTCCGGTTCGGTGAGGCACGCGACGTCGTAATCGCGGGCGTACCGGTGGATCAGCTGGGTCCGGAGGCCCTCGAGGGCCTCCCGATCCTCGTCGACGGCGAGCAGGAGCGGTTTGCGCATCCTGCGCACGCTAGCGGCCCGCGCCGGTGGAGCGGGGGGCGACCGCGCTCGGCGGGCCCGCGCGCGGCGCCGGCGGGTAGCCTGCCCGCGTGACCGCCGCGCCGGCCTCCGCCGCCATCGGCGCGCCCAGGATCGCGCTCATCGCGGTCGTGGTGGCGGGCGCCGCCCTCACCGCCGCCCTGCACTTCGGCGGCGCGCCCGACCTGGCGGTGTTCCTGGTGGGCGCGGTCTCGCTCGGTGGCCTGGCGTGGATCGTCTCCTTCGCGACGGAGGCGATCGGCGAGCGCTTCGGCCCCGCGGTCACCGGGGTGCTGCAGTCGACGCTGGGCAACCTGCCGGAGCTGTTCGTGGTGCTGTTCGCGCTGTCGGCGGGTGAGATCGTCGTGGCCCAGACGTCGATCCTCGGTTCGCTGTTCGCGAACGCCCTGCTCGTGCTGGGCATGACGCTCGTCGTGGGGGCCCGGCGGGCGCCCGACGGCGTCATGCGCTTCGGCAGCCGCCTGCCGAACGACACCGCCACGCTGCTGCTGCTGGCGGTGTTCATCATCGTGATCCTCGGCGTCTCGGACCAGATCGGCGACCGCGCCAGCCGCCACGCCGAGGCGATCTCGATCGTCGGGGCGATCGTCCTGCTGGTGGTCTACGCCGTCTGGGTGATCTCCTACCTCCGCGGCGGCGGCGAGCACCAGGAGCCGGCGCCCGAGGAGCCCTCGGCCGGTCGGTCGCGGCTCGGCCTGGCGCCGGCGGTGGCGCTGCTGACGGTGGCCGCGGTCGGCGCGGCGCTGGTCTCGGACTACTTCGTCGACTCGATCGACGGGACGGCCGAGGACCTCGGCCTCTCGCGCGCCTTCATCGGCCTGGTCATCATCGCGATCGCCGGCAACGCGGTCGAGCACGTCGTGGGCGTGGTGCTCGCGGCGAAGGGCAAGTCGGAGCTGGCGGTCTCGGTGGTGAAGAACTCCGTGGCCCAGATCGCGGCGTTCCTCTTCCCCGCCCTGGTGCTGCTGTCCCTGTTCTTCGACCCGTCGCTGACCTTCGTCACGTCACCGGTCTACGTGGGCGCGCTCGCGCTGACCGCGATCGCCGTCTGGCAGATCACCGGCGACGGCGCCGCCCTGGAGTTCGAGGGCTACGCCCTGATCGGGCTCTACGCCGTCCTCGCCACGCTGGCGTTCTACGAGTAGCGCCGCGGGCGCCGCCCGGGCCGGCGCATCTCGCTCTGGACCGCCCGCAGGTCGGCGCGGGCGTCGCGGCACCAGATGCGGTACTGGCGGACGGTGATGCGCCGGCGCAGCAGCAGGGTGAGGGCGAACCGGCGCGTGTCGCGCGCCGCGCGCGCCGCGTGCCGGGACATCGCCGCGCGCGCGTCGGGCGGGGCCTCGACGGGGGCGTCTGCAAGATCGTCCATGACCTGGTGCTCCTGGGGGCCGGTGGGCATCCCCTCTGTCATCGGCACCGCGGGCGCGGTCATGAGGCGCGTCGACGCCCGCCCTCAGCCGACGTCGAGCACGGCCTTGCCCCGCACCCTCCGGCCGAGCAGCGCCGCCACGGCCTCGGCGACCCGCTCCCAGGGCCCGCGCCAGCCGACCTGGGGGTCGAGCGCGCCGGCGGCAAGCAGCTCGACGAGGACGGCGAGGTCGCGGCCGAAGCCCGTGCCGACCGTGAACGCCTCGATCCGGGCGCCGCCCGAGCGCATCCGCGTCGCCTCGAAGTCGATGGTGGTGGGCTGCAGCGACGCCTGGCCGACGCTGAGGACGAGCCCGCCCGGCTCGAGCAGCGCCAGGGCCTGCGCCAGCTGCGGCCCGCCCACGTTGTCGATGGCGCCGGCGACGCGCCCCTCAACTCCCTCCAGGCCGACGACCACCTCGGCGGCACCGAGCTCGCGCAGGCCCTCGCCGCGCGCCGGGCTGCCCACCGCGGCCACGACCCGGGCACCCGCCCGGGCCCCGAGCTGCACCGCGAAGCGACCGACGCCGCCCGAGGCGCCCGTGACCAGCACGCGCCGGCCGAGCACCGGCCCCAGGCGGCGCAGGGCGCGGAGCGCGGTGACGCCCGCCACGGGCAGGGCGCTCGCGGCGCCGAGGTCGACGCCGTCGGGCACCTCGGCCAGCTCATCGGTGGCGACGGCCCGCAGGAGTGCCCAGGCGCCGGACGGGGAGAAGGTGACGACGCGGGCGCCGGCGGGCGGGCCCGAGCCGTCGGCGGCCGCCCGGACCACGACGCCGGCGGCGTCCCAGCCGGGCACTTCGCCGGGGGCCCGCCGCTCGGCCATGAACGCCAGCTCGCCGAAGTTGAGCGAGGTGGCCCCCACCTCGACCAGCACCTCGACCGGGCCCGGCCGCGGGTCGGGCGCCTCGGCGAGGCGCAGGCCGCCCGGCGCGGCGGGGTCTTGGACGAGCGCCCGCACCGCTACGGGCTGCCGGGCGCGGGGACCGGGCCCTCGCCCGGCTGCCGGCCGCGGATGCGGCGCCAGAGCCGGACCCGCCAGCGCTGCGCCTTGGGCTGCGGGCCGCGGGCGACCCGGTCGCCGTAGGCCAGGGTGAGGGCGACGGCCACATAGGGCAGCGCCACGACGTAGACCAGCGAGCCGACGAAGTTCACGACCGGCAGCGGCAGGCTCGTGAACAGCAGCAGGAACATGCCGACCACCAGGCCGGTGGCGAGCCCGATCCCGATCAGGATCAGCGAGAGCGCCGCCGTGCGCCACCAGCGCCCGCGCACCAACTCGGAGCTCCGCCGGAGGCAGTCGCGCGCCGAGCGCCCCTCGAAGACGCAGACCTGCGGGAAGAAGACCCAGCGGGTCAGCTGGCGGATCGCCCACGGGATGCCGATGACGCTGACGAACAGCAGCAGGACCGCCACGGAGCTCATCACCAGCGCGGCCAGCAACGACTTCCAGCGCAGGGCGAGGGCGCGATAGGCCTCGAACGCGCCCACCCGGCGGCCCACCTCGGCCTGGCGGATGGCGTGGGCCGTGGCCGCCGCCATGAACAGGTACGCGATCAGGCTGCCGGCGCCGCCCACGATCAGCGCGACCGGGAGCGTCAGGCGGCCGTGCTCGCCGTCGATGTCCCGCAGGGCCTCGAAGGCCGGGATCTGGAAGAACCCGGCCTGAATGGCGCTGCCCAGCGCGGCGAGGGGCACGAAGATGAGCCCGATGCGCGAGAGCAACCAGAAGTTGCGGCGATAGATGCGGCGCGCCGCACGCACCACCTGACCGGCCGCGCGCGGCGCGACCAGCGGCCACATCGCGATCGGCGACCAGCGCGTCTGGCGGGCCGTTCCGGCGACGACCAGGGTCAGCACGATGAGCCCGACCGCCACCCAGACGGGCGACTCCAGGGCGTTGGCGTAGATCTGCGAGCCGAAGGCCACCGCGTTGCAGAAGAAGCCGGTGACCGTGAGCCCGAGCGCCCCCTCGCCCGGCACCGAGATCGACGAGTCGCGCAGCTTGGCGTCCCAGTCGAACGGCCGCTCCCACTTCTTGTTGGTGTTGGGCCCGGTCGGCGCGTTGAACAGCCCCTTCGCCTTCTGCCCCCAGTTGCCCTCGAACGCCAGCCACGCGTAGGGCTCGTCCGGGCCGGAGGGCTCGCGCACCAGGCGGGCCTCGGGCGACACGCGGCGCGAGGACCCGGTGGTGTCGTCGCAGCCGAAGCCCTCAGCCGCGCTGCGGCCCAGCCAGAGCTGGGATGAGAAGTAGTTCGCGTGCGACCCCGCGGCCGAGTAGACCACCGGGTGGTCGCCGTCGCGCTCCAGCTTCTCGTCGTCCCAGTCGGCCCGCTCGCCGCCGTCGTGCTGCGAGTAGCCGATCGCCACCGGGCCCCGCTCGAGCGCCTCGGCCGGCGTGGCGGCGTCGAAGACGAGCTGGGCCATCTCCCAGTCGCCCTCGTGCAGGTCGTTGAACTGGTTGAAGTAGTAGAAGAACCAGTACTGGAGCGCGAGGCGCCCCGGCCGGTCGGGCTGGGTGACGATGTGGGCGTACGCGACCGGGGGCTTCCCCTGGCCGAGGGCGATCGCGTCCCTGGCGAACGTGCAGTGCGGGTCGTAGGGGTTGCCGGGGTAGTCGAGGTACCAGTCCTTCCCCTTGCCATAGAGGTCGGCGGCCACGGGAGCCGGGATCGAGGGGGCGGTGCCGCCGGGCGGCTTCGGGCCCACCAGGGAGATCCGCGGCTTGCCCAGCACGGTCTCGACCGAGGTGGGGTCGTACTGCTCGCCGCTCGTGTCGCACGGCGGCGTGTCCTGGTCCTTGAGGACCACGATCGGCGCGTGCTTCTCGGCCAGCTCCTGGCCGGGGGAGGACGCGGCCCCCGCGGGAACCGCGAGCGCCAGCAGCAGGCCAAGGGCCGGCAGCAGGCGCAGGAGGGTCCTCAGATGGTGCCCCCCGGCTGGCCCCGCGGACGCACCGCGGTGGACAGCTCCTGCTCGGTGAAGCGGCCCGTGGCGCCCTCGCCGACCGCGTACCGGTAGAGCGCGACGGCGAAGATCTGCGACAGCGCGGTGCTGATGATCGCGGCGACGATCAGGATCACGACCGCCAGGCCGATCAGGATGCCCATCCCAACCGAGCCGATCGCGGTGCCGATCAGGATCAGGATCACCGCCGGGATCAGGGCCGCCAGGAACACGATCCCGCCGATCGACACCTGGCCGGTGATCTGCTCGCCCCAGCGCTCGCGGAAGATGCCGGCCGAGCGCTTGAGGGTGTCGATGGGGCCGGTGCCCTCCAGGGCGATCACCGGGACGGCCAGGAAGGTCACCAGGTTCCAGGCCACGGCGATGCCGCCGAGCAGCAGGTCGCCCAGCGGCCCGGCCCGCTCCGCAAGCCCGCGGATGATGATGTTGACGCTCGCGACCATCGCAGCCCAGCCCGAGATCGCCCCCAGCCGCGTGCGGGCCACGGCCAGCCCGCTGGCGACGGTCGCGTCCTGACCGTCCAGCACCTGGGCCGCGGCGGCGGCCAGGGCGACGTTGAAGAAGACGCCGGCGAAGGTCAGCGCGTAGATCCCGATCGCGGCCAGGATCACGGCGACCACGTTCTGGTCGTGGTCGAAGAGGGCCCACGACGGCAGCCCGAAGGCCGCCGCCAGGCAGATCGACGCCAGCGCCGCGAGGATCGGGAAGACCGCCAGCGCGCCGTCGGAGCGGAGCACGGCCCAGCTCGTCTTCGTCAGCTCCCACCCGCGGCTGATCCGGCCCATCAGGCGATCGTGACCTCGTCCGAGAGGAAGACGTCCTGCACCGCGTTCAGCAGCTCGACGCCCTGGCCGAACGGCCGCCGGAAGGCCTTGCGGCCCGAGATCAGGCCCGCGCCCCCGGCGCGCTTGTTGACCACCGCCGTGCGGACGGCGTCGCGCACGTCGCTGTCCCCGGCCGACGCGCCGCCCGAGTTGATCAGCGGGATGCGCCCCATGTAGCAGTTGGCCACCTGGTAGCGGGTCATGTCGATCGGGTGGTCGCTCATCAGCTCGGAGTACATCCTCGGGTCCGAGCGGCCGAACTGCAGGTCGACGAAGCCCGGCGCCGCCGTCTCGGGCAGCTTCTGCTTGATGATGTCCGCCTCGATGGTCACGCCGAGGTGGTTGGCCTGCCCCGTGAGGTCGGCGGCCACGCTGTAGTCCGGGCCGCCCTCCTTGGTCCTGTTGAAGGCGGCGTTGCGGAGGTAGCACCAGAGCACCGTCGCCATGCCGTGCTCGTGGGCCGCCTCGAAGGCCGCCGAGACCTCTTGGATCTGGCGCTTCGACTCCTCCGAGCCGAAGTAGATCGTGGCCCCGACGGCCACCGCGCCCAGCTCGCGCGCCTGGTGGACCGAGGCGAACATGATCTGGTCGTACGCGTTGGGGTACGACAGGAACTCGTTGTGGTTGAGCTTGAGCAGGAAGGGGATGCGGTGGGCCCAGCGGCGCGACGCCAGGCCGAGCGCGCCGAGGGTGGTCGCGACGGCGTTGCACCCGCCCTCGACCGCGAGCTCGACGATGCGGAGCGGATCGAAGTAGTCCGGGTTGGGCGCGAACGAGGCCCCGGCCGAGTGCTCGATGCCCTGGTCGACCGGCAGGATCGACATGTAGCCCGTCCCGGCCAGGCGGCCGTGGTCGAGCAGGGACTGCAGGGACCGCAGCACCGGCGCCGGGCGGTCCGAGCCGGCGATCTGCTCGTCGACCCACCCCGGCGAGGGGAGCGTCAGGCGCTCGGCGGGGATCGTCCCGCACCGGTGGCTCAGGAGATCCTCGGCCTCGTCGCCCAGGATCTGCTCGATGGACGTACCCGTCGTCGTCGCCACCGCCGACCTCCCTTGCGTCATGACCGCGCTGGGGTCAAGCGTACCCTCAGACGGTCGGGATCGGGTGGTTCGCGAGCAGCAGGCCCTCCGGGTCGACGCGGGAGCAGAGCTCGGCCAGGCGCCGGTAGGCCTCCGGCTCGAACATCGCCCGGATGTCGGTCGGGACCTCGGCGAAGCTGAGGAAGCTCCGCTCGCGGCCCCAGGGCGCGACGGCGCCCACCACTCTGGCGACGGCGGCGTCCAGCGCCTGCGCGGTGGCCGGCGGCATCAGCAGCCCCAGGGCGAACAGCAGGAACTCGCCGTCCATCCGGCCGAGGGCGCCGGCGTCCTCCGGGACGCGCGCCGAGGCGCCGCCCACGTGCCGGACCTCCACCGACAGGAGCGGCGACCCCGAGCCCGGGCCGGCCACGGCGACCAGGGCGTCGACGGCCTCTGGCGGGAAGGCGTCGGTCAGGCAGCCGTTCCCGACGTACGGCACCGGCTCGGGCGGGTCCATGTGGAGGGTGGCCAGCCCATCCGGCGGCACCTGGGCGAAGGTGTCGATCTCGGGGTCGAGCGCACGCAGGGGCGCGAGCAGGCGCCCCGCCTCGGCCTCGTCGGCGAGGATCGCGGCCTCCACGACGACGAGCTGGCGGCCGCGCACGGCGTCGGGCAGGTCGGGGAGCGGCGGCACCTGGAGGAGCCGCCCCACCGAGGTGACCTCGTCGGGGACGGTGCCCGCCCACTCGGCCCACCGGGCGAGCACCTCCCGCGCCTCCTCCCACGGCCAGATGAGCCAGCCGGCGTGCACCGACTCGACGGGGTAGAGGCGGAACTCGATCGCCGTGACGACCCCGAAGCTCCCGCCGCCGCCGCGAAGGGCCCAGAAGAGGTCGGGCTCCGTCTCCGCGTCGGCGCGCACGAGCTCGCCCGCGGGCGTGACCAGCTCGAGGGCCGTGACCGCGTTGCTCGCCAGCCCGTGTCGGCGGGCGAGCCAGCTCACGCCGCCCCCGAGCGTGTAGCCCACGATGCCGACGTCGGGGGCCGACCCGTGCAGGGCGGCGAGCCCGTGCTCGGCCGCCGCGGGGACGACGTCCATCCAGAGGGCCCCGGCCGCCGCGCGGGCCGAGCGGCCGGGACCGTCGACCGCCACCTCGCGCATCCGCGAGGTGTTGATCAGCATCGCGCCCTCGAGCGGACCGCGGGCCCCGCCCCCGTGGCCGGTCGCCTGGACCGCGACGCGCAGCCCGACCTCGCGGGCGTGCCGCACGGCCGCCGCGACCTGCTCGGCGCTCGCCGGCAGCGCGACCATCTCCGGGCGCTGGTCGAGCGCCAGGTTCCACGCACGTCGTGCGTCGTCCCAGCCCGGGTCGGCGGGGGTCACGACGTCGATGCCGGTCAGCGCGGTCGAGGAGTCGCCGGTCATACCAGGGTCCTTTCGTCTCCTGCTGGCGCGCCGCCCCGGGGCGGCGCAAACGGCCCTACGATCGCGGCCGCCGGCGCGGCGCGCAAGCCGCCGGGTCACTCGCCCAGCTCCGGGCCTACACGTACCCGCGCAGGCGCACCGCGCGCCCCACCCGGGACACCCCGAGCCGGTAGGCCGCCGCCCGCAGCGAGCAGCCGTCGGCGGCGGCCCGCGCGCGCACGTCGGCGGCGGCCGCCACCAGCCGGCGCTCGAGGTCGGCGTCCACCTGCGCCCGCGCCCAGGCCAGGTTCTGGGTGTTCTGGGTCCACTCCAGGTAGCTGACGATCACGCCGCCGGCGTTCGCGAGGATGTCCGGGACCACCACGGCTCCGGCGCCGGCCAGCAGCCGGTCGGCCTCGGGGGTCGTCGGGCCGTTGGCCGCCTCGACGACCAGCCGCGCCCGCACGGCGCCGGCCGTCGCGGCGTTCAGCACGCCCCCGACCGCGGCCGGCACCAGGATCTCGCAGTCGGTCGCCAGCAGCTCCTCGTTGGTGATGCGCTCGACGGTCATGCCCTCGTGGCCCACGATGCCGCTGCGCGCCCGCCGGACCAGCTCGTCGACGTCGAGGCCGGCCGGGTTGCGCACCGCGCCGAGGGCGTCGCTGACCGCGACGATCCGGCACCCCAGGCGGGCGAGGGCGGCGGCGGCGTGGCTGCCGACGTTGCCGAACCCCTGGATCGCGACCCGCGCGCCGGCGAGCGGCAGCCCGGTCGCCGCCGCCATCTCGCGCGTCACGATCGCCACCCCCTCGCCGGTCGCCTCGACCCGGCCGACGGTGCCGCCCAGCTCGACCGGCTTGCCCGTGACGATCGCCGGCGTGTGCCCGTGCAGGCGGCCGTACTCGTCCATGAGCCAGGCCATCTCGGCCGGCCCGCTGCCCATGTCCGGGGCCATGATGTCGCGCATCGGGCCGAGCACCTTCTCGAGCTTGTCCATCACGCCGCGGGTGGCGCGCTGGAGCTCGGCCGGGGAGAGCCCCTTCGGGTCGACGTCCAGACCGCCCTTGGCGCCGCCGAACGGCAGCCCGGCGAGGGCGGTCTTCCAGGTCATGCCCGCCGCCAGGGCGCGGACGCCGTCGAGGTCGACGTCCGGGTGGTACCGCAGGCCGCCCTTGTAGGGGCCGCGGGCGCCGTTGTGCTGCACCCGGTGGGCCGTGAGGAGTCGGAAGCCGCCGCCGTCCAGCCGCAGCGGCACCTGGGCGGTGATCTCGCGGTACGGACGGGCGAGGACCTGGCGCAGGTCGTCCTCCAGGCCGAGGGCCGCGGCGGCCTCCTCGTAGGCCGCCGTGACGGTCTCGAGCTCGGTCGCGTCGGGCGCGGGTGGGGCGGTCAGGGGCGCCTCCGGAGGACGTTTCGGGGCCGCGATCCTGACAGACGGCCGCGCCAACGCGGTTACCATCGTGGGCCGTGGACGAGATCTCCGCCCTCAGCTACCCCGTCGCGTTCGCCGCCGGGTTCGTCTCCTTCGCCTCGCCGTGCGTGCTGGCGCTGGTGCCCGGCTACCTCTGCTTCATCTCGGGCGTGAGCTTCGACGAGCTGGGGTCGCGCACGCGTGACGTCCTCACGCCCACGATCGCCTTCGTGATCGGCTTCTCGCTGATGTTCACGGCATTCGGCGCGAGCGCCGGCCTGGTGGGCTACTCCCTCACCCAGGACCAGGACACGCTGAACCTGGTCGCGGGAGGGCTCCTGATCGCCTTCGGGCTGGCGATGGTGGCCCTGCCGCGCCTGGGCCTGCTGCAGGTCGACCGGCGGCTCCAGACCATGCGCAGGCCCACCACCCTGGTGGGCGCGGGGCTGGTCGGGGCGGCCTTCGCCGTGGGCTGGACCCCGTGCATCGGCCCCATCCTCGGCAGCATCCTCACCTTCGCCGCGCCCACCGGCTCGCCCGGGCTGGGGGCCTCGCTCCTGCTGGTGTACTCGCTGGGGCTCGGGATCCCGTTCCTGCTCGCGGGCCTCTTCGTCACGCGTACCATGACCGCGTTCCGCTGGGTGCGCGACCGCTGGACCGTCGTCAACGCGGCGGCGGCGGTGCTCGTGATCGGCGTCGGGGTCCTCGTCGCGACCGGGCGCTTCGAGGTCATCACCCAGCGCCTGGCCGGGGTGGGCTTCCAGGGCATCTAGGGAGGGGCGGCCGGTGAGGATCGTGTCGATCGTGGGCAACCGGCCGCAGTTCGTGAAGGCCGCCCCGCTCTCGCGGGCCCTGCGCCGTCGATCGACCGAGGTGCTGGTACACAGCGGCCAGCACTACGACCCCGAGCTCGCCGACCTCTTCTTCGACGAGCTGGACATCCCGCGCCCGGACCACGCCCTCGGCGTCGGGCCGGGCAGCCCGCTGACCCAGCTCGCGGCCATGCTCGAGCGCCTCGAGCCGCTGCTGGCCGCCGAGGCCCCCGACCTGGTGGTGGTCTACGGCGACACCACGACGACCCTCGCCGGCGCCCTCGCGGCCGCCAAGGCCGACCTGCCCCTGGGGCACGTGGAGGCGGGCCTCCGCTCCTTCGACCGGGCGATGCCGGAGGAGCAGAACCGGGTGGTCGCCGACCACCTCTCGGCGCTGCTCTTCTGCCCCACCGACGCGGCGGTCGCCAACCTGCGCGCCGAGGGGATCACCGAGGGCGTGAGCCAGGTGGGCGACGTCATGCTCGACGCCAGCCGCCTGTTCGCGGCCGCCGCGGCGACGCGGCCGGGCCCGGCGGCGATCGGGCTGGCGCCCGGCGGCTACCTGCTGGTCACGGTCCACCGCGCCGCCGCCACCGACACGCGGGCGGCCCTGGAGGGGCTCGTCGCCCTGCTGACCGGGATCGACGAGCCGATGGCCTTCCCCGTGCACCCGCGCACCCGCCACCGCCTGCAGGCGGCCGGGCTCTGGGAGCGGCTCGCGGCCCACCGGCCGCTGCGCCTGCTGCCGCCCGCGGGCTACCTCGACTTCACCGCGCTGCTGAGCGGCGCGCGCGCGGTGCTCACCGACTCGGGCGGGGTGCAGAAGGAGGCCTACTTCCTCGGCGTTCCGTGCCTGACCCTGCGCGAGGAGACCGAGTGGGTCGAGACCGTGGAGGGCGGCTTCAACCGCCTGGTGGGCATGGACCCCGCGCGGGCGCGGGCGGCGCTGGCCGACCTCTCGATGCCGGCCGAGCGGCCGCCCTACTACGGCGACGGCGCGGCGGCCGAGCGGATCGCGGACGCCGTCGCCGCGTGGGGCGACGGGGCCGGGCCCGCCTAGGGTCCGGCCGCCCCCGGCTCGCGGGGCCTGCGGCGGGACAGCGCGAGCCCGGCGAGGGCGGCGGCGCACCCGGCCGCGGCGCCGGTGATGCCCAGCCTGAGGTCCTCGATCGTGTCGCCGCGGTCGGCCTGGACGTGGACGCCCGGCAGGCGGTTGATGGTCTGCTCGAGCACCTCCCAACCCACCAGCACCACGAGGCTGACGGCGAAGCCGACGACCAGCGCGGCCCCCAGGGAGTGCGGCCGCAGGCCGCCGCGCCCCTCAGCCGCCGCCGTGACCAGGATCGCCCCCACGACGACGGGGACGAGCACGTGCATGGCGGGGCCCCAGGCGTGGATGTCGTCGGCGGGCCCGAGCAGGCTGCCCCAGCCGTGCGCGAGCAACAGCAGCGCCAGGCAGAGGTCGAGGACCGGCGGCGCGATCCGCGAGACGCCGTAGGAGAGGACCGCGAACACGGCCCCGAGGACGGCGGCCGTACGGTCGCCGTCGGCCAGGCCCGCGACCACGAGCAGGACCAGGCAGAGCCGCGCCGCGACCGCGCCCACGTGCGCGACGGACGACAGCGGGCTCACCCGGTTCGCACCGCGATGCCGGGGTAGTCGATGACCAGGCCGTGCTCGTCGAAGACCAGCACCGCCGTGAAGCCGACGCCGGGGCTGTCGTAGTCGTAGCGGGTCAGGCCGTCGGCGTCCGGCAGCCGCGCGTAGCGCTGGTCAAGGCGCTCGACCTCCAGGCGCGGCGAGCGCACCCAGGCCGCCGGCGCGTCGGCGCGCCCCCCCTCGGCGAGCGCCAGGCGCCGCACCGGGAACGCGTTGGTGAACGCCGACCCCTCGAGGTCGACGTCCAGGCAGCCGTCGAGGTGCGGCGCCGGGGCGCCGTCCACGAGCCAGGCGCCGGCGCCGTCGCCCTCGATGTCCACGACGGAGACGCCGGCGCCGTGGCGCGACTCGATCCGCGCCTCGCGCGCGCGGCCCTGGTCGTCGAGCACGATGGCGTAGCGCAGGCCCCAGGCGACGCCGTCCTCGAGCGCCGTCGCCCAGCCCTCCAGACGCCAGCCGCCCACCGCGCGCACCGGAAAGAGGGCCTCGAAGCCCTCGCGGGCGCCGACGTGGCGCCAGCACGCCGCCTGGGGGAACGCGGCCGCCATCAGATCTCCAGGTCGAAGGGGCTGGGCTCGTACGCGTGGTCGCCGGTGTGGCCCGGACGGGGCGCCTCGT
>DATLLV010000150.1:0-2840 GCA_035537655.1 Miltoncostaeaceae bacterium
CCGTCGACGCCGACCGGCTCTCCGCCGCCGACCGCGCGGCCTACCTGCGCCGTCGCGGCGTGGCGGACGCCGCGTGGTGGCCGTCCGGCCGCGGCGCCGACTACGCCTCCGGCGCCGGCGACTTCGCCGAGGTCTTCGCGCTCTGCCACGCGGCGAGCGCCGAGTTCCGCAGCCGGCTCGCGCCGCCGCCGGCCGACCCCTGCGCCGCCCTGCCCGCCGCCGCGCGGGACCTCGCATGACCGGCCGCAAGCTCCAAATCCGCACGCTCGACCCCTCAGGCGCCGGGCGCGAACTGCCGACACCGTCCTGAACGCCATGTCGCGCCGCCTGACCGCCATCCTCGCCGTGCTCGCCTTCGCGGCCGCCGCGCTTGCGGCCGGAGGCGTGTTCGGGGGCGGAGACGACGACCCGGCTCCGACCGTCGCCGCGGCGTCCGGCCCGCGCGATCCGCACCCCAAGGTGCGAAGCAACGACCCCGAGATGCGGCGCGTGCTCCAGGCAGCCGAGGCCGCCTCGACCGCCCGCCCCGCCGCCGCGCTGGCCGCCGAGGGCCGCCGGCTGTTCCGCTCGACCGAGATGGCCAAGGCGGGGGAGAGCTGCCAGTCCTGCCACGTCGAGGGCGGCGGCACCAACGCGGCGCTCGGGACCATCCTGCACCCCCAGGCCCAGGGCGACTTCAAGGGCCCGCGCGACGTTCCCTCGCTCTGGGGCATCGCCGACACCGCCCCGTATGGCTGGGACGGCCACGAGCCGTCGCTCGAGGCCTTCGCCGTCGGCACGATCCGCAACCACTTCAAGACCGGGGAGACCCAGCCCCTCGCCACCACGGGCAAGCAGGCGGCCGCGCTCGTGGCCTACCTGCGCACCCTCGCGCCGCCCGTCTCGGCCTTCGACCAGGGCACGCTGTCGGCCGCCGCGCAGCGCGGCGAGGAGCTCTTCCAGGGCAAGGGCGGCTGCATGGAGTGCCACGGCGGCCCCTTCCTGACGGACACCCTGCAGCACGCCACCCTCGTGCCGAAGGTCGCGGCCACGGACACCGACCCCGGCGCCGTCCGCGCCGGCATCCCGGCCAACTCGTTCGACACGCCGCACCTGCGCGACCTCCGCAACACCGCGCCGTACATGCACAACGGCCGCTTCGCCACCCTGCGCGAGGTCGTCGAGTTCTACGACCGCGACTCCTCGCTCGCTCCGCTGCGGCTCACGCCGTCGGAGATCGACGACCTCGTGGCGTACCTCGAGTCGCTGTAGAACGCCGCCGGCGAGCGCCAACGCGCCACCCGACCGAGGTCCAGTCGCCTTGTGGGGGCTATAGCCCCCAGATCGCGACTGAACCTCCCGCGTGACCCCGCGCCGCCGCAGCGGCCCGCACGCGCGCCGGCGCGCACGCCCAACCTGCACACCGGCCCGTCCACCCGTTGCGAGGTCTCGCACCCGTTCTGCGCTACTTGCACCCACGACGCCACCGGCCCGCTGGCGGAGCATCCTGGCCATGCCCTCCACCACCCAACCGGCGACCGATCCCTCCGTCCTCGTGGTCTTTGCGAGCTTCGGGGTCGGCGGCGCGATCGCGCAGCGGCTCCTGGGCTCCTGCGTGGTCTCGCTCGCCCCCGCCGCCGCCGGGCCGGAGCAGCTGCGCCGCACGGCTCACGACGTGGTGGTGCTGTGCCCGTACCTGACGGAGGAGGAGCGCACGGCGGTCCTGGTCGAGCTCGCCGGGCTCGACCACGAGCCATGCGTGATCGAGATCGCGCCCGACGGGGGTGACGGCGCGCTCCTGCTCGCCGACGAGCACCCCGTCGCCCCCGCCGCTCGCACCGTCCTCGCCGCCCTGACCCCGCTCGCCGCCTGACCCCCGCCATGATCGCCTCCGCCTCCACCCACCGCCGCGCCCGGCGCACCGCGCTCGCCACCACGGCCGCCGCCGCGCTCGCCGCCACGCTGATCCCGACGGCGTCCGCCTCCGCCGCGCAGCTCCTCGTCCCGCGCAGCGCCGGCCTGAGCGGCCCGACCGCGGCCGTGCAGACGCCCGACGGCGCCCGCTGGGTCGCCGACGGCATGCTCGGCGTCTGCCGCGTCGCCGACGGCGGCGCGAGCCTGGTCGCCGACCTGTACTGCTCCGACGGCGAAGTCGCGCCGCACATCGGTCCGATCAAGGGCACGGGCCTCGCGTTCGACGAGACGACGTCCAACTTCTACTCGGGCGATCTGCAGTCCAACGCCGGCTCGGTCTGGCGCCTGCACTGGAACGCGGAGACCGGCCGCATCGACCACGCGGACCGGATCGTCGACCTCGGCGACGACCGCCTGACGGGCCTGGCCATGCGCCCGGCGACCGCGGCGACGCCCGCGGCGCTCGCCTACGTGACCAAGCGTTCCGCCGCCGTCCGCTGGCTCGCCGATCCCTCTCACGGCGTGCAGACGCCGGCGACCATCGGCGCCGCCTCCGGCGAGAGCCCGGCCGGCGTGGCCGTCCTGGGCGACCAGGTCTACGTGGCCGAGGGCTCGGGCGTCACCCGCCTGCCCGTCAACGGCCGCGCCGGCACGTCGGCGGTCGAGGTGCCCGGCACGGCCGGCCTCGCGTCCTCGGCGCTGGCCGCCGACCCCGCCCGTCACCGCCTCTACGTCGGCACCTCCGTGCCCGAGCTGACCGACGACGTGGTCGCCCTGGACACCGTGTCGGGCGCGGTCGAGACCTACGAGTCCGGCTTCACCGGCGTGACCGGCCTCGGCGTCGAGCCCGACGGCGACCTCCTGGTCACGGACGACCCGGGCGTCGCCGCCGGCAACATCGACTCGCTCAACCAGGGCCGGCTGTTCCGCGTCCCGCTCGCGCCGCT
>DATLLV010000151.1:0-2536 GCA_035537655.1 Miltoncostaeaceae bacterium
CGGCTCGCGAGCAGCTCCTGCCATTCCTCCCACGTCAGCCCCGACGCCGCGGCGCGCGGCTCGAACGCCTCCCTGATCGTGTCCGTCTCCGGCATCGCCTGCGGCCGCAGGCCGACGACCCGGATGCCGTGGGGCGCGAGCTCGGCGGACAGGCCTCGGGTGAGCGCCTCCATCGCCGCCATCGCCGGGCCGTAGCCTCCCACCAGCGGGATTCCGGTCCGCGAGTGCAGCGCGGTGACCCTCATGATCACGCCCGCGCTCCTCGGAATCATGTGCCTCGCGGCGAGGCGCGCGGTCAGGAAGTACGACGTGGCGTAGGTCGTGATCGGCGAGCTGAACCGCTCGGCGTCCAGCTCGATCAGCGGCACCCCCAGGATCGTCGCATCGGGGATCCCGACCGCGTTGAACGAGATGTCGATGCGTCCCGTCGCGGCGATCACGGACCGGAGGTGCTCGTCGATCTCCCCCTCGTCGAGCGCGTCGACCGCCGCCGCCTCGGCGGAGCCGCCGCCGGCGACGATCTCCCCGGCGACGGCCTCGACCGGCGCCGCCTCGCGCCCGGTGAGGAACACCGTGGCCCCCTCGGACGCGAAGGCGCGCGCGACGGCGCCGCCGATGGCGCCGCCCGCGCCGTAGACCACCGCGACCTTGTCGTGCAGCATCATCCCGACCCCCTCAGCTCGTGGCAGCGCTCGGTCGCTGCCGCGTCTGTTCAGGCGTCCGCCGCGACGGAAAGTGAGCGGCGACTTCCGCCGCCCGGCGGCACCCGGGCGCGCCGCCGCTAGTCCTCTGAGACCAGCGGCACGAAGCGGACCGGAATGCCCAGGTCCTCGACCCCCTCCTCGCCCTCCGGCCCGCGCCGCACCCGCACCAGGCGCTGGCGCTCGGGCCGTCGCCCGACCGGCATCACCAGGCGGCCGCCCGGCGCCAGCTGGTCGCGCAGCGCCGCGGGCACGCGCGGGCCGCCCGCGGCGACCGAGATGGCGTCGTAGGGGGCGCCCGCCGGCCAGCCGGCCGTGCCGTCGGCGTGGTGGACGGCCACGTTGGCGATGCCGGCGGCCGCGAGGTTGGCGGCGGCCCGGCGCGCCAGCGCCTCGCGCACCTCGACGGCGTCCACGCGCGCGGCCAGGCGGCTCAGGACCGCGGCCGCGTAGCCGCTGCCGGCGCCGACCTCCAGCGCGCGGTCGCCGGGCTCCAGCTCCAGCGCCTGGGCCATCAGGGCAACGACCAGCGGCTGGGAGATCGTCTGGCCCTCGCCGATCGGCAGCGGGCCGTCCTCGTCGGCGTGCGCGGCCAGGTCGTCGTCGACGAAGGCCGTCCGCGGCACGGCGAGCATGGCCTCGCGCACGCGCGGGTCGGTGACCCCCCGCGCGAGCAGCGACCAGGGGTCGGGTCTCCTCAGGCGCTCCTGCGCTGCGCCGTGGGGTGGGGGGCGACGCTCTGCTCGGTGAAGACGCCGCCGGAGTCCTTGACGATGAGGAAGGCGCCCTCGCGCGCGGTCTCGAGGAAGTTGAGCAGCTCCTCGACGCGCGCCGGCCCCAGCACCTCGGCCAGGCGGAGCGCCACGGCCTCCTCCGGGGACCACCCGCCCCGGCGGTCGGCGCGCGCGCGCCGGTCGCCGTGCGTGCGCCGCTCGTCCTCGGGGGCGGGCTCGGCCGGGCCGCCGGTGCGCGGAGCGGGGGCGGCCGCCGTGCCCAGGGGCCGGCTCGGCGCCCAGATCTTGCGGCTCTGGGTGTGGTGCCAGCAGTAGGGGCTGCCCCGGAACGGGCTCTGCTGACATCTCTTGCCATGCGCTGCGATGGCCACGCAGCGACTCACCGAACGGGTCTCCATCAGCGCCCCCGCCACGGTGAACGGTGGATTGCCGTCCACCAGTTTCCCGGTACACCTTATTTAAACGTCGCACGGGGCGCTGTCCAGCGGATCGCGCGCCCGCGAGTTGCGGCGCTGCCCGCATTTTCCTAGACTCCGCGGTCGTTCTCGCGGCGCCCGTCGTGCGCCGCGTCGTCGTGTTTGTGGAGGATTTCCGAACCTCGTGACCACCCTCAGCGCCAAGCCCGGCACCGTCCAGCGACGCTGGTACTTCGTCGACGCGGACGGCCAGAACCTCGGGCGGCTGGCCTCGGTCATCGCCGAGACGCTCTCCGGCAAGCGGTCCCCGTGGTACACCCGGCACGCCGACACCGGCGACTTCGTCGTGGTCGTCAACGCCGAGAAGATCGCGGTGACCGGCAACAAGCTGGCGGACAAGCGCTACTGGCGCCACTCCGGCTACCCCGGCGGCATCCGCAGCCGGACGCTCGGCGAGCAGCTCGAGCGCCGGCCCGAGGAGGTGCTGCGCCGGGCGGTCCGCGGAATGCTCCCCAAGAACCGGCTCGGCCGGGCGCAGCTCACGAAGCTGAAGATCTACGCGGGTCCCGACCACCCCCACGCCGCGCAGCAGCCGGAGCCGCTGCGCCTCACCCGAGTTGCGGAGGCCCCCTCGTGAGCACCGACGTCACCGCCGCCCGCTACCGGGCCACCGGCAAGCGCAAGA
>DATLLV010000152.1:0-2510 GCA_035537655.1 Miltoncostaeaceae bacterium
GGCTTCGAGCGCGGGTATCGCGGTGACCGGATCTTCGCGGCCCTGCGCCTCGCCGACCTTCGCGTGCGCCAGGGCCGCCTGGAAGAGGCCGAGCGCCTGCTCGAGGGCGGCGAGTGGCATCCGACCGCGCGGCGTCTGGCCGCGACGATCGCGCTCGCGCGAGGCGACGCCGCGCTGGCCTCCGAGCTCGGAGAGCTCTGTGCCGAAGGGTCGGCGCTCGCCGATCCGCCGAGTGCGCCGGCGCTGGAGCTGCTGATCGTGACCCGGCTCGCGATCGGGGACGTGGTGGCGGCGCGCGAGGCCGCAGACCGGTTGGCCACGGTCGCGCGCGCCTCAGGACTGGAGCGCCTCGAGGCCTGCGCCGCCCTCGCCGAAGGACGCGTCGCGGCGGCAGCGGGCGACGAGCGGGCGGTGGGGCAGCTCAAGCGCGCGGTCGAGCTGTTCGCCTCCCTGGGCCTGCCGCTCGACGCGGCGCGGGCGCAGGTGGAGCTGGCACGCACGCTCGCGGCGTCCGCGCCGGCGGCGGCCGCGCGCGAGGGCAAGCTGGCACTCGCGACCTTCGAGCGGCTCGGGGCCCTTCCCGACGCCGACGCGGCGGCTGGTTTCCTGCGCGGCCTCGGCGTCGCCGCCGGACGCCCGTGGCCTCGTGGGACGACGTCGCTCACACGCCGCGAGAACGAAGTGCTGGGCCTGCTCGCAGAAGGTCGCTCGAATGCCCAGATCGCGGAGCGGCTGGTGATCAGCACGCGCACCGCCGAGCACCACGTCGCGAGCATCCTCTCGAAGCTGGACCTTCGCAGCCGCTCCCAGGCCGCCGCCTACGCGCTGCGCCGGACCTCCGAAGACCCGTAGCGCTCTCGGTAGTTCCACGGATGCTCCGCCGCCTCGCCGCCGCAAGGCTGGCGCCATGAGCACACACGAGCAGAACAAGACCGCGGTCCGCGACTGCTTCTCGCAGGCGGCCGCCGGCAACTTCGACGCGCTACCGGGCTTGCTCGCCGAGGGCTACATCCTGCATCCGGAGGGCGTCCGCGGCGCCGACGGCCTGGCCGAGATGGTCCAGGGCTACCGCTCCCAGATCCCCGATCTCAGCGTCGCGGTCGACCATCAGTTCGCCGAGGGCGACTACGTCGCGACCCGGACCACCATCCGCGGCCGACACGTGACCGGCCACGACGTCGAGTTCACCGGCCTCACCATCAGCCGTTGTCGCGACGGCAAGATCGAGGAGGAGTGGGAGATCGTCGACGTCATGAGCCTCCTGGCGCAGATCGGCCAACTGCCCGAGCCGAGCACCGCCTGATCCTCGAGGCGGAGGGCTCCAAGGCGGGCGTCGACACGCTCGCCTCGGAGCCCGTCGGGACGCGTCAGCCGACGCCCTCGTCGTAGCCCGGCCTGGCCCTGGCCGCCGAGTCGGCCGCCAGGGTCAACACCGCGTCGTCCGGAATCGACGAGGGGCCGGTGATCACGCACTGATGGCCGCGCTCGCGCCAGGTCGCCACGACCTGGCCGGGCCGGCGCAGCACCCAGACCTCGGTCCCGTCGCGCAGGAAGCGCTGGGAGCCCTCGGGCCAGGCGAGGACCGGGCCGTCGACGATCGTGTAGGCCAGCTGCGAGCCTCGGGGGCCGGCGTAGTAGACCGTCGCGGCATGGCGGCCCGACAGGGTGTCGGAGCGCTCGCCGCTCGCCCGCCAGGGCACGTCGCCCTCCCAGGCCGGGAAGGCCACGCCGTCGACGCCGCGGGCCAGCGCGTCGGGGTCGGAGGCGTCGCGCGCGGGCGCCGGCGCCGCGGGCCCGCGGGCGCTGAGGTCGGCCGCGCCGAGCACCGTCGGGGTGCTGGCGGGGGAGAGCACGATCACCAGGGCCGCGACCAGCGCGGCGAGCGCCGCCGCCGCGGCGCCTCCGGCCGCCCACGCGCGGCGGCGGCCGCGCCTGGCGGCGATCCGGTCCCGGTCGGCCTCCACCCGGGCGTGGAGGTCCGGGGGCGCCTGCACGGAGTCGACGAGCGACCGCATCCGGGCGGCCGGGTCGTCCTGAGGGCCGCGCGCCGTCACGGGGCCACCCCCTCACGCGGCTCGGGCGCCGGGTCGGCGGGGGCCTCCATCCGGCCCGTCACCCTGCCCCGGGCGCGGTGCAGGCGGGTCGTGATGGTCGCCTCCTTCGCGCCGAGCAGGCGGCCCGCCTCGGCGTAGGAGAGCCCGGCCACGTCCACCGCCACCAGGGCGTCGCGCATGTCCGCCGGCAGGGCGGCGATCGCGGCGAACACCTCGCGCACCTCGGCCATCTCGTCGGGCCGCGACGCCGGGGCCGTGTCGGCGGGCTCGGCGCCCTCGGCGATCGGGACCGTGCTCGGCCCGCGCCGGTCGGCTCGGCGGCGGCTGATCATGGTGTTGCGGAGGACCTTCACGAGGTAGGCGAGGTCGTCGCCGCCGCGCAGCCAGCGCGGGCGCGAGAGGACCCGGGCGAACGTCTCCTGCACCAGGTCCTCGGCCTCTTCGCGCGAGCCGCAC
>DATLLV010000153.1:0-4852 GCA_035537655.1 Miltoncostaeaceae bacterium
ACGAACCCGGCGTCGGCCTGGCCGAGCACGACCTTGCCGACGACCTCCTTCACGTCGGACTCCTGGCTCACCACGTTGCGCAGGGCGCTCGAGATGCCGAGGTTGCGCAGCACGGTGCGGGTGTACGAGCCCACCGGCACGCGCGAGTTCGCCACCACCAGCTTGATGCCGCTGCGGGTGAGGTCGTAGACGCTCTTGATGCCCGCCGGGTTGCCCGTGGGCACGATCAGCGCCAGCCGGTTGAAGCAAAGGAGCTTCGGCTTCTCGACCAGGCCGTCCCGGTAGAGCTCCTGGGTGAAGTTGGGCGCTGCCGAGGCGAAGACGTCAGCGGGGGCGCCCTGGCGGATCTGCAGGGCCAGGGTGTTCGAGCCGGCGAAGCTGTAGCGGGCGCCCGGGTCGATCTTCGGGAACACCTCGGTCAGCGAGGCGGCGGCGAAGACCGTGGGCTGCGCGGCCGCCTGGGCGGTGCCGAAGCCGACCAGCAGCGCCAGGGCGGCGAGGGCGACCGCGAGGCGCGCCCTCACGGCAGGTACCTCGCGAGCTCCTCGGAGGCGGTCGGGAGGCCGTGCACCGAGGGGAAGGGGTCGCCGATCGGCGGGCCGGCGAGGCCCGTGAGGTACGCCAGGATCTCGGCGTCGCTCGCGACGACCTGTGCGAACAGCTTGCGGATGGACGAGTCGGCCACCGTGGTCAGAGCTCCCAGGTAGGCGTGGACGCAGAGCGCGCCGATGCGCCGGCCCAGGCTGAGCGCCCGGGACCGGGTGCCGAAGGCGTCGGCGGGCAGCACCACCTCGAGGTCGGCCTTGTCGATCGCCGGCTCGTTGAACCCCTCCAGCGTCGTGCGGAAGGTGGTGAAGTGGGCGTTCAGAGCGGCGTTCGCCCGCTCCAGCGCGCGCAGCTCGTCGCCCCTGAAGAGGCCCGAGGCCCGCGCCTGGCGCGAGTACTCCGCCCACACGAACTCAGAGGTGACCGCGAAGCGCACCCACGCCAGGTCCTGCTCGGTGGGCGCCGCGGCCGCCGGGCCGGCCGGCAATCCGACGGCGGCACCGGCCGCGACCGCGGCCCCCCCGCCGACGGCGGCCTTCTTGAGGAAGGCCGACCTCGTGATGTCGTTCATCCGCCCTTGCTCCGTTCGGGATGTGCCGGGATCGCGGCGCTCACGCCGCGCGGGAGAGAGAGCCGCAGCCCTCCAGGTCGTAGCCGCCCACGAGCGCCACCCGCTCGCGGAACGCGCCCGAGGCGAGCAGGTCCGCGAGCGCCGCCGCGCCGGGGTGGTCGAGCCGGCGCTCGTCGAGCCACAGCTCGACGGCGTGGGTCTCGAGCGGCAGGAAGGCGAGGCCGTGCTGCCGGGCGGCGGGCTCGAAGGTCACGGCGGCACAACGCCCGAGCGCCGCGCGCCGCGCGGCCTCGACGTGGCCCCCGGCCAGCGCCGCGGCGGGGGGCGGCGTCCCGCCGGCCGCCCGCTGCAGCGCCTGCTGGCTCGTCGCCGACCCCTCGCGCTGCACCAGCGGCACCCGGCCCGCCAGCACCGCGTCGAGCGACCGCGTCCGGCGGGTCGGGGCGATCCCGATCCCCACCCGCCAGCGGGCCAGGTGCAGCCGGCGCACCGGGACGGGCGGCGCCGGCATGCGGTCCTCGGGCGCGTGGACGAGCGCCGCGTGGGCGCGCCCGTCGCCGAGCGCCTCGATCGCGCTCCCGGTCGTGCCCGCGACGGCCACGACCCGGCGGCCGCCCCCGCGCGCCAGCAGCCGGTCGCAGAGGCCCAGCACCGGGTCGCAGCCCACGACGACCAGGCCGGCCGTCCGCGCGCCGGGCAGCAGGCGCACGTCGCCGTCCTCGATCACTCCGTCGGGCATGGCCCAGGACGCGTCGCCGGCCGCGAGCGAGGCCAGCGGGGCCGCCACCAGCGTGTCGCCCACCCGGCCGGCGACCACCGGCTCGCCCTCGCCGAGCGGGTCGCCGAGCACGGATCGCGCGGCGCCCGGCGCCTCGGCGAACAGCTCCTCGACCGGCTCGCCCAGGACGCGGGCGATGCGCAGCGCCGCGTCGACCGCCGGCGCGTGGCGGCCCGCCTCGGCGCTCGCGATCAGCCCCCGGCTCAGGCCCGCGCGCTCGGCGAGCTCCGCCTGGCTCAGGGATGCACGCTCTCGCGCGCGCCGCAGTCGGGATTCGGGCACGTCGGGATCCTAACCATCAGTTCGTATCCCGACGCAACCGCGGCCGGTGGGCCGACGCCGTGTATTCCCCGACTAGCGCTAGCCTTCGCGGCGACTAATTCCGGTGCCGAACCTCGGCGCGCGGACCATACGAGGAGCCGAGGTGAGCGGACCGGGACCAGCGCCGGCAGCGCCCCCCGCCGCGGCGGCGGACCCGCCCGCCGCGGCGACGACGGCACTCGGCCGGACGCTGGCGCGCGGCCGCGTGCGCGGCCCGCTGGCCCTGCTGGGACCGGCGGTGGTCGCGGCGGTGGCCTACGTGGACCCGGGCAACTTCGCCACCAACTTCTCCGCCGGGTCGCAGTTCGGCTACCTGCTGGTGTGGGTGATCGTCATGGCCAACCTCATGGCCATGCTCGTGCAGTACCTCTCGGCGAAGGCCGGGATCGCCTCGGGCCGCAACCTGCCCGAGCTGTGCCGCGAGCGCTTCCCCAGGCCGGTCACGCGCGGGCTCTGGGTGCAGGCGGAGATCGTCGCGGCCGCCACCGACCTGGCCGAGTTCGTCGGCGCGGCCCTCGGGCTGAACCTGCTCTTCGGCATCCCGCTCTTCCCGGCCGGCCTCATCACGGCCGTCATCGCGTTCGTCATCCTCGGCCTCGAGCAGCGCGGTTACCGGCGCTTCGAGCTCGCGATCATCGGCCTGATCGGCCTGGTCTTCCTCGGCTTCGTCTACGACCTGATCGCCGCCGGCAACCAGTCGGGGTCGGCCTTCCTCGAGGGGCTGGTGCCCCGCTTCGACGGCTCCGAGTCGCTGCTGCTGGCCGTGGGGATCATCGGCGCGACCGTGATGCCCCACGTCGTCTACCTGCACTCGGCGCTGACGCAGCGGCGCATCGTGCCGGTCGGCGACGGCGAGCGCCGCCGCCTGCTGGGCTTCAACCGCATCGATGTCGCGATCGGCCTCGGGCTCGCCGGCCTCATCAACCTGGCGATGCTCTGCATCGCCGCCGGGCTCTTCCACGACTCCGGCCACACCGAGGTGGACACGATCCAGGAGGTCCACCAGGGCCTCGAGAGCATGGTCGGCGGGGGCGCGGCGCTCGCCTTCGCCGTGGCGCTGATGGCGTCCGGGCTGTCGTCGTCGAGCGTCGGCACCTACGCGGGCCAGGTCGTGATGCAGGGCTTCGTGCGCCGCCGCATCCCGCTGTTCGTGCGCCGCGCGGTCACCATGGCGCCGGCGCTGATCGTGCTGGCGGCGAGCGTCGACACCACCCAGGCGCTGGTGATCTCCCAGGTCGTGCTCTCGTTCGGGATCCCCTTCGCGCTGATCCCGCTGATCCTGGTCACGCGGCGCCGCGACGTGATGGGCGCGCTGGTCAACCGGCCCCAGACGACCGCCCTTGCGAGCGCCATCGCCGGCGTGGTGATCTGCCTCAACGTGATCCTGCTGGTCGAGACCCTCGGAGGCTGACACGGACGGAGGCCTGATCCTCGAGGGCGGGACCGTGCGGTCGGGGCACGACGGCTGGCGGGCGCACGAGGCGGTGGCCCTCGCCGGCGGACGGGTCGCCGCCATCGGCACGCGCGAGGAGGCGCGCCGCGCCGCCGGGCCGGGCACCGGCTCGCTCGACCTCGGCGGCGGCTGCGCGCTGCCGGGGCTGACGGACGCCCACGTCCACATCCTGGGCTACGCGCTCACGCGCGCGCTGCTGCCGGCCGGCGAGGCGGGCTCGCTGCCGGAGCTGGCCGCGATGGTCGCCGCCACGGCCGCGGACGCGCCGGCCGACGGCTGGGTGGTGGGGCAGGGGTGGGACCACGAGCGCTGGCCCGACCGCCGCATGCCCGACCGGGCCGACCTCGACCGGGCCGGCGGCGGCCGGCCGGTCTACCTCGGCCGCACCTGCGGCCACATCGCCGTGGTCAGCTCGAACGCCCTGGCACGGGCGGGCATCGCCGGCGGCACGCCCGACCCTCCCGGCGGGGTGATCGACCGCGACGACGCCGGCGAGCCCACCGGCGTGCTGCGCGAGACGGCCCTGGAGCTGGTGGGGCGGCTGATCCCGCGCCCCGGCCCCGAGGGCGCCGCGCGTCTGCTGACGCGCGCGCTGCGCGAGTGCCTGGCGCTCGGCATCACCCAGGTCCAGACCGACGACATGGGCATCGCCGGCGGCCCCGGGCCGGCGCTGGAGCTGTTCCGCTCGGTGGCGGGGCCGGAGGGCGTGCCGGTGCGGATCACCCTGATGCTGCCCATCGACCACTTCGCGGCCGCCCGGCGCGAGGGGATGGGCACCGGCTGGGGCGACGAGTGGCTGCGCATCGGCCACGTGAAGGTCTTCTCCGACGGCTCGCTCGGCGGCCGCACCGCGGCGCTGCGCGAGCCCTACGCCGACGCGCCGGGCACCTCGGGCGTGCTGGTGCAGCAGCCCGGCGAGCTGCGCGAGATCTGCCGGCGGGTGCACGCGGCCGGGTCCCAGCTCGGGGTCCACGCGATCGGCGACCGCGCGGCAGCGCTGGTGATCGAGTCGGTCGCCGCCGCCTCGGCCGAGGCCCCGCGGCCGGACGCCCGCCACCGCCTGATCCACTGCCAGATCACCGGCGCCGACACCCTTCCGGCGATGGCCGCGGCGGGGATGGTCGCCGACATCCAGCCGGGCTTCCTGGCCAGCGACACGCCGTGGGTGACCGCCCGCATCGGC
>DATLLV010000154.1:0-10729 GCA_035537655.1 Miltoncostaeaceae bacterium
CCGAGGGCGTGATGCAGGCGGCCGTCCACCTGGCCCAGCAGATCGACGCCGCCGCCCTGGTGGTCACCACCGTCAGCGGCGGCGCCGCCCGCGCCGCGGCCAAGTACCGGCCCCGCCTCCCGGTGATCGCCCTCTCCGAGGACCAGCGCGTCCGCCGCCAGCTCGCCCTCGAGTGGGGCGTCGTCCCCGGCCGCCTGCCGCCCCGGCCGGCCTCGGCGGAGGAGCTCGCCGCCGTGATGCTCGAGCGCGCCCGTGTGGTCGGCGGCCTCGAGGGGCACGACCTCGTGGTCCTCGTCCACGGCCCCCCCGGGGCCGACGGGGGCCAGACGAACACCATCACCGTCCGCCGGGTCCCCTAGCCGGGCGCCGCCGCGCCTCGTGCCAATTGGCCGATGGGTCGTTGGCCAATTGGCATTCCCCTGCAAAACGCCCACGCCGTACCGTTCGGGCGTGCGGTGGATCGGCACATCGGCGGCTCTGGGGCTCGTCCTTGCGGCCCTCGCCCTGGCCGGCTGCGGCCCGGGGGCGAACGCGGACCGGACGACGCCGGGGCCACCCGACCGGCTCGACGTGACCCTGACGTCGGAGGCGGGCCCCTCCTTCAGCGTGGCGCTCGACTGCGACGTGGCGGACCGGAGCACCTGCGCCGCGATCCTCGACGCGGTGGCCGACGAGCGCGACGCGCAGACGTGCGAGCCGATCGCCGACGCGGGTCAGCGGATCCTGGTGCGGGGCAGCATCGGCGGGGCGGACGTCGCCGTGACGATCGAGCGGCGGACGGACTGCGAGGCCCGCCTCTACGAGCGGGTGCGGGAGGCGCTCTCGCCCTAGGAGGGCCCGGCGCGGAGCAGGCCCTCCACCAGCGCGGCGCCCTCCGCGAGGTCGGCGGCGACCGCGTCGGCATCGGCCAGGGCGTCGGCGGGGTGGGGGCCGGTGGCCACCGCCACGCAGCGGGCCCCGCCGGCGCGAGCGCACGCGATGTCGCGGGGCGTGTCCCCCACCACCACGACCTCGGTCGCGCCGTTGCCGGCGGCGCGCGCCCGCGCCAGCGCGATCGGCACCAGGGCGTCGCGCCGCTCGTCGTCCGAGCCGAAGGCGCCGCCGCCGTGCGGGAACCAGCCGCCCAGCCCGGCCCGGCCCATCTTCGCGCGGGCGATCCGCTCGAGGTTGCCCGTGAGCAGGGCGAGGATGCCGCCGGCGCGGACGATGCGGCCGAGGGCCGCGGCGGCGCCGGGCGCCACGACCGGGTCGGGGTGGTCGCGGTCGAGGCCCGGGTAGATCGCCTCGGCGCGCCGCATCCACTCGGGCATGGCCGTGGTGATCGCGTCGTCGCCGAGCCCGTGGCGGCGGAGGACCAGTCGCGCGATCTCCTGGTCGGTCCGCCCGCCGGGGCCGATGGCGGCCACGTCGGCGGCGCTCGCGTCCACGCCGTGCACGTCGCGCATCGCCCGCACCAGCGCCTCGGTGTGGGCCGCCGGCGCGCCGTGGAGCAGGGTGCCGTCGATGTCCAGCAGCACCAGCGTCACCGCCGCACCCCCGCCGCGGGGAGCAAAGGAGGGCGCCACACCCTGTACAGCGGGCCAAGGAACGCCCCCGCCCCGGCGTCGAGACTCATCCTGCGAGCGGAGTGGAGTGCACTGCCTACCGGGTCAGCTCCGTTCGTCGCGGCGAGCGGCGGGGATCGGGGAGTGGCCCCCTTCTTTCCGGTCCGCGCCCTCCCGCCGCAACGCGATGCGGTCCCGCGCGGCGGCCACCAGGCCGGCGATCACCGGGCTGTCCGGATCCGCCTCGGGGTGCCACTGCACGCCCAGCGCCCAGCCGGCGCCGTCCGGCTCGATGGCCTCGGGGGTCCGGTCGCCCTCGGACGACCGCGCGGTGACGCGCAGCCCCTCCCCCAGCCGGTCCACGGCCTGATGGTGGTGGGAGTGGACCCGGTGCGGGCCCTCGCCCGCGGTCGCCCCGGCCCGCGTGCCCTCGGCTACGTCGACCCGGTGCTCGTTGCCCGGGAAGCTGCCCACCACGCGCCGGTGGCGGTCGTCGCCGAGCTCGTCGGGCAGGTGCTGGCGCAGGCTGCCGCCGGCGGCGACGTTGATGAGCTGCATGCCGCGGCAGATCCCCAGCAGGGGCAGACCGCGGGCAAGGGCCTCCCGGGAGAGTGCGATCTCGACGCCGTCGCGCAGCCGCGCCTCGGGCTCGGCCAGCGGGTGGGGCTCCGCGCCGTAGCGCCCCGCGCCGACGTCGGGCCCGCCGATCAGCATGAGCCCGTCGAGGTGGTCGAGCATCGCGCCGGGGTCGTCGAGCAGGGCGGGGTCGGGCGGCACCAGCACGGCCATGCCGCCGGCGCGCTGGACGGCCTCGACGTAGTTCATGGGGACGAGCGCCGCGGGCAGGTCCCAGACCGACCAGCGGGCCTGGTCCATGACGGCGCAGATGCCGATGACGGGGGGCATTGGCCACCCAGGGTACGCGAGGGCTAGAGTCCGGGGTCCATGATGGCCCTCGCGTACACCCTGGTCGGCGTGCTGCTGGTCGGGGGCCTGCTCCTCGGCGTCGGGATGCTCGTCGGCATCTGGTTCGGCGTCTCCGGGAGCCGGCCGGAGCTGCTCGACAAGAAGCTGCTCGAGAAGAAGCGACGCGGGGAGCGCTGATCGCGTCCGGGACGCGGGCTAGCGTGGGGCGTCGTGCTGCGCGAGGACCCCAGCGCCCGCTTCGAGCCCGGGCTGCTGCGCTGCCGATTCGTCAGCGGGCGGCGTGACTTCCGGCCCGTCTCGCGGATGGCCTACCGGGCGATCCTGCGCGACCAGCGCGACGAGCCGGTCGCGGTCGCGGTCGACGAGCGCCGCACGTGGTGGATGTTCCACGACCGGGTCTTCTGGGAGGACGAGGGGCTCGAGGCGGCCGAGGTCATGGCGCTGGCGCTCGAGCGCGAGCGGCGGCGGCGGCGGCGCATCGAGCGCGCGGTGGACGCCATGGCGGCCGAGGGCGTCGCCGCCGCGCCGCGGCGCGAGCACATCCCCGAGGAGGTGCGCCGCGCGGTCTTCCGCCGCGACGGCGGCCGCTGCGCGGCCTGCGGCAGCGAGGAGCTGCTGCAGTTCGACCACGTGATCCCGGTGGCCTTCGGCGGGGCCTCGACGGCCGACAACCTGCAGCTGCTCTGCGCGCCCTGCAACCGCGAGAAGGGCGACGCGCTGTGAGCGGGCGGGCGGCGGACGGCATCGACGCCGCCCTGGCGCTCTCCTGGATGCGCGAGCACGGCGCGCTGCTGCGGTCCTATGTGGCCGACGACCAGGAGGGCGACGACGCGCCGGCCGGCGACCCGGCCGTGCGCGCCCACCTCCGCTTCGCCGCCGCGGCCATCGAGGCGACGGCCGCCCCCGACCTGGCCGAGCGCCTCGCGGGGCTCGCCGACGACCTGCCCGGGTGGTTCGAGGAGCACCGTGACCTCTACGACCACCACCTCGACACCGGCGAGGGCGCGATCGCCCTCGAGGAGCATCTCCAGTTCGGTGCTCGGCCGGGCACCGATCCCTCGCTCGACGCCGCCCTGCACCGGCGCCTGCGCATCGGGGGCTGGGTTCGCCTGGCCCTGCTCGCCGTCGAGGCGCGGCTGGGCCCCGCGGCGGACGGCCTCGCCGCCGATGCGCTCTCGTGGATGGGCGGGCGCCAGCGCGAGCTGTCGCGCCTGATCCTCACGCTCGACCGCGAGGCGAAGGCGCGCGCGGCGCGCGCGGCCCCGGGCGGGGCCGTCGACCTCGCCCTGCAGGACGAGATCGGCCAGGCGGCCACCGTCCAGGCGAACGTCAGGATGACGGTGGAGGCGCTGGCCGCGACCGTGCCCGGCGCGCCGCCAGCTCCGCGTTGAGCACGGCGCCGCCGACGATCAGGCGCGCGATGATGAACAGCCACAGCAGGATGGCCAGCGCGGCCCCGATCGCGCCGTAGACCGAGGTCGCGCGCTCCGCGCTGCCGGCGAGGTAGTAGGCCGTGAAGAGGTGCAGGCCCTGAAGCCCCAGCGCCACCAGGACGGCGCCCGGAACGAGCCCGCGGCGGCCGACGTCGCGGTGGGGGAGGACCTCCGAGATCCGCAGCCAGATCAGGAAGTACAGGACCGCCATCCCGAGGATCGTGGCCAGCGAGCCGACCACGCCCGACCGCTCCCGCAGGAAGGTCGCCAGGCCCGAGGCGGCGAGGGCCGCCACCACGACCAGGAAGAGCCACAGCGACGCCATCGCGGGGTTGGCCATCCGCGTGGGCGGGATCGCCCACGCGGCGGAGTGGGCGATGCGCAGCGCCCGCACCGCGCCGATCCCGGCGTAGGCCGTCCCGAACAGCCCCAGCAGCAGCGCGATCCACCAGCCCTTCTGCTGGGCGGCGTCGCGGACGAGGTCGGTCAGCGTGCCCTGCAGGCCGAGGTCGTCGCTGAGCTCGGCGGGCGTGCCGTCATCGGCGGCTGTGAACGCCCCCAGCAGGCCAACGAGCAGCAGCGTGAACGGCAGCAACCAGAGGAAGAAGCGGTACGCCAGCGCACCCGACAGCAGGCCGCCGAGGTGGCGGCGGTCGCGCTCGTAGACGTCGAACGCGAGCGCCACGGCGGGCGAGCGCTGGCGGGCGTCCTCGGCGTACTCGCGGGCGCGCTCCGACTCCAGCCGCGCCCGCTCCACCGCGTCGGTCAGGCGTCCCTTGCGCTCCGGCTTCACGGGCCCATCATCCACCCGCGCCCGGCGGGACGCCGACGCAGGCGCTCGGCGCGGCTCATGTCCGGCAGGACGATCGGCTCGGCTCGACAGGGGGCCGTCTCGCGCCTAGGCTCGACCCGCCGGCCTGCGTCGAGTCGAGGAGGCGCGCATGCCCACGGTCGAGGCGGCGGGGCTCACCCTGAACTACGACGAGCAGGGTGCGGGCGAGCCGCTGCTGCTCATCCCGTACACGAGCGCAGACCACGCCTGCTACGCCTTCCAACTCCCGGCCTACACCGAGCACTTCCGCTGCATCAGCGTCGACCTCCCCGGCTCGGGCGAGAGCTCGAAGCCCGCGGGGCCGTACTCGACCGAGGAGTACGCCGACCAGGTGGCGGCGTTCCTCGACGCGATCGAGGTCGAGCGGGCGCACGTCGCCGGCGTCTCGCTCGGCGCCGCGGTCGGCACCCACCTGGCCGCCCGGCACCCCGATCGGGTCAGCTCGCTGTCGCTCCACAGCGCGTGGGACGCGTCGGACTCGTTCCTGAGGGTGCTGCTGGAGAGTTGGATGACCCTCGCGCGCGGCACGCCGACGGTTGCCGACGCCGTCATCCTCGGCATCTTCCCCTGGTGCTTCACGCCCGAGATGTACGCCGAGCGGCCCGACTTCGTCGCCGGGCTCGAGGACTTCGTGCGCGGGCGCCCGGCCCAGCCGCTCGAGGCCTTCCTGGCCCAGGCCCAGGCGGCGATCGACCACGACGCCTCCGGGGTCCTCGGCGACGTCGCGGCCCCGACCCTCATCACGTTCGGCGGCCGCGACCTGTGCACCTCGACCCGCTTTGCCGAGCCGCTGGCCGAGGGCATCCGGGACAGCACCGTGGTGGTCTTCGACGACCTCTGCCACGCCGCCCTGCACGAGGACCCCGAGACCTTCAACGCCGCGTCGCTGGAGTTCCTGCTGGCCCACCGCGCCTAACGAGACGGAGGCGGCCGGCGGGCCGGGTCGCCGCCCTCCACGACGCGAGCGCGCCGACGACGGTCGGCGCCGTCTTCACCGCGCGATCCTCTCACTGCGGGGGCTCGCGGTCGGCGAGGACGGCGCCCACGGCGGCGGCGCCGACCGGCTCGGCCGGCGGGTGGACGCGCCAGGAGCGGCGGAAGCGCCAGATGAGCAGCGAGACGGCGCCGAGCAGGATCGGCCCCAGATAGGTGAGCCCGCGGAACAGGAACACGCCCGCCACGATCTCGGACTGGTAGTCCCCGCCGGTCGCCGCCAGGAGCGCCGAGGTGTAGAGCGCCTCGGTCACCCCCACGCCCCCGGGCGTGAAGTTCACGATCGTGGCCAGGCGGACGACGGTGTAGACGACCGCGATCGCGCCGATCGTGATGGCGTCGCGGCCGAGGCCGGTCGCGCGCAGCGACAGGGCGAAGATGACGCCCTGGGTCACGTAGGTGCCGATCACCGCCGCCGTCACGCGCAGGCCCAGCGTCCTCCAGCTCGACCGGAGGTCGTCGCGGAAGCGGAGGGTGGCCTCCTCGAAGTCGCGGTCGCTGGGGCGGCGCTTCGTCACCCCCGCCCCCCAGCGCACCAGGCGGCCGCTCAGGGCCCCGGCGCGGCGGGCGAACGCCTCGTTGCGCACGACGCCGACGACGATGTAGATCGCGGCGACGCAGACCACGAGCCCGACGACCGCCAGGATGACGACGCCGGTCGGGATGTCGTTGCGCGCCGCGGCGAGGATCACCGCGACCACCGGCATCGACAGCACCGTGAAGTTGGTCAGGCTGCTGGTGAAGATCCAGCTGCGGGCGAAGTCGTCGGTGTAGAAGCCCCAGGAGCGCAGCACCGCCAGGCGGGTCGCGGTGCCGCTCGGCCCGGGGACGACGTTCGACGCGGCGGCCGCGCTCTCGACGGCCACCATCCCACGCGTGAGGCCGAGCCCGGGGACGGTCGCCGCGAGCTGGGCCCCGATCAGGATCTGGTTGAAGAGCAGCAGCACGACCAGCAGGATCGCGTCGGTCAGGGAGACCTCTTTGAGGGCGTCGACGACCCCGGACACCTCGCCGACGTTGCTCAGCAGCAGCCAGAGGATCAGGCCCACGAGCGCCAGCGTCAGGACGCCCTGGACGATCAGGTCGCGCGGGCTGCGGCGCGCCCCCACCTGGTCGGTGGTCTCCGGGGGCTCGGCGGGGGCAGCGGGTCCGGCGGGCTGGGCCATCAGGGCCGCACGACGCAGCGGAAGCCGATGTGCGTGGTCGAGGTCTCGACGGTCTCGGACTGGCGCGCCGAGGGGCGGTAGCGGAGGCAGTAGCTGGGCGCGCAGAGGTGGGAGCCGCCCTTGATGACGCGCCGGGGGTGGACCTCGCCGGGGGCGACGCTGGCGGCCGCCTCGGTGACGCGTGGGTTCGACGGCGCGCAGCAGGGCCGCTCCGACCGCGCCGGCAGCGCGAAGAAGTCGCTCGTCCACTCCCAGACGTTGCCGGTCACGTCGTGGAGCCCGTAGCCGTTGGACGGGAAGCTCCCCACCGGCGACGTGCCGGCGAACCCGTCCTCCAGGAGGTTCTGCCAGGGGAACTCCCCCTGCCAGGTGTTGGCCTGGTGGCGGCCCCCCGGCGCCAGCGCGGCGCCCCAGGCGTACTCCGCCCCGTCCTCCGAGCGCCCGCCCCAGGCGGCGTACTCCCACTCCGCCTCGGTGGGCAGCGCCTTGCCCGCCCAGGCGGCGTAGGCCAGGGCGTCCGCGAAGGCGACGTGCACCACGGGGTGCCGCTCCCGCCCCTGGAGGCCGCTCCCCGGCCCGTCCGGGTGGCGCCAGTCCGCGCCGGCCACCCAGTCCCACCAGTTGAGGTGGTTGCCGAGGGGGACCCGCTGGCGGGGCTGGCGGAAGACGACCGACCCGGGGACGAGCGCCTCGGGCGTCGCCCCGGGGTAGTCGGCGGCGGCCGGCGCCCGCTCGGCCAGGGTGACGTGCCCGGTGGCCTTGACGAAGCGCCCGAACTGCAGGTTGGTCACCGGGGTGGCGTCGAGCCAGAAGCCGCCGACCGTGACCCGGTGGGCGGGGGCCTCCTCGGGGTAGTGGCCGTCCGAGCCCATGCGGAAGGTGCCCCCGGGCAGCCAGACCATGCCCTTGCGCGCCGCCGGCGCCGGCGCCGCCGCCGGCGCGCTCCCCGTTCCGTTCACCGTTCCGCTCCCCGTTCCGCTCTGGCCGGAGTGTCGTCCGAGGCGTACTCAGCGTCTGCTCAGGTGCGGGCCGCCGCGCCGGGCTGCGGCTACAATGGGGCGAACACCGTGGATCCATTCGAGCGCCGCCCCATCGGACGCACCGACCTGCGCGTCACCGCCCTCGGCTGCGGCAGCGCCACGCTGGGCGACATGCGGGGGGTGATCCCCGAGGCCCAGTCGGACGCGACCCTCGAGGCCGCCTGCGACGCCGGGATCGGCTACTTCGACACCGCCCCGTGGTACGGCCGGGGCAAGAGCGAGCACCGGGTCGGCCGGGTGCTGCGCACCCGGCCGCGCGAGTCGTACGTGCTGAGCACCAAGATCGGCCGGGTGCTCTTCCGCCCCGGCGATCCGGTGGCCTTCGCCGCCGAGGTGGGCGGTGGCCCCCTCCCCTTCGACCTGCGCTTCGACTACACCGGCGACGGCGTGCTCCGCTCGTACGAGGACAGCCTGCAGCGGCTGGGGCTCACCGGCGTCGACGCCCTGCTGATCCACGACCTCGACCTCGGCTACCACCAGACGGAGGCGGGGGTCGAGGCGCGGCTCCGCGAGCTGGAGGACGGCGGGGGCTACGCGGCGCTCGAGGGATTGAAGCGGCAGGGGCAGATCCGGGCCATCGGCGCCGGGATCAACGTCACCGGCATGATCCCCCGCTTCCTCGCCCGCTTCCCGCTGGACTTCTTCCTGGTGGCGATGCCCTACACCCTGCTCAGCCAGGAAGCGCTCGACGTCGAGCTGCCCCTGTGCGCCGCGCACGGCGCGAGCGTGGTCGTCGGCGCGCCGTTCGCCTCCGGCATCCTGGCCGCGGGGCCGGAGGCGGGGACGGCGGCCACCTACGCCTACCGCCCGGCGGACGCGGGCACCGTGGACAAGACGCGGCGCATCGAGGCCGTCTGCCGGCGCCACGGCGTCCCTCTCGGAGCGGCCGCGCTGCAGTTCCCGCTCGGCCACCCCTCCGTCGTCTCCGTCATCCCCGGCCCCAACACCGTCGCCCAGGCCCGCGCCAACGTCGAGTGGATGCGCACGCCCATCCCGGCCGCGCTCTGGGCCGACCTCAAGGCCGACGGGCTCCTCCACCCGGCCGCACCCACCCCGTAGCCCCGTAGCCACGTAGCCCCGTAGCCCGGGGGCGGGCGCAACCTCCGGTCGGGCCGACGGACCTCCGCGGAGGGTGGCGCCGCCGTTCGAGCGCCGGAGCGCGCCCCTCGTCGTCGCTCGCCGCGGGGGTCGGGGCCGGTCCCGGTTTCGCTACACTCGCCGTGTGGCACAGGCAGACGCACCCGGAGGCGCCCCCGGCGGCGGCGCCGGCGCGCAGCCGCCGGCGATGCCGCAGCGGGTGCGGGCGCTGGAGGCGATCCTGGCCCAAAAGGGCTACGTCGATCCGGCCGCGCTCGACGGCATCGTGGCGGCCCACGAGCACGAGGTCGGGCCGCAGATCGGCGCCCGGGTGGTCGCCCGGGCGTGGACCGATCCGCCCTTCCGGCGCGCGCTGCTCGCGGACGCCACCGCGGCCGTGGACGCGCTCGGCGTCGCCCGCGGCGCCTGCCCGCACCTGATCGCGGTGGAGAACACCGCCCGGCGGCACAACCTGGTGGTCTGCACGCTCTGCTCCTGCTACCCCTGGGACCTGCTCGGGCTGCCGCCGGAGTGGTACAAGTCCGCGCCCTACCGATCGCGCGCCGTGCTCGATCCGCGTGGCGTCCTGGCCGACTTCGGCCTGGCGCTCCCCGCCGAGCGCGAGGTGCGGGTCTGGGACTCGACCGCCGAGGTGCGCTACCTGGTGCTGCCGCTGCGCCCGGCGGGGACCGCCGGCTGGGACGAGGCGGCGCTCGCCGCGCTCGTCACCCGGGACAGCATGATCGGCACCGGCCTGGCGCGGCGACCCCCGGACGGCGCCCGATGAACGGCGTGCACGACCTCGGCGGCCTGCACGGCTTCGGGCCGGTCGAGCCGGAACCGGACGAGCCGGTGTTCCACGCGCCGTGGGAGGGCCGCGTGCTGGCCCTGAACCGGGCCCTGGGCTTTACGGGCGCCTGGACGCTCGACACCGCGCGCGCCGCGATCGAGGAGCTCCCGGCGCGCGTCTATCTCGCCAGCTCCTACTACGAGCGGTGGGCGCTGCGCCTCGAGCGGCTGCTGCTGCGCTACGGGCTCGTCGGCGCCGACGAGCTGGCGGCCGGGCGCGCCCTGCGAGCGGGACCGCCCCTGCCGCGCACGCTGACCGCCGGGGGCGTCGGCGCCGTGCTGGCGCGCGGGAGCGTCGAGCGCCCGCCGCCGGCGGCGGCGCGCTTCGGGCCCGGCGAGCGCGTGCGCGCGAAGAACCTCCACCCGCCGACGCACACCCGGCTGCCCCGCTACGCCCGCGGGCGGCGGGGCCTGATCGAGGCGGTGCGCGGCTGCCACGTCTTCCCGGACGCCGTCGCCACCGGCGCCGGCGAGCAGCCGCAGTGGCTCTACACCGTCGTCTTCAGCGGCCGGGAGCTGTGGGGCGAGGACGCCGATCCCGCCGCCACGGTCTCGATCGACGCGTTCGAGCCCTACCTGGAACCGGCCTGACCGCGGCCCCGCCGCGGGCCCGCCCGGCAACCGCCCCGCCGTCGCGGTAGACTCGCTGAGCGGCCCGCACACGGACCGGCGATCAAGGAGACGGCGATGCGCGGAGCACTCATGTCCATGCAGCAGGTATTCGTCACCCACCTCGAGGACATGATGCTTCATGAGCACGCTGAACCTGGGGATCCTGGCGCATGTTGACGCCGGAAAGACCAGCCTGACCGAGCGGCTGCTGTACGCCGCCGGGGCCATCGACGCGGTCGGCAGCGTCGACGCGGGC
>DATLLV010000155.1:0-4314 GCA_035537655.1 Miltoncostaeaceae bacterium
GAGCGCAGCACGAGGCTCGCCATCTCGGTGCCGTGGGCCTCGCCGGCCGGGTCGGCGGGGTTCGCGCTCGGGTCGGGATCGCGGTCGATCAGGTCGTACCCGCCGATGATCGGGAAGGTCGGGCCGATGCCGCCGCCCAGCCACGGGTGCGAGGCGTCGACGCCGGCGTCGATCAGGGCGATGTGGGCGGGCCCGCCCCCGGCCGCCGGGCGCGGGCCGGGGCGGGCCCCGGCGGCCGGCGACGAGGGCGGCGCGGCGCCCGCCTGCGCCGGCGCGAGGAAGGCCACCGGGACCACCGAGCGCACCTCGGGGAGCGCCGCGAGCGACTCGAGCCGTCCCGCCGGCACGCGGACGCCCACGGCGTTCACCAGGATCCGCGAGCGGAAGGTGACCGTGGCGCCCAGGCTCGCCAGCACCGGGGCGAGGGCGTCCTGGGCGGACGTGATCCCCCGGGCGGCGGCCGCGCGCCCCTCGGGCGGCGCGTCCGCCGCGGGCGGGTCGGCGAGGATCAGGATCACCGACTCGGTGTCGCCGGGCGTCGGCAGCTGCGGGGCGCGGTGGTCGTCGAGGGTGTCGCGCCAGCCGGCCGCGGCGTCCAGCGCCGCCGCGCGCACCGCGGTCGGGCCGGCGGGGGCCGGCACCGGGCCGGGGGCCGTCGGCGCCGGCTCGGCCGGGGCCGTCGGCGCCCCGAGCGCGGCCGGCGCGGCGCCCATGACGACCGCGAGCCCCAGGGCGACGGGCGCCCGGCGGCGGGGGCGGCGGCCGCTCACGCGGCGATCCCCCCCGGCGGCGCGGTCGCGACGGCGTCGAGCCCGAGGTAGTCCGGCCAGGGCACCGCCTCGGTGAACTGGGCCGCGGCGCCGATCATGGCGGCGTTGTCCGTGCAGAGCGACCGGTCCGGGACCGCCACCCGCAGCCCGGCCGCGGCGGCGCCCGCCCCCACCAGCTCGCGCAGGCGCCCGTTGGCCGCCACGCCACCCCCGAGCGCGACGGCCGGCACGCCCTCGGCGACCGCCGCCGCGACGAGCCGGTCGGCCAGCGGCCGCACGATGGCCTCCTGGTACGAGGCGGCGAGGTCGGCGCGCTCGCGCTCGTCCGGGTCGCCGGCCTCGCGGAGGGCGTAAAGCAGCGAGGTCTTCACCCCGGCGAACGAGAAGTCGCGGGCGGCGCGGCCCTCGAGCCCGACCGGGAAGCGGTGGGCGGTGCGGTCGCCCCCGCGGGCGAGGCGCTCCAGCGCGGGGCCGCCCGGGTACCCGAGGCCGAGCAGCCGCGCGCCCTTGTCGATGGCCTCCCCCGCCGCGTCGTCGATCGTCTGGCCGAGCGCCCGGGGGCGGGCGTAGTCGGTCACCAGGTCCAGGCGGGTGTGGCCGCCCGAGGCGATCAGGCTGACGAAGGGCGGGTCGAGCGCCACCGGCTCGAGCCAGACGGCCGCGATGTGCCCGTGGAGGTGGTCGACCATGATCAGGGGCAGGCCGGCGGCGTAGGCGAGCGCCTTGGCCGTCGAGACGCCCACCAGCAGCGCGCCGATCAGGCCGGGGCGCTGGGTGACGGCCACCGCGTCGACCTCGGCCAGCGCCAGGCCGGCGCGCTCGAGGGCGGCGTCGACGACGGCGTTCACCGTCCCGAGGTGGTGGCGCGCCGCGACCTCGGGCACGACGCCGCCGTAGGGGGCGTGCAGGTCGGCCTGCGACGCGACGACGCTCGCGACGATCTCCCGTCCCCGCACGACCGCCGCGGCGGTCTCGTCGCACGAGGTCTCGATCGCCAGGATCGGCCCGGCCCTCAGCGCTCCTCCTCCGGTCCGCCGTTGCGCCACATGATGATGGCGTCCTCGCCGTTGTCGGAGTAATAGCCGGGCCGCACCCCGTGCTCGAGGAAGCCCTTGCGCCGATAGAGGCGGATGGCCGTCGCGTTCGAGACCCGCACCTCGAGCGTGAAGCCCAGGTGGGCGCGGCGATCGGCCCGCACGAACAGCTCGTCGAGCATGCGGCCGCCGAGCCCCCGGCCCCGCTGCGACTCGCGGACGCAGAGGTTGAGGATGTGCCACACGTCGGCGTAGCGCGAGACCATGACGTAGGCGAGGACGTCGCCGCCGCGGTCGGCGACCAGGTCGAGCGTGCCCGGCCGGCCCAGCTCGGACATGAACATCGCCCGCGTCCACGGGGTCGCCGAGGTCGCGTTCTCGATGGCGACGACCTGGGGGACGTCGCGGGGGCGCATCTCCCGGATCTTGATCGCGGGCGGGCTGGCGGCCCGCTTTCCCCGGGCCATTCTCACGCCGGCTCGGCCGCGGCCGCGAGGGCCGCGCGGCGGTTGACCTCGGCGTCTGGCAGGCGGGCGTAGACGGGCCGCGCCGGCAGCCCGGCGCCCGCGCGCACCCGCCGCACCAGCGCGCTCGCCCGGATCCGCCCGGCGACCGACCCGGGCCGCAGCCGCCGCAGGCCGGCGCCGGCGAGGGCCTCGCCCCCGGCGGCCACGCCCTCGCCACCGACCCAGACCTCGTCCCCCAGCTCGGCGAGCCGCGCCGCCAGGTCGGCCGGCGCCAGCGCCGACGGCGCCAGCAGCTCGTCGAGCCCGCCGTCGGGGCGGGCGCGGTAGGCGGCCGCGAACAGCTCGCGCCGGCGCGCGTCCAGGACCGGCGCGACGATCGCGCCGTCCGGCGCCGCCTCGGCGATCCCCAGCGCCAGCGCCTCGAGCGACGAGGCCCCGGTGACGGGGGCGCCGAGGGCCTGCCCCAGGCCGAGGGCGGTCGCGAGGCCGATCCGCAGGCCCGTGAACCCGCCCGGGCCCACGCCGACGACGACCTCGTCGATCTCCCTCACGGTGGCCCCGGCGGCCGTCAGCAGCCCGTGCCCGGCCTCGAGCACGCGGCGGCCCGAGCCGGGCTCCGCCGCCAGCCACAGCTCCGCGGTCGGCTCGTCATCCCGAACGAGGGCCAGGCTCGGGCTCGCTGTGGCGGTGTCGAGCGCGAAGGTCGGCAATCAGGCGGACCAGATCGGAGCGGGTATCGGGCTCTCGGGCCGCCAACAGTACCAGCCTGCGGTCGCCGCCCATGTGGCGGAGTTCCGCCTCGATGCGGGCCTCCGGCAGCGCCGGCAGCAGCGGGTCGGGCCACTCCACCAAACCGACCGCACCCTCCAGCGCCGCGACCAGGAGGTCGGCGTCCTCGGGGTCCGGCGCGCCCAGGCGGTAGGCGTCGAGGTGGGCGACCGGCACGCGGCCCTCGTAGCGCTGCGCGACCGTGAAGGTGGGGCTCGTCACCGGCCCCTCCACCCCGAGCGCCCGGGCCACGGCGCGCACCAGGGTGGTCTTCCCCGCCCCGAGCTCGCCGCGCAGCAGCACCAGGTCGCCGGGCGCCAGCAGCGGCGCCATGCCCGCGCCGAGGGCGGCGGTGTCCTCAGGCCCCTCGCTCTCCCAGGTGAGCGGGCCGGTCAGAAGAGGCCGAGCTGCTCGCCCGTGGGCTCGAGCTCGGCCCCGGGCGCGGCCGCGGCGGGCGCGCCGACGGCGACCATCTCGGGGACCGCCGGCGCGGGGGCCCCCGGCCCGGCTGCGAGCAGGCCCGGGATGCGGGCGAAGTCGGCCTCGAGCGTCGACAGCATCGCCCGCGTGTAGAGGGCGGCGGCCGGGTGGAACAGCGGGTACAGCAGCACCGGCTCGCCCGCGATGACCAGCGGCAGCTCGTGGCCGTGCACGCGCGAGATGCCGTCCGGCCGCCCGGACAGCAGCTTCGTCGCGAAGTTGCCCAGCGTGCAGACCAGCGTCGGCCGGATGAGCGAGATCTGGCGGAAGAGGTGGGGCTCGCACGACGCGATCTCGGCCGGCTGGGGGTCGCGGTTGCCGGGCGGGCGGCACTTGAGGACGTTGGCGATGAAGACGTCCTCCCGCGACAGCCCGATGCCCTCGATCAGCGAGGTCAGGAGCTGGCCGGCCTGGCCCACGAACGGGATGCCCTGCCGGTCCTCGTGGTAGCCCGGGGCCTCGCCCACGAACATGAGGTCGGCGTCCGGGTCGCCGCTGCCGACCACCACCTGCGTGCGGCCCTCGCTGAGGGCGCACCGCACGCACCCCGACACCTCGTCACGGTGGTACGCCTCGAGCTCGGCGATCCGCTCGTCACGGTCCGACATCGTGTCGCAGGCTAGCCGACCGCTCGGCCGGAATGGGCGCCCCGCGAGGGCCGCCGGTGCCTGGCACGCGGCCCTCGCCGGGGGTATCATCCGCTCGCCCTGAGGCGTGACGCCCGGCATCCCGAATTCCCGGGAGTTGGAGCAAGCGCAGGAGGGAGTATCGCCGTGGACATCGCGCGCACGGTCG
>DATLLV010000156.1:0-3248 GCA_035537655.1 Miltoncostaeaceae bacterium
CGACATCATGTGGGCCGCCAAGCTCGCGCCGTTCGCACGCGCCGGGTCGCTGGACGACGACGAGGTCGCCCGCCTGGCCCGCGCGTCCGACACCGTGCTGCAGCAGGCCCTGGAGCGGGCGCGGGAGCGCATCACCACCGATCTCCCCAACAGGGAGCAGCGCGTGACCGCCGTCCACGGCCACTACGGCGAGCCGTGCCTGCGCTGCGGCACGCGCCTGGAGCGGGTCTCCTTCGTCCAGTACGAGCTCGTCTATTGCCCCCACTGCCAGACCGGCGGCCGCATCTACCGTGACCGCCGCATGAGCCGCCTGCTCAACTGAGACCAGGTCAGGGGTTCAAAGGCGGCCCGCCCCGCCAAGGCGGTGCCACCACCGCCTTGAACACCTTCGACTCCAGGCTGTCCATGGCCGGGGTCCCAGTCCCATCGCCGCAAGCGGCCTGTGCGGCGGCCCGGATCCGTGCGAGCGTCGACCCGATGAGCCGACCGCCGGGCGCGCCGTGACGACCTCCGCCGGCTTGCTGCTCTACCGCGTCCGCGACGGCGCCCTCGAGGTGCTGCTGGGCCACATGGGCGGCCCCTTCTGGGCCCGCCGCGACGCCGGCGCCTGGTCGATCCCGAAGGGCGAGCTGGCCGACGGCGAGGAGGCGCTCGCCGGCGCCTACCGGGAGTTCGCCGAGGAGCTCGGGCACCCCGCGCCCGACGGCGAGGCCGTGCCCCTCGGCGAGGTGCGCCAGCGCGGCGGCAAGCGGGTGGTCGCCTTCGCGCTGGAGGGCGACTTCGACCCCGCGGCGCTCGACCCCGGCACGTTCGAGATGGAGTGGCCGCCGCGCTCAGGCAGGCGTCAGCGCTTCCCCGAGATCGACCGGGTGGCCTGGCTCGGTCTCGAGGACGCCCGCCGCCTCGTCGTGCGGGCCCAGGCCGAGCTGATCGACCGCCTGGCCGGCGCGGGGGGCGGGTAGCGGAGCGGTCTGACGAACGTCATGGAGGATCCGCGCGCCGCGGCCCTGCCGGAGCGGGGCTGATCGCGCCACCCTCGGTGCATGACGACGACAGCCGGCCCGCCGCAGGCGGGCATCACCCTCCGGGAGCTCGAGAAGTCGTTCCGCGGGCCCGCCGGACCGGTCCGCGCCGTGCGCGGCGTGGACCTCTCGATCCCGCGCGGCCAGACGGTCGCGCTGCTGGGGCCAAACGGCGCGGGCAAGTCCACGACCATCGACCTGATGCTGGGGCTGCTGCCGCCCGACCGCGGCACGGCCACCATCTTCGGCGGCCCGCCCGCGCAGGCGATCGCCGCCGGGCGCGTCGGCGCAATGCTCCAGGTCGGCGCCCTGATCCGCGAGCTCACGGTGCGCGAGATCGTGGCCATGATGGCCTCGCTCTACCCCGATCCGCGCGACGTGGACGAGGTGCTCGCCCTCACCGGGACCGCCGACATCGCCCGGCGCCGCACCGAGAGGCTCTCGGGCGGCCAGGTCCAGCGCGTGCGCTTCGCCTTGGCCATGGTCTCGAACCCCACCCTGCTGGTGCTCGACGAGCCCACGGCGGCGATGGACGTGGAGGGCCGCCGCGACTTCTGGGCGATCATGCGCGGCCTCTCCGCCGCCGGCACGACGATCGTGTTCGCCACCCACTACCTGGACGAGGCCGACGAGTTCGCCGACCGGGTGGTGCTGATGGCCCACGGCCGGATCGTGGCCGACGGCCCCGCGACCGAGATCAAGGCACGGGTGGGCCTGCGAACCATCCGCGCCACGCTGCCCGGCGTCCCGCCCGAGTCCCTCGCCGCCCTGCCGGGCGTGCAGGGGGTGGACCGGCGCGGCGAGGCGGTCGTGCTCACCTGCGCCGACTCCGACGCCGCCATCCGCGCACTGCTCGGCGAGTACCCGGCGGCGCGGGACATCGAGATCAGCGGCGCCGGGCTGGAGGAGGCCTTCCTGGAGCTCACCTCGGACGACGGCGACGGCGCGCGGCCGGCGACCCTGGCGGGAAGAGCGGCATCGTGACCGCCACCGCCTACACGCGCCTCGAGGTGCTGCGCACCTTCCGCAACCGGCGATTCTTCATCTTCTCCCTGGTGTTCCCGTTCGCGATGTACCTGCTGCTGGCCGCCCCGAACCGGGGCGAGACGGACTTCCTGAAGAGCGGCGTCTCGGCGCCCCTCTACTACATGGTCGGCCTGATCGCGTTCGGCACCATGGTCGCGGTCAGCGCCGGGGGCGCTCGCATCGCGGCCGAGCGCTCGGTGGGCTGGAACCGCCAGCTGCGGCTCACGCCCCTGTCCGTGCCGGCCTACTTCCGCACCAAGATCCTGACCGGGTACCTGATGGCCTGCCTCAGCATCGTGCTCCTCTACGCGGCCGGGATCGCCCTCGGCGTGCGGATGCCCGCGGAGCGCTGGCTCGAGATGACCGGGCTCATCCTGGTCGCCCTGGTCCCGTTCGCGATCCTCGGCATCGCGCTCGGCCACCTGCTGACGATCGACTCGTTGGGGCCCGCGCTCGGCGGCATCACCGCGCTGTTCGCCTTCCTCGGCGGCACCTGGTTCCCGATCACCGGCAGCGGCTGGCTGGCAGAGCTCGCCCGCTGGATCCCCTCGTACTGGCTCGTGAAGGCCGGGCGGATCGGCGTCGGCGGCGAGGCCTGGGGCGCCCGCGGCTGGCTGGTCATCGCGCTGTGGAGCGCCGTGCTGGCGGTCGTGGCGAGCCAGGCCTACCGGCGCGACACGACGCGGGTGTGATGCTGCGCGCCGACACGCCGGCGGCGGCCTGCCGGAGGAGGGGTCTACCCTGATCTGCATGGGCGAGTGCGAGCAACGGTCCGCCCTCGACCGGCAGGGCGGCGGCCCCCTCTTCGGCGGCCGGCCCGACCTCCGCCGGCCGGGCGGCTGGCGCGCCCTCCTCTTCCCCGCGGTCTGGCTCGTCTACCTCGCCCAGACGGCGGGTGGCGTCGCCGACCACGCCAGCGGGGCGGCCGCCGTGGCCGGCTACGCGGGCCTCGCGCTCTTCGCGGCCGGCTACGTCGTCGCCCTCTCGCTGACCCGCGTCGGGAGCCGCCGCTACTGGTGCATCGCGATCGCGATGACGCTCCTGACGGCGGGCGAGGCCGTGATCGCCCACGAGGACGCGCTGGTGATGTGCGTGTTCCTGGCCGTGCTGCTGATGGCGGGCCTCGTGCTGGACGGCCGCAACGCCGAGGCCGCGGCCGGCATCGCGGTGCTCACGACGGTCTCCGCCTTCGTGCCCGCC
>DATLLV010000157.1:0-5531 GCA_035537655.1 Miltoncostaeaceae bacterium
GCCCTGGCGCTGCTCGCGGCCGCCCGCGAGCTGGGCCTGCTGCGCGTCCCGGTGCCCACCGCGAGCGGCCAGGTCCCCGAGCGCTGGCGCCGCGAGTGGCCGCTCCCCGCCTGGTCGCTCGCCTACGGCGCCGGCCTCGGCCTGGGCCTGCTGACGCGCCTGCCCGTCACGACCTTCCTCGTCGCCTGCGCCGGCGCCCTCGCCCTCGGCGACCCGGCCGTCTCCGCCGCCTGCCTCGCGCCCTTCGGCCTGGGGCGGGCCCTGATGGTCGTCCTGCCCGCGATCGGCGCCGCGAGCCCGTCCGCGGCCGTCGGCCGCCTGGCCTCGCGCGCGCGCCTCGTGCGCCCCGCCAACGGGGCGGTCCTGATCGCCACGGCCGTCCTGGTGGCCGCCTCGCCGGCCGTCGCCCAGGTCCCGCCCCCCGGCCCGCGCGCGCTCGCGTCCGGTCGCGATCAGCTCCTCGATCTGCTCCAGCGTGTTCACGAGGCCCTTGGCGGCCACGACGCCGTCCTCGAGGTAGGCGACGTACGGCGACCCCGGAACGCGGTAGCGGCGGAATACCTCGGACTGGGCGTCCTCGGCCACGTCGTGCACCCGCAGGCCGTCGCGCGCGAGGGCGCGCAGCGCTGGCTCGATCTCGGCGCAGAGGCGGCAGCCGGTCGAGCGGAAGGCGACCAGCTCGGGGCCGGTCCGCACCAGCCCGGCCAGGGCCGGCGCCGTGGCCCCGAGCGGCGGGCCCTCGTCGGCGAGCTCGAGGGCGGCTCGCGGGCCGAGGCGCGACTCCAGCACTCCGACCTGGCGGTAGAGCGCGAGGACGAGCACCACGAGGAGCGCCACGACGACGGCCAGTGCCGCGACGACGGCCACCAGGACGGCCTCGCCGGAGGGCGAGGGGACGTCGGCGAGAGCGCCCGTGGCCACCAGCCCGCCGAGGGCCGCCAGGCCCAGGGCCCGCGCGGCCAGCAGGCCGACCGGCCGCTCGCGCGCCGGCCCGAAGCAGCCGCACCCTGCCCGGCGCGCCCCGCGCAGCCGCAGCCGCGCCAGCGAGCCGGCGAAGACCAGCCCCAGCAGGAAGACCCCGAGGCCGGCGGCCTCGGCCGTGGGGCCGATGAGCAGCAGTACGCCGAGCGCGACCTCGGCCGCCACGACGGCCCGGGCGACGGGCCGGCGCAGCCCCTCGCGCACGCCGTGCTCGCCCACGACGGCGGCGAAGCGCGGCATGTCGCGCAGCTTGGCCGCGGCGGCCCAGAACAGGAGGGCCGCGAGGACGACGCGAAGGGCGAGCTCCATCAGCCCTCGTCCAGCGGGTCGTGGACGAACGCGACCGCGTACGCCCCCGGGCCGGCATGGGTGCCGACGGTGGGCCCGATCTCGGTGACCAGGTCGATGCTGGCGCCGGGGTGGGCCGCGGCGACCGTCGCCGCGAGCTGGTCGATGATCTCGGGCCGGCGGGTGTGGCCGAGCGCGACGCGCAGCGGCCGCGAGGGGTCGGAGTGCTGCTCGATGTACTCGCGCATCGCCGGCATCACCCGGTGGGCGCCGCGCACGCGCGAGTAGGGCGCCACCTCACCGTCGTCGAACTGCAGGATCGGCCGCACGCGCAGCAACGAGCCGGCGACGGCCTGGGCGCGGCCGATCCGCCCGCCGCGCTGGAGGTACTCGAGCGTCTCGAGCGAGAAGACCACGCGGTGGTCGTCGCTCAGCCGCGCCATGGCGGCCTCGGCCTCGCCCGCCGTGCAGCCGCGCTCGAGCAGGGCCTGCAGCCGCAGCGCCAGCAGGCCCAGGCCCATGGTGACCGACTTGCTCTCAAGCACCAGCACGCGCTCCTCGCCGACCTCGCGCGCCGCGGCGCGGAAGCCCTCGACCGTCCCCGACATCCTCCCCGACAGGGGCAGGACCACGGCGGTCTCGTGGGTCTCCAGCGCCTCGCGCAGCGCGTCCACCAGCAGGCCGGTGGGCGGCTGGGAGGTGGTGGGGAGGCGGTCCGACCGGCCCAGCCGCTCGTAGAACCCGGCCGCGTCGAGGTCGACGCCGTCCGAGAACGACTCGCCGCCGAAGGACACCGGGATGGGGACGACGCGCCAGTTCGGCGCGCGGTCGCGGGGCGGGACGTCGGCCGAGGAGTCCGTGACCAGGGCGGTGCTGCTGGCGTCGAGGTGGTGCGCCGGGTTCATCACTCCACCCCGACGGCGAGCGCCGGGCGCGGTTGGCCGCCCTCGTGCGCCTCGACCTCCACCTCGGCGCCGGCGGCGGCGCGCGCCCAGCCCTCGACCTCGGGCGCGCTCACCCCGGCCGAGGCGCCGATGATCACGGTGACCAGCGCCGGCCCGCTGCCGGCGAGCCCGGCCACGGCCGCCTCCAGCCCCGGGCGCAGCGCGCCGGCGCCGGTGCCGTCGACCTCGGCGGCGCGGACGCCGGCGGCCAGCTCGGCGATCTCCTCGGCGTTCGCCCCGGCGGGGCGGGACGGGTCGAGCCCCACCAGGCCCGCGAGCAGCGCGGGCAACGAGCCGGCGTCCACCACCCGCACGCCGTCGCGGCCGGCCGCGGCCGCGCGGGCGGCCGCCAGGTCCTCGGCGCCCGCGACCACCAGCACCGCCCCGGCGGCGCCGGCCGCGTCGAGGGCGGCGGCGACCGCGCCGGACCCGGCGCCCGGCGAGAGCGCCCGGGCCCCGAGCCCCTCGACCAGCGCGCGCATCCCCTCGCCCTCGACGAGCGCGATCGCCGTACACGCCTCGGGCGCCGCTGCCGCCCGGCGCAGCCGGGCGTCGCGCTCGGCCTCCTGGCGGCGCATGTCGTCGAACCGCAGCCCCGTGACGTCGCCCCAGGCGCGCGCGGCGTCGGCGGCTCGCTCGGGCGCGTCGGTGTGGACGTGGACCTTGGTTTGGGCGGCGTCGCCCATCACCAGCAGGCTGTCGCCCAGCGGCAGCAGCGACGCCTCCAGGGCGTCGAGGTCGATGGCGGCGCCCTCGACCAGGAAGCTGGTGCAGTAGCGATAGCGCGAGGGCACGTGGCCGGCCTCGACGGGCCGCGGCCGCCCGACGTCGAGCGGGGCCGCCACCTCGCGCCCCAGCAGCCCGGCACCGAGGCCCTCGAGCAGGACCACCAGGCCCATGCCGCCCGAGTCCACGACGCCCGCCTCGCGCAGCACGTCGAGCAGGTCGGGCGTCTCGGCGACGCCCCGGCGGCCGCCCTCGAGGGCGGCGTCGAGGACGGCCTCGAGGCCGTCGCCGGCGGCCTCCTCGGCGCCCTCGGCCGTCCGGCGCGCCACCGTGAGCATGGTCCCCTCGACCGGGTGGCGGACGGCGCCGTCGGCCGCCTCGCTGGCGCGCCTCAGGGCACGGGCCAGCGCGGCGCCGCCCACGTCGCGCTCGTCCTCGCCCGCGAGCGACTCGGCCGCCCCGCGCACGATCTGGGAGAGGATCATGCCGCTGTTGCCCCGGGCCCCCATCAGGGCCGCGCGGGCCAGGGCGGAGCAGCGCTCGGCCCAGGGCAGACCCGCGGTCGCGCCGGCCGCCTCCTCGACGGCCACGGCCGTGATGAGCATGTTCGTGCCGGTGTCCCCGTCGGCGACCGGGAAGACGTTGAGGTCGTCGATCTCGCCGGCCCGCGCCTCCAGCGCCGCCCGCGCGGCGGCCACCACGCGCACCAAGCGCTCGCCCGAGGCGGTGGCGGAGCTCATCGAACGTGACCCTAGCTGCTGTGCTCCGAAGAGGGTGAGCTGTCGTTCCGCGCTCAGCCCGGACACGCCGACGCCCAGCAGCCGCAGGGCCCCGGGGCGCTCACGGAGGGCACGGGCAAGCAGCGGGGCGGCGGTCGTCCAGATCGCCTCGGCGTCCTCGACGGCGGCGCCAACGGTCTGGCTGCGGGTGATCGTGCGGAAGTCGGCGTAGCGCATCTTCACGGTCACCGTGCGACCCGCCACGCCGCGCCGGCGCAGGGCGGCGGCGACGCTCTCGGCGAGGTCGCGGCCGATCGTCTCGAGGCGCGCGCGCTCGGAGAGGTCGCGCTCGAACGTGGTCTCGGCGGAGATCGAGATCCGCTCCGGCGGCACGGCGGCCACCGGGCGCGGGTCGACGCCGCGGGCGCGGCGGCGCAGGTCCTCGCCGAACCTGCCCGGCACGAGCCCGCGCAGGTCGTCGTCGCCCAGGGCGGCCAGCTCGCCGATGGTGCTGAGGCCGGCGCGGCCGAGGCGCTCCTCGGTGCGCGGCCCCACGCCGGGCAGCGCGCGCAGGGGGAGCGGCGCCAGGAAGGCGGCCTCCTGCCCCGGCGGCACCACGGTGACGCCGCCGGGCTTGTCGCGGTCGGACGCGACCTTGGCGACGACCTTGCAGGTCGCCACGCCGAGGGAGCAGGAGAGGCGGATGCGCTCGGCCACCGCCCGGCGCACGCCGTCGGCCGCCGCGGGCGCGCCCTCGTCGGGCAGCTCGAGGTAGCCCTCGTCAAGGCCCAGCACCTCGACGGCCGGCGACAGCTCGCGCACCAGGTCCCAGACGCGCTCCGACCACTCGCGGTAGTGGGCGAGGTCGGGGCGGACGAAGACCGCGTCGGGGCAGCGGCGGAGCGCCTCGGCCGCGCTCATCGCCGAGCGGATGCCGAATCTCCGCGCCGCGTAGCTCGCCGTCGCCACCACGCCGCGCCCGTGCGGGTCGCCGCCGACCACCACTGCGCGGCCGCGCAGCTCCGGCCGCCGGTGCATCTCCACGGCGGCGAAGAAGGCGTCGATGTCGAGGTGGGCGATCACCCCGACGCTAACCCTCTCGCACCCCCCAGACGACCACGCCGCCGCCCAGGCTCAGGCGGCGGACGCGCAGGTCGCGCAGCCCGGCGGCGCGGTAGAGGCCGAGCAGCGCCGGCAGCGGGAAGCGGCGGTAGAGGTCGGGGATGCTCGCGTGCAGGAACCGCCCCGCCCGCCACCAGGGGCGGCCGCCCACGACCAGCCCGCCCGCCGGCAGCAGCGCCCCGGTGTACAGGCGCCACGCCGCGCGCGCCGGCGGCCAGGGCGGCACGCCGAAGTCGAGGCTGGCCAGCGTCCGGCCGGGGCGCACGACGCGGGCGAGCTCGGCCAGCGTGGCCGCCGGGTCGGTGACATAGCGCAGCAGGTAGCTCACGGTGAGCCCGTCGAAGCTCGCGTCGGCGAACGGCAGCGCCTCGGCCTCGCCGCGCACGAGGTCCACGCGGTCCGAGAGGCCGCGCTCGGCCAGGCGGCGCGAGGCCGCGGCGAGCATGTCCTCGCTCTGGTCGAGGCCGGTCACGCGGCAGCCGTGGCACGCCGCCAGCTCGGCGGCGACGGCGCCGGTGCCGGTGGCCACGTCGAGCACGTGGTCGTCGGGGCCCGCGCGCAGCCGCCCGGCCAGGATGCGGTGCCAGCGCGGCTCCTGCCCCAGGCTCAGGACCGCCGCCCGGCGCGAGTACGCCGGCCCGGCCAGGCCCGAGAACAGCGCCTGCGTCTCGGGCTTCGCCGGGGGGACGACGCTCAGTAGAGCGCCTGGGCCAGCCGGCGGCGGAAGCGGACCGAGAGCGGGTGGTGCTCG
>DATLLV010000158.1:0-2406 GCA_035537655.1 Miltoncostaeaceae bacterium
CCGCTGCGCCTGCGGCTGGACCCGCTGGGCACCGACGCCGCGCCGGCCAGCGCCAGCCGCGCGCGCAGCCGTGCCGCCGCGGCCGCGTCCGGCCCGGCCACCAGCACCCACGCCCCCGCCAGCACCGCGGCCCGGTCGGCCCGGGTCGCGGGCGGTCGGTGGCCGGGGGCGCCGTCGTCCATAATCGGCATGATGCCGGACCAGCCGCCAGACCCTCGCCTGGGGAGCGTCGTCGCGGGCTACCGGATCGACTCCCGTATCGGTCGCGGCGGCATGGGCGTCGTGTACCGGGCCGAGCACCAGACGCTGCGCCGCCAGGCCGCGGTGAAGATCATCGCGCCCGAGCTGGCCGAGAACCCGGACTTCCGCGAGCGCTTCCTGCGCGAGGCGCGAATCGCGGCCGCCCTGGACCACCCGAGCGTCGTGACGATCTACGACGCGGGCGAGGTCGACGGCCTGCTCTACATCGCCATGCAGTACGTGCCGGGCAACGACCTCTCGCAGATCCTGCGCGACGAGGGCCGGCTCGGGCCCTACCGGGTGCTCGACATCGGCCGCCAGGTCGGCGCCGCGCTCGACGCCGCCCACCGGGCGGGCCTGATCCACCGCGACGTCAAGCCGGCCAACGTCCTGATCGACGGCCGGCTCGCCTTCCTGACGGACTTCGGGCTGACCAAGGAGCGCGCGGCGGCGGGCGCGACCCTGACCCGGGTCGGCGAGGTCGTCGGCACGACGCACTACCTGGCCCCGGAGCAGATCGACGGGCGCGAGGTGGACGCCCGCGCCGACGTCTACGCGCTGGCCTGCGTCGTCTTCCACTGCCTGACGGGCGAGGTGCCGTTCCCGCGCGACAACGACATGAGCGTGCTCTACGCGCACCTGCACGACGAGCCGCCACGGCTGTCCGAGCGCCGTCCGGGCCTGCCCGAGGACCTCGACGCCGTGCTGGCCAAGGCACTGGACAAGGACCCGGACCGGCGCTTCGCGACCTGCGACGAGCTGATCACCGCCGCCCGGGTGGTGGTCGACGCGGCGGGCCCGCTGGCCGAGTCCTCGTCGGCCGGGCGCCGACCGCCGCCGGCCGGGCGGCGCGTGCCCGAGCAGGGCGACTCCGCCTCCATGGTCACCCAGACCGGCATGGCGGCTCCCGCGACGCCGGCCGACTACGGCATCCCGGGCGTGATGGGACCGGGCGGGCGCCGGGCGATCGTGCTGCTGGCGGGCGTGGACGCCAACGCGAGCGCCGTCACGCGGGTGGCGATCGGCCAGCGCTGCGAGGTGCTCGAGGCCAGCACGTCCGAGGAGGTGCTGCAGGTCGCGCGCGAGCGCCGCCCCGACGTCGTGCTCGTGCCAGCCGAGTCGGCGGCGGCGGTGTCGTCGGCGCTCAAGGGCGACGCGGTCACGCGCGACACCCGCATCGTGCTGCTGGAGCCGAGCCGGGAGACCAGCCGGCGCCGGCTCGCCGCGCTCGGCGCCGACGACGCCCTGGCGCTCCCGTTCTCACCGCTGCAGCTGCAGGTGAAGCTGCGGCGGATGCTGGGCTCGGGGTCCGTGGCCTGAGCATCACCGCCGGGCCCTAGGCTCCCGGGCCTCATGTGGCTGCAGGTCCGTACGGGGCCCGACGCCGGCACGGCCGTCGAGCTGCCGGGCGACCGGTCCTTCGTCCTGGGACGCCAGCAGGGGTCCGACCTGGTGGTGCGCGACGCGCGCGCCTCCCGGCAGCACGTCGAGCTCGCACCTGCCGGCGACGGGATCGCGCTCCTGCGCGACCTCGGCTCGGCCAACGGGACGGTGGTCGACGGCGTGCGCGTCGAGGAGGCGCGGCTGGAGGGCGGCGAGGAGATCCGCATCGGCGACGTGTTGATCGCGGTCACGACCGGGCCGCCATCGCGCACGCAGGCCGAGCGGATGACGGCCGGCGACGACGATCTGACCCCGGAGCTGGCCACGCCCTCGATGGTGCGGCGGCTGGTCGACCAGGGCACCCGCCGGGCGCGGCGGGCGGCGCTGATCGCCGTGGCGCTCGCCGTCCTCGTCGTCGTCGCGGTCGTGCTGGTCGTCGGGGGGTCGGGCGACCAGGACGTGCCGGAAGTGGTCGATGCGCTGACGCCGTCGACGATGCTGGTGCTGACCGAGCGCGACGGGCGGATCGGGCGTGGCTCGGGCTGGGTGCTCGACGCCGACGAGGGCCTGGTCGTCACCAACGCCCACGTCGTCAACCAGGGGACGAAGTTCCGGGTCGCCGGGAGCGATGCGACGACGGCGAAGCCCGCGCAGGTGGTCGCGTCCAACCCGTGCGAGGACCTCGCGCTGCTGCGGGTGCGAGGCCTGGAGGATGCGAAGACGGCGCCGCTGGCCTCCGGCGACTCGATCGAGCAGGGCGAGAGCGTGGTGGCGCTGGGCTTC
>DATLLV010000159.1:0-9225 GCA_035537655.1 Miltoncostaeaceae bacterium
GAGGTCGACGCCGAGCGGCTGCTGATCGTCGCCAGCGACCGCATCTCGGCCTACGACTGGATCATGCCCACGCTCATCCCGGGAAAGGGGGCGATCCTCACCGCCCTGTCGGCGCTCTGGTTCGCGCGCACCGCGGACCTCGTGCCCAACCACCTGATCGAGCGCGCCGGCGAGCGCGGCATGCTGGTGCGGCGCCTGCGCATGCTGCCGGTGGAGTGCGTCGCCCGCGGCTACCTGGCCGGCTCGGGCTGGCGCGACTACGTCCGCAGCGGCGAGGTGTGCGGCCACCGGCTGCCGGAGGGCCTGCGCGAGGCCGACCGGCTGCCGGAGCCGATCTTCACGCCGGCCACCAAGGCGACCGAGGGGCACGACGAGAACATCACGCGCGAGCAGGCGGCCGGGCTGGTGGGCGCCGAGATGCTGGCCCGGCTCGAGCGGGTGACGCTCGCCCTCTACTCGCGCGCGGCCGCCGACTGCGCGCGCGCCGGCCTGATCCTGGCCGACACGAAGTTCGAGCTGGGCCTCGACGCCGGCGGTACCCTCGTGCTCGGCGACGAGGCGGTCACGCCGGACTCCTCGCGCCTGTGGCCGGCCGACCGCTGGCAGCCCGGCCAGAGCCCGCCCTCCTTCGACAAGCAGTACCTCCGCGACTGGCTCGATTCGATCGGCTGGGACCACGCGTCGCCGCCGCCGGAGCTGCCGGCCGAGGTGGTCGAGGGGACCCGGGCGCGCTACGTCGAGGCCCACGACCGGATCGCGGAGGTGATCGCCGGATGACGCAGGTGGTGGTGACGGTCATGCCCAAGGAGGGCGTGCTCGACCCGCAGGGGCAGGCGGTGCAGGGCGCGCTGGCCCAGCTCGGCTTCGCCGGCGTGGACGGCGTGCGCATCGGCAAGCGGATCGAGCTGGAGATCGCCGGCGAGGACCCCGAGGGGCAGGCGCGGGCGATGTGCGAGCAGCTGCTGGCGAACGCGCTGATCGAGGACTTTTGGGTCGAGGTCGCGGCGTGACCGTCGCCGTCGTTCGCTTCCCCGGCTCGCTCGACCACGACAGCGCCCGGCGCGCGGTCGAGCGGCTGGGCGCGCGCGCGGAGTACGCCTGGCACGCCGACGGCGAGCTCCCCGCGGAGACGACGGCGGTGCTGCTGCCGGGCGGCTTCTCGTACGGCGACCACCTGCGCTGCGGCGCGATCGCCAGCCGGGCGCCGGTGATGGCCGCCGTGCGCCGCCACGCCGAGGCCGGCGGCCGGGTGGTGGGGATCTGCAACGGCTTCCAGGTGCTCTGCGAGGCCGGCCTGCTGCCGGGGGCGCTGCGGCGCAACGCGACCCTCTCGTTCGTCTGCCGCCAGATGGACCTCGAGGTCGCCGACGCCGAGACCCCCTGGACCGGCGGCCTGCCGAGCGGCGCCGGCCTGTCGATCCCGATCAAGAACAACGAGGGCGCCTGGTACGGCGACCCCGCCGCGGCGCGGGTGGTGCTGCGCTACGGCCCGGACAACCCGCTCGGGTCGACCGGCCGGGTGGCGGGCATCGCGAGCCCGGCCGGGAACGTGATGGGCCTGATGCCGCACCCGGAGGAGGCCTGCGACCCCCTCCTGGGCTCGACCGACGGCGGCCTGGTGCTGAGCGGGCTCCTGGGACGGGCAGCGTGACGACGGCGACCGCCCGCCACCGCCGGCTCGGGCTGACCGACGACGAGGCCGCCCGCATCCCGGAGCTGCTGGGGCGCGAGCCCAGCGACGCCGAGCTGGTCATGTTCAGCCTGATGTGGAGCGAGCACTGCTCGTACAAGCACAGCCGGCCCCTCCTGCGCGCCTTCCCCACCGCCGGGCCGCGGGTGCTGCAGGGCCCGGGCGAGAACGCCGGCGTGGTCGACGTGGGCGACGGCCTGGCGGTGGCGCTGAAGATCGAGAGCCACAACCACCCCTCGGCGGTCGAGCCCTTCGAGGGGGCGGCGACCGGGGTGGGCGGCATCGTGCGCGACATCCTCGCGATGGGGGCGCGGCCGATCGCCCTGCTCGACTCGCTGCGCTTCGGCGAGCTGGCCAGCCCGCGCAGCCGCCACCTCTTCACGCGCTCGGTCGCCGGGATCGGCCACTACGGCAACTGCATCGGCGTCCCGACCGTGGGCGGCGAGGTGGCCTTCGACGACCGCTACGAGGACTCGTGCCTGGTCAACGCGATGTGCGTCGGCGTGGTGGCGCCCGAGGGCGTGCTGCGGGCGGCGGCCTCGGGGCAGGGCAACGCACTGGTGCTGATCGGCAACCGCACCGGCCGCGACGGCATCGGCGGCGCGAGCGTGCTGGCGTCGGCCGAGCTGGACGAGGACGAGGACAAGCGCCCCTCGGTGCAGGTGAGCGACCCGTTCACCGAGCGCAAGCTCATGGACTGCTGCCTCGAGCTGGCCGGGGCGGGGGCGCTGGTCGCGCTCCAGGACCTCGGCGCCGCGGGGCTCACGAGCGCCGCGAGCGAGATGGCCGCGAAGGGGCGGGTCGGCCTGGACATCGACCTCGACCTCGTGCCGCTGCGGGAGGCGCTGGCCCCGGCTGAGATCCTGGTCTCGGAGAGCCAGGAGCGGATGCTGGCCGTCGTCGAGCCCGCGCGCCTCGACGAGGTCGTCGCGGTCTGCCGGCGCTGGGACCTCGACGCCACCCGGATCGGGTCGGTCACCGAGGGCGAGGCCATGGTCGCCCGCGCCGGCGGCGAGGTCGTGGCCGACCTGCCGGCCCGCCTGCTGGCCGACGAGGCGCCGGTCTACGAGGTCCCCCGCCACCCGGCGCCGGCCGCCGAGCCGCTCGACCTGGCCGCGGTGCCGGAGCCGGCCGACCTGGCCGCCGCCTGGCGGGACCTGCTGGCGCGGCCCAACCTGGCCTCGAAGCGCTGGGTCTACGAGCGCTACGACCACCTGGTGGGCGCCAACACGATCCGCCGCCCGGGCGGCGACGCGGCCGTGGTCCGCCTGCCGGGCAGCGAGCGCGCGATCGCGCTCACCACCGACTGCGCCGAGCGCCACTGCGAGCTCGACCCGCGCGGCGGCGGGCGGGCGTCGGTGCTCGAGGCCGCCCGCAACCTGGCCTGCGTCGGGGCGCGCCCGGTCGCGGCGACGGACTGCCTGAACTTCGCCAACCCGGAGAAGGGCTCGACCGGCTGGCGGCTGGCCGAGGCCATCGCCGGCATGAGCGAGGCCCTGACGGCCCTGTCGGTACCCGTCGTGTCCGGCAACGTGTCCCTCTACAATGAGTCCGCGGGCCGAGCGATCCACCCGACTCCGGTGGTGGGGATGATGGGCCTGCTCGAGCGGGCGGACGCGAGCGTGGGACAGGGGTTCATCGCCGAGGGCGACCTGGTGGTGCTGGCCGGCGACGACGGCGTCCTGGACGCGAGCGAGGCCGTCGGCGGCGCGCTCGGCCGGCCGCCCGACGTGGACGTGGACCGCGAGGTGGCGACGATCGAGCTGGTGCTGGCGGCGGCCGGGGAGGGCATCCTGCGCAGCGCGCACGACGTGTCCGGCGGCGGGCTGGCGGTGGCGCTGGCCGAGTCGGCGATCGCGGGCGGCCTGGGCGCCGAGGTGGCGCTGGCGCCGGGGCGGCGCGACGACGAGGTCCTGTTCGGCGAGGGCGGCGGCCGGGTGCTGCTGACCGTCCGGCCCGAGGACGAGGGGCGCCTGCGCGCGCTGGCCGCGGGCGCCCCGGTGCGGCTGGCGACCGTCGGCGCGGTGGGCGGCCAGGATGTCGCCGCGCGGGTCGGGGACCGCGAGGCGCGCCTGCCCCTGGACGCGGCCCGCGCGGCCCACGAGGGCGGCCTGCCGGAGGCGCTGGCGTGAGGGGCGCGCGCGAGCTCGGGGCGCGCCCGATGACCGACGACCTCCCCAAGGAGGAGTGCGGGGTCTTCGCGGTGGTCGCGCCGGGGCGGGACGTCTCGCGGCTGGCCTTCTACGCCCTCCACGCGCTGCAGCACCGCGGCCAGGAGAGCGCGGGCATCGCCGTCAGCGACGCCGGCCACGTCACGGTGCAGCGCGACCTGGGCCTGGTGAGCGCCGTCTTCGACGAGCCCTCGCTGCGCAGCCTCACCGGCGGCGCCGCGATCGGCCACGTGCGCTACTCGACCACCGGCGCCAACAAGTGGGACAACGCCCAGCCGGTGACGCACACGCGGGGGGACGACATCGTCGCCCTCGGCCACAACGGCAACCTCACCAACACCGGCGAGCTGCGCGACCGGATGCAGGGCGCGGGGGTCGACCTGCGCGCCAGCACCGACTCGGAGATCATCGCCGCCCTGCTGGCGGCCGAGTCGGGCAGCCTGCTGGCGGCGGCGTGCGAGGTGATGCCGCGGCTGGTGGGCGCGTACTCGGTCGTCGCGATGAGCGGCCGCGAGCTGGTCGCCTTCCGCGACCCGCACGGCGTGCGCCCGCTGGTCATCGGGCGCCTCGACGACGACGGCTGGTGCGTGGCCTCGGAGACCTGCGCCCTCGACCAGATCGGCGCGGCCTTCGTGCGTGACGTGCGCCCGGGCGAGGCCGTGCGCCTCTCGGCCGAGCGCGTCGAGTCGCGCCAGGCGATGCCCTCGGAGGGCGCGCGCCCGTGCGTCTTCGAGCACATCTACTTCGCCCGGCCGGACAGCCTGATGGACGGCCAGACGGTCTGGGAGGGGCGGCGGGCCATGGGCGCCGAGCTCGCCCGCGAGGCCCCGGCCGAGGCCGACCTGGTGGTCGGCCTGCCCGACAGCGGCACGCCGGCCGCGATCGGCTACGCCGGCGAGTCGGGCATCCCCTACGCCGAGGCGGTGGTGCGCAACCGCTACGTGGGCCGGAGCTTCATCCAGCCCGAGCAGACCATGCGCCAGCAGGGCATCCGCCTCAAGTTCAACCCGCTGCCGGCCGTGATCGCCGGCAAGCGGCTGGTGGTGGTCGACGACTCCATCGTGCGCGGGAACACCACCCGCCAGATCGTCGCCATGCTGCTCGAGGCCGGCGCCGCCGCGGTGCACACGCGCATCTCGAGCCCGCCGATCCTGTGGCCCTGCTACTACGGCATCGACATGGCCGACCGCGCCGAGCTGATCGCCGCCGGCCGCAGCGTCGAGGAGATCGCGGCCCTCACCGGCTCGGCCTCGCTCGCCTACCTGAGCCTGGAGGGGCTGCAGCGCGCCCTCGGCCGGCCCGCCCAGGCGTACTGCCGCGCCTGCTTCACCGGCGAGTACCCGATCCCCGTCCCCGACTCGTCCCTGAAGCTGCGGTTCGAGCCGGGCGCGCACGAGCCCGCCCGGGTCTGACCCGGCGGGACGCCGTGGAGGGGCCGCTCTCCTACCGCGACGCCGGGGTCGACCTGGACGCCGCGCGCCGCCACACGGAGGCGCTGAGCGTCCTGGTGGCGGGCGAGACCGGCTTCGCCGCCGCGCACCCGCTGCCGGCCGGCATGCGCGAGCCGATGCTGGTGACCTGCACCGACGGCGTCGGCACGAAGCTCCTGCTCGCGCGCGAGCTGGGGCGGCTGGAGGGGCTGGGCCAGGACCTCGTCGCGATGTGCGTGAACGACCTCGCGTGCACCGGCGCCCAGCCCCTGGTCTTCCTCGACTACCTGGCCGTCGGCCGCCTCGAGCCCGGCGAGGCCGGGGCCCTGGTGGCGTCGATCGCGGCGGCGTGCGAGGCCGTCGGCTGCCGCCTGGCCGGGGGCGAGACGGCGGAGATGCCGGGCCTCTACGCGCCCGGCCACTTCGACCTGGCCGGCTTCGCCGCCGGCGTGGTCGAGCGCTCGGAGATGCTGGGCCCGGGCCGGGTCGCCGAGGGCGACGCCATCGTGGGGCTGCCGTCGTCGGGGCTGCACGCCAACGGCTTCTCGCTGGTGCGGGCGCTGGTCGCCGCGGGGGCGCTGGCGCCCGACCCGGACCTGCTGCTCGCGCCGACCCGGCTCTACGTGCGCGAGCTGCGGGCGCTGGCCGAGGGCGGCGGCCTGCGGGCGGCGGCCCACATCACCGGCGGCGGGCTGCCCGAGAACCTGCCGCGCGCGCTGCCGCCCGGCCTGGGGGCCGAGCTGCGGGCCGGCTCGTGGGAGCCGGGGCCGGCCGTCGCCGCGGTCATGGCCAGCGCGCGCGTGGACGAGGACGAGGCCTGGCGCACCTTCAACATGGGCCTGGGCATGTGCGCGATCGTGCCCGACGGCCAGGCCGCGGCGGCGCTGGTCGAGGGCGCGCGCGTGGTCGGCCGGGTGGTGGCGGGCGAGGGGGTGCGGGTTGCCGGCTGAGCCCTTCCGGGTGAGCGTCCTGGTCTCGGGCAGCGGGACCAACCTGCAGAGCCTGATCGACACCGTGCACCGGGCGGGCGGGCCGATCGAGATCGTGCAGGTGGTGTCCTCGCGCCCGGACGCCCCTGCACTGGAGCGCGCCGCGGCGGCCGGCATCCCCACCGAGATCGTGGCCGTGAAGGGCCGCGAGCGCGAGGAGCGCGACCGCGAGCTCGCCGGCGTTGTGACGGACGCCTCGCCCGGGCTGGTGGTGCTGGCGGGCTGGATGAGCATCCTGACCGGCGCCTTCCTCGGCCGCTTCCCCGACCGTGTGGTGAACCTCCACCCGTCGCTGCTGCCGGCGTTCCCCGGGATGCACGCGATCGAGCAGGCGCTGGAGTGGGGCGTGCGCTACACGGGCGTCACCGTCCACTACGCCGAGGAGCAGGTGGACGGCGGTCCTCCCATCCTGCAGGAGCCGGTTCCGGTGCTGTACGGTGACTCGGTGGAGACGCTCACGGAGCGGATCCGCGAAGTGGAGCACCGGCTCGTGCCCGAGGTGGTGCGCATGTTCGCCGCCGGCCGGGTGCGACGCGACCCGGTCGATCGGCGCCGGGTCGAGGTGGTCCCCGTGGAGGTCGAGTGACGGTCGGGCGCGCGCTGGTCTCGGTGTCGGACAAGGCCGGCCTCGAGGAGTTCGCCGGCGGGCTCGCGGCCCTGGGCGTCGAGATCGTCTCCACCGGCGGCACCGCCGCGGCGCTGCGCGAGCTGGGGATCGCCGTGGTGCCGGTCGACGAGGTGACGGGCCACGCCGAGATCATGGGCGGGCGCGTCAAGACGCTGCACCCGCGGGTGCACGGCGGCATCCTCGCCCGGCCCGGGCACGAGGGCGACGCCGAGGACATGCGCCAGTCCGGGATCGAGCCGATCGACCTGGTGGTGGTCAACCTCTACCCCTTCGAGGAGACCGCCGCCCGGCGCGGGGCGACCGAGGATGAGATCGTCGAGCAGATCGACATCGGCGGGCCGGCCCTGATCCGCGCCGCGGCCAAGAACTTCGCCCGCGTGGGCGTGGTGACCGCGCCGGACCAGTACGTCGCCGTCCTGGCCGAGCTGCGCGACGGGGGCGGGCTGTCGATGGAGCTGCGCCGCCGCCTCGCCGAGGCCGCCTTCCGCCGCACCGCGGCGTACGACGCGGCGATCGCCGGGTACTTCGCCGAGACCCACGACGAGTTCCCCGAGGGCCTGCTCCTGAGCTTCGAGAAGCAGACGGAGCTGAGCTACGGCGAGAACCCGCACCAGCGCGCGGCCTACTACGCCGAGCGCGGGGCGCGCCGCCACCTGCTGTCGCGCACGGAGAAGCTGCACGGCAAGGAGCTCTCGTTCAACAACCTCTACGACCTCGACGCCGGCCTCGCGCTGCTGTCGGAGTTCGAGGTGCCGGCGTGCGTGATCATCAAGCACAACAACCCGTGCGGCGCGGCGGTCGCCGGCGACGTCGGCACGGCCTACGTGCGCGCCCGCGACTGCGACCCGGTCTCGGCGTACGGCGGCGTCGTGGTGGTGAACCGCCCGGTCGACGCCGCCCTGGGCGAGATGCTCGCCGGGACGTTCGTCGAGGTGCTCTGCGCGCCGGACTACGAGGACGCCGCGATGGCGGCCCTGACCGTGAAGCCGAACACGCGGATCCTCCGCAAGCGCGAGCGGCGGCGGCGCAACCCCGGCGAGCGCGACCTGCGCCGAGTGGTCGGCGGCCTGCTGGTGCAGGACCGCGACGCCGAGAGCGAGGACCGCAGCGGCATGACGGTCGTGACCAAGCGCGCGCCGACCGAGTCCGAGTGGGGCGACCTGCAGTTCGCCTGGCGCGTGGCCAAGCACGTGAAGAGCAACGCGATCGTGATCGCGCGCGGCCTCGCGACGGTGGGCGTGGGCGCGGGCCAGATGAGCCGCGTCGACTCCGTGCGCCTGGCGATCGAGAAGGCCCAGAGCCCGGTCGCCGGCGGGGCGCTGGCCAGCGACGCCTTCTTCCCGTTCGCCGACGGCCCCGAGGCGGCGATCGCGGCCGGCGTGACCGCCATCGTCCAGCCCGGCGGCTCGATCCGCGACGACGAGGTCTTCGACGCCGCCGACGAGGCGGACGTCGCGATGGTCGTCACCGGCCGGCGCCACTTCCGCCACTGATGGCCTCCTGGGAGCTCGCCGTCGACGTCGACGCCCCGCCGGAGGCGGCCTGGGCGCTGGTGGGCGACCTGACCTCGGTCCCGCGCTGGTACCCGAAGTACCCCCGCGCCGAGGTCGACGGCGACCGGCGGGTGCTGCACAGCGACGACGGGCGCGAGGTGCAGGAGGTCATCCTGGAGCACGACGACGGGGCGCGGCGCTACTCGTACTCGGTGATCGCGGGGGCGCCGGTGCGCAGCCACCGGGCCGGATTCGCCGTGAGCGCCCGCGGCGAGGGCTGCCGCATCACCTGGTGGACCGAGGCCGAGCCCTCCGACCCGCAGGCCGACATCCAGGGGCGGCTCACGCCAACCCAGACCGACGCGCTGGTGCGGATGAAGGCGATCATCGAGGGCGGCTGACCGGCGCGGCGGCGCCCGGGGGTCGAAGGCCCTACCCTCCGTGGCCCATGCGCGCCACCGTCGCCCTCACGCTCGCGCTCGCGGCGCTCCTAGCGGCCGCGGCGGGCGCCGCCGCCGCGCCGCCGGACGACCTCTCGGCCGACCCGCTCGACCGCGGCGCCCTGCTGGCCCTGCCGAGCGTGTACCGGGTGGAGATGACCATGCACGTCGAGGCGCTGCGCACCGGCGACGGGCGCCGCGTGTCCCTGCCGCCCGAGGGCCGCGAGCTGGAGGAGCGGGGCACGGCCTTCGCGGCCGCCCCCGGCGGCTGGCTGGTGACCGCGGCCCACGTCGCGGCGCCCGACGACGCCACCGTGGCCCGGCTGGCCTACCAGGCCAAGCTCGCCGTGGCGGGCAGGGCCCACGGCGACGCCGCGGCCGCCG
>DATLLV010000160.1:0-12240 GCA_035537655.1 Miltoncostaeaceae bacterium
CGCCGGCGCCGGCTGGGGCGTCGGCGCCGGCGTGGGGGCCGGGCTGGGGACCGGCGTCGGCGTCGGCGCTCCCGGCGGGCTGGGCGCGTTGGGGGCGGTGCTCGGCGTGGTGGTGGTGTCGCTCGGGGTGGACTTCTTGGCCGCGCGGGCGGCAGCGGCGGCGGCGGCCTCCTCCTGTCGCTGGGCCTCGCCGGCCGCGCGGATGAACTCGCTCGTGAACGGCGACCAGGTGACCGGGTCGTTCGGCAGCGGGAAGTCCGGCGAGCCGCCGTCGCGGTCGACCACGGTGCTCATGAAGTCGCTCCAGATCGAGGCCGGGAAGGTGCCGCCCGCCACGGTGATGCCGTGGACGCTGTACATCGAGCGCCGCACGCCGTCGCTGTTGGGGTAGCCCACCCAGACGGCGGTGGAGTACCGCGGCGTGTACCCGACGAACCAGGCGTCGACGTAGTCGTCGGTGGTGCCGGTCTTGCCGGCGACCGGCACGCCGATCTGGGCGCCGGTGCCGGTGCCGCCGGTCACGTTGTCCTCGAGGATGCGCGTGACCTCGTGGGCGACGCCGTCGGAGAAGACCTCGTCGCGCTCGGGCGCGAACGCGTCGACCGTGCCGTCCGGCTTGACGATCTTGCGGATCGCCAGCGGAGCGATGCGGAAGCCGCCGTTCGAGAGCGGCGCATAGGCCGTGGCCATGTCGAGCGGCGTCACCGTGCCGGAGCCGAGGCCGACCGACGCGACGTCCGGCAGCTTGCGCGCCCGTGGCACGCCCATGTCGTACGCGGTCTTGATCACGTTGGGCGGCTTCACGTCGAGCGTGAGCTGCTCGAAGACGGTGTTGTCCGAGCTCAGCGTCGCCTGGGCGATCGGGATCGCGCCGCGGTAGCTGTTCGAGTACGTCTTGACGTCGATCGGCCCGTAGTGGTCGTCCACGAAGTTCAGGGGCCGGCTGTCGTAGAGCGTGGTGTACGGGTTGATCCCCTGGCGGATCGCCTCGGTCAGCACGAAGGTCTTGAAGGTCGACCCCGGCTGGCGCAGGGCCTGGGTCGCGAGGTTGAACTGGTTCTCCGCGCTGAACCGCTGGCTCGAGGCCATCGCGCGGATGAAGCCCTTCTGCGAGTCGACCATGACGATCGCGGCGTCCGGGTCGTCGTCGTAGTAGAGGTTCTCCCGGATCGACCGGCGCGCCGCCGACTGCAGCGCGGGGTCGATGGTCGTGTACACCTTGAAGCCGCCGTTCTCGACCTGCTTCTCGCCGTAGCGGTCGATCAGGACCTGGCGGACGTACTCGAAGAAGTACTCCTCGCGCTTGCGCTTGTAGGCCTGGCCGCGCTTCAGGGCGAGCCCGGCCCGCTTGGCCTGGTCGGCCCGCTCCTGGGTGATGAAGCCCTGGGTGGCCATCTCGTCGAGCACGACGTTGCGCCGGGCGCGGGCCTCGTCTGGGTTCTCGAACGGGTTGTAGGCCGTCGGCGCCTGGGGCAGGCCGGCGAGCAGCGCCGCCTGGGGCAGCGTGACCTCCCAGACGTCCTCGTCGAAGTAGGTCAGCGAAGCCGCCTCGACGCCGACCGCGTTCTGCCCGTAGAAGACCCCGTTGAGGTAGCGCGCCAGGATCTGGTTCTTCGTGTACTTCTTCTCGTACTGGAAGGCGAGGTACGCCTCCTCGAGCTTCTTGCTCAGCGTGCGGTCCGCGCGCGGGCTGTAGAGGTTCTTCACGAGCTGCATCGTGATCGTGCTGCCGCCCTGGGTCGCCGAGCCGCTCTCGAGGTCGCGGAGCCCCGCGCCGAGCAGGCGGTAGTAGTCGACGCCGTGGTGCTCGTAGAAGCGCTTGTCCTCGATCGCGACCGTCGCGTCCTTGAGGACCTTGGGGATCTTCCCGCCCGGGACGACGGTGCGGTTCGTGACCCCGGCGATGATCCCGAGCTCCTTGCCGTTCTTGTCGTAGATCCGCGTGTTCTGCCCCAGGCGGATCTCCTTGAGCTCGCCGTCGCGCAGGCTCTCGCCCACCGAGTTGACCGCGAGCGCGGACACCAGCACCGCCGCGCCCACGGCCGCGACGGCGGACAGCGCGATGATCAGGTTGCGCTGGGTCTTGCGCTGGCGGGACTGGCGGGCCTTGCGCAGGCGCCGTCGGCGGAGGTCGCTCACGCGCCGTCCCGGATGTCCCAGGCCACGCGACCCGAGCGGTAGTCGAGGAGGCCGATCATCTGGCGCACCCCTCGCGGTGTTCGGCCGTCGAAGGTCGTTCCCTCCACGGCCCACGCCAGCCGCGAGCCCGGCACGGCCACGCCGCGGCCTGGCGCGGGCTGCTGCCCGCCCGCCGGGACCGGCACCTCGAAGGGCCCGTCGGTGTAGACGAGGTCGACCGAGCGCGCGAGCGCCGGCGGGCCGGCCCAGACCTGGCGGGCGGTGTCGAGGGCCTGCTCATCGGTGCCCAGGCGGGCGTCGCGCGACAGCCGAACGGCCTGATAGACGAACTCCCATCCGCGATCGACCCTCGCACGACCGATCTCCGCTCCCCCGGGCCCGTCCGCGAAGTGCTCGGCGATGGGCACCGGCGCCCATGCCGCCGCCGCGAGGACCACGACGACCGCCACGAGGATGATGCGCGCGCGCTTTCCGCGCATAACTCCCCCAATGGCCGCACGGCGCGCGGGATTATCGCACACGACCGGCCCCCTCCCCGCGCCGGGCGGGTCGCCGACGCGGGTCGTGCTGCTCGACGCCTACGGCACCCTGCTGCGGCTCCCTCCGCCCGCTCCGCGGCTGCGCGCGCTCCTCGCCGCCGAGGGCCACGAGCACGGCGAGGCGCGGGTCGCCGAGGCGGTCGCCGCCGAGGTGCGGCACTACCGCCGCCACCACGACCGCGGCCGCGACCCGGCCTCGCTCGCGGCCCTGCGGCGCGAGTGCGCCGGGGTGATCGCGGACGAGCTCGGCGGCGACGCCCCGCCGCTCGACCGGCTGGCCGAGCTGCTGGTCGACAGCCTGCGCTGGGAGCTCATGCCCGACGCCCGTCCGGCGCTCGACGCCCTGGCCGCCCGCGGGCTCCAGCTGGGCGTGGTCAGCAACTGGGACTACGGGCTGCCGGACGTCCTCGCCGCCCTCGGTGTGGCCGATCGCTTCGCCGTGGTCGCGACGAGCGCGGCCGCCGGCGCGGCGAAGCCCGACCCCGCCATCTTCCTCGGGGCGCTGGCCCGGCTCGGCGCCGCGCCGGGCGAGGCGCTGCACTGCGGCGACAGCCCCCGCTTCGACTGCGCCGGCGCGCGGGCCGCCGGGGTGGCCGCGGTGCTGGTCGACCGGGACGGCCGGGAGGCCGGCGCCCCCTGTCGCCGAATCCGTTCCCTGACCGAGCTCCCGGAAGTGATCGTTCCGTAAGAATGCGTAAGCCCGGGCGCCAACTGAGGGGTGTGTACCTGGAGCGTTCGGTGTATGTTCGCCCGGTCTGGTTCCCGCACCGGGGACCGTCGTCCTGGGTGGGTGCGTCGAGAGTGAGCGGTGCGTCGGCACAGCGTGGGTCCCGCTTGAGCGCCTGGCACTGGAGGGCGCTCCTCGCCGCGATCGCGATCGCCCTGATCGCGCCGGCCATGGCCGCCGCGCAGGTCGCCGCCCCCGAGGCGCCCGCAGCGCCGGACGAGACGACGTTCGTCGAGCCCACGATCTCCGAGCCGCCCGCGGCCGAGTCGCCGGCCCCCGCCGACGAGGCACAGCCTCCGGCGGCGTCCCCGGCGCCCGAGCAGCCGCCGGCCACGCCGGACTCCGTGGCGCAGCCGACGCCGCCGCCGCCGCAGACCTCCGAGCCCCCGTCGGGCCTGGTCGTGGTCGCCCCGCCGACGCCCACCGCGGAGACGACGCCGACGACGCCTCCGGCCCAGACGGAACCGAACACCCCGCCCGCCAGCACGCCGGCGCCGACGCCCACGGACGGCCCCGCGGCCGCCCCGACGCCGTCGGCCGAGGCCACGCCCACCGCTGGTGGCAGCACCGGCACGGTCACGCCGCTGCCGGCGGCTCCGGACTCGCCGCGCGCGCGCCCGGACGTCCTGCTCGGCCCGGCGCTCGTCGTCGACGCCGGCGGCGGCAAGGCCGCCGCGACGACGCCGCTGGTCACCGTGACCGGTGGACCGACGCCGTTGCCGAAGACGGTGGCCGCGTCGAGCCTCGGCGGACCGGCCGACCCGTCGGCCGCCCTCGCCGACACCACGACGGCCTCGACCCCGGCGCCGCCGGACGCGGCCGCCGTCAACGGCACCGTGCGGGCCGCCTTCGAGACGACGCTGCTCGAACCCTCGGCGGCCACCGCGCCGCCCACCCGCAGCGATGCGGCGGGCGGGCCGGGCGTCGATCGGGGCGACCGCTCGGGCGACAACCCCTTCGCCGAGTTCGCGGCTCCCGGTGGCCCGGTGCCCGCCGGCTCGAGCCTGCTCGCCGTCCTGGCGAGCTACGTCATCCCGGGCGGCGGCTCGCTGCCGGGGACGGCCATGTTCTTCCTCGTGCAGCTCGCGGTGATCCTCGTGGCGTTCGCCGCGCCTCGCGCCGGGCTGGGTGAGCGTGCGCTCGCCCTCGGCCGGCTCGGGCCGCGCTCCGGCTACAGGACGGTACTGGCAAGACCCGGCTGACCGGCTCCATCCGCCCCACCCGAGGTGCGCCTCGGGTCAGGGCTCGCGTCCCTGCGCCCCGCCGCGTCCGCGGACGGGTCGCACCACTCCTCGCGAGAGATGGAGCCTTTCAAATGCAGCCGATGCACATCTACGTCCTGGGGCCCGATGGGGCCGGGCGCTCCGCGCTCGAGTCCACCCTGGCCCGCCTGGGATGCACGGTGAGCGCCAGCGACACCTCCGCCGGGCCGTCCGTCCCGGTCGGCGACGTCCTGATGCTCGACGTTCGCGGCGACGACTCGCGCTGGGTCGGCGTCGCCGAGGACCTGCACAACGACGAGCGGCCGGTGATGGTCGTGTCCGAGGGCGCGACCCCGGTCGTGCGCCAGCTCGCCCGCCGTCAGGCGGGGACCGTCCTGCTGACCGGCGGCGAGTCCGACGCCGGTTACCGGGTCGCCCTCTCGGTCCTGCAGGGCCTGCGCGAGCGCGCGCTCGACCGCGCCGCCCGCGGCCCGCGGGACGACAGCCTCAGCGGGCTGGCGGCGCTGTGAGGGCCCCGGGGATATGCCGGCCGTCCGTCGACGGCCGGCGCCCGCCCCGGCGCCGGCCCGACGATCCGTCGGCGCCGGCCGGGGCGATCGCTATCGCGCCAGCGTGGCGAACCGCAGGAACGTCGCGATGGCGTCGTCGAACGCCTCCCCGCAGTCGTCCTCTCCGTTCGCCACGCACGAGCGCAGGCGCTCCGAGATCAGGTGCAGCCCCACCTGGTCGACCGCCGCCTTGACGGCGGCGAGCTGGGTGAGGACCTCGGGGCACTCCGCGTCCTCCTCCAGCATTCGCTGGACGCCGCGCAGCTGACCCTCGGCGCGGCGCAGGCGCAGGACGAGCTGTTCGCGGGCCGGCGTGGGCGAGGTCGTCGCCACGGCGCCGCTCCTAGCCGCAGCCGCAGGAGCCGCCGCAGCAGCCCCCGCCACCGTAGTTGACCACGGTCGGCGCGCCGTCGCCGCGGCTCGGACGGGCCGTCTGGAAGCCGGTGAAGAGCTGGCGGGCGTCGCCCTCGCCGCACTCCGGGCAGACGCGGTCGTCGTCGCGGAGGAAGCCCTGGCGGAAGGCCTCGAACTCCGTGCCGCAGGCGTCGCAGGCCAGGTCGTAGCTCGGCATCGCGCCCCCTCAGTCCAGTCCCAGGGCCCGCTCGAGCTGCGCCTTCGGCATGGCGCCGACGGCGTGGCGCGCGAGCTGGCCGTTCTCGAAGAGGCCGAGGAACGGGATGCCGTGCACGTTGTACCGCTGGGCGATGGCCGGGTTCTCGTCCACGTTCAACTTGCCGACCACCAGTGAGTCCGGGCGATCCTTGGCGATCTGCTCGACGACCGGGGCAACCATGCGGCAGGGGCCGCACCACTCGGCCCAGAAGTCGATCAGCACCGGCTTCTCGTTCTCGAGCACGGTGCCCTGGAAGTTGTCCTCGGTGATCTCCAGCAGGTCGTCGGCCATCCGTCAGTCCTTTCTCGAGGCGAGGGCGCCCGCGGGCTCCTCGCCGGCCTCGCCGGCCGAGGCCGGGTGGGCCTCGAGCCAGCGCTCAGCGTCCATCGCCGCCATGCACCCGGTCCCGGCGGCGGTCACGGCCTGGCGGTAGACCCTGTCCTGGACGTCGCCGGCGGCGAAGACGCCCTCGACGCTCGCCCGCGTGCCGTCGGTGACGACGTAGCCACCCTCGTCCAGGTCGAGCTGGCCGGCGAAGAGGCTCGTCGCGGGGTCGTGGCCGATGGCCACGAACATCGCCGCGGCGGGGATGTCCTCGTGCTCACCGGTGACCGTGTCGCGCACCCGGACCGCCTCGACCTTCTCGCCGCCGAGGACCTCTTCGACCTCGGCGTTCCAGCGCACGTGCACCCGGTCGTTGGCGAGGGCGCGGTCGACCATGATCTTCGAGGCCCGGAACTCGTCGCGCCGGTGCACGATCGTCACCTGCGACGCCATGCGGGCGAGGAAGAGGGCCTCCTCCATCGCGGAGTCACCGCCGCCCACCACGACCATGTGCTTGTCCTTGAAGAAGAAGCCGTCGCAGGTGGCGCAGGTCGAGACCCCGAAGCCGCGCAGGCGCGACTCGCTCGGCAGGTCGAGCCACCGCGCGGTTGCGCCGGTGGCGATGATCACCGAGCGCGCCCGGTGCTCCTCGTCGTCGATCCAGACCCGGAAGGGCCGGGTCGAGAGGTCGACCTTCGTGACGTCCGACTGGACCAGCTGCGCGCCGAAGCGCTCGGCCTGCTCGCGCATGTGGTGCATGAGCGTGGGGCCCTGGATCCCGTCCTGGAAGCCGGGGTAGTTCTCCACGTCCGTGGTCAGCATCAGCTGGCCACCGGCGCCGAAGCCCTCCGCCACCAGCGGAGCGAGGTTGGCGCGGGCGGCGTAGACCGCCGCCGTGTACCCGGCCGGCCCGCCGCCGATGATGATGACGTCATGGACGTCCGTCACGGATGCCTCCCGTTCGATGCCCCGGATATACCCTCTGGGGTATGTATATTGTCACACCATGGTCAAGACCTGTAGCGCGTGCGGCGGGCCCGTCGAGCCCACGGTCGTGTCCGGGATCGTGTCCCTCAAGCGCCGCCGCTCGGCGATGGCGTCGGGCCGCGTGAGCGCGATCCGCTCGGAGACCTGCGTGGACTGCGGCCGCACCGAGCTCTACGCCGACAAGCCCGAGCGCCTCTTCTCCGATCTGCACCGGGAGCGGAAGAAGGGTTAGCGGGTCACGCCGGGCGGGCGTCCCGGCCGGAGATCCAGACCAGCTTGCTGCCGACGCCGGTGGGGCGCCGGCACGAGGCGTAGTACCGCCGCCCCTCCGCCTCCTCGGCCGCGCGGATGCGCCGCACGTCCTCCAGCGTCGCCGCGCCCCAGGCGGCGAGCACCCCCACGACCACGCCCTCGGCCGTGCCGCCGCGCCCCAGCACGCCGATCAGGAAGATCAGCAGCGCCGCGCCGCCGACCAGCAGGATGACGCCGGTGACCAGCGCCCAGCGGCGCCAGTCGCGCGGGCTGGCCTCGAGGCGTCGCGGGCCGGTCGCGCGCACGGCCTGGGGCAGCCGCAGCGACGGCAGCGCGGCCCGGCGCAGCCACACCCGGAAGAGCGGGAAGAGCAGCGCCCCGGTGATCCCGGTGATGCCGAAGATGGTCGCGAACCAGCGCCCGGTGAGGCCCTCGTCCGAGCCGGCCTGGATCGCGATCGACAGCAGCAGCAGCAGCCCGCCGACGACGATCAGGCTCCACGACCACAGCCGCGCGAGGCTGCTGTAGCGCCAGAGCTTCTCGTCGGAGGAGGCCACCGGGGGGAAGGGTACCGCGGGTCTACACTCGGGGGGTGAGGGACCGCGTCGCGCACGGCGTCGAGGCGGTCCGGGGGCGCGTCCTCGCCCACCCACGCTGGCGCTGGTTCGCGCTGATGGTCGTGGCCAGCGGGATGATGCTCTCGGTCGTCAACGTCAGCATCGTCAACATCGCCCTGCCGGAGATGGCCGAGGACCTCGGCGTCGACGTGCCCACGATCTCGTGGGTGGTCACCGGCTTCCTCGTGACCCAGGCGACCCTGGTGGCCCTGGCCGGGCGCGCGGGCGACCTCTACGGGCGCCGCCGGGTCTTCGTGGCCGGGGTGATCGTGCTCTCGGTCGGCTCGGTGCTCTGCGCCCTCGCGCCGAACGTCGGCGCCCTGGTGGCGTTCCGCATCGTCCAGGCGGTGGGCGCGTGCGCCATGGCGCCGACGGCCTTCGCCTACGCCGCCGAGCTGTTCGGCCCGGGCGAGCGCGGGACGGCCCTGGGGGTGATGGGCGGCGTGCTCGGCCTCGCCCCGGTCCTGGCCCTGAACGTGGCCGGCGGGCTGGTCGAGGCGCTGGGCTGGCGCAGCGTCTTCTGGTTCACGCCGGTCATGGGAGCCGTCGTGCTCGCCGGCGCCGCGCTGGTGCTGGTGGAGCTGCGCTCGCCCGACGCCGACCGCGACTTCGACGTGCCCGGCGCCGCGCTGGCCGCCGCCGCGCTCTTCGCGCTGCTGGTCGCCGTGTCGCGCGGCGAGGCCTGGGGGTGGACGTCCGCGGGCGTGGTGATCGCGATCGTCGTCGGCCTCGGCGCCCTCGCGCTGTTCCTGGTCCACGAGTCGCGGGCGGCGAGCCCCATGCTCGACCTGCGCCTGCTGCGGCGCCGCTCCCTGGCCACCGCCAACCTCGCGGCCCTGGCGTCCTCGGCCGCGCTGTTCGGCGTGCTGATCCTGCTGCCGTTCTACCTGACGGCCGTGCTCGGCTTCAGCCCCGTGCAGCTGGCGCTGGCGATCAGCCCGATCGCCGCGTCGTTCGTGCTCGTCGCCCCGCTGGCCGGCCGCGCGATGATGCCCGTCGGCAACGACCGCCTGGCGACGACGGGGTTCCTGGTCGCCGCGGGCGGCGCGGTCTGGACCGGGCTGGCCGCGCCGTCCCAGGACTACGCCGCCGTGCTGCCGGGCATTCTCGCCTTCGGTGTGGGGCTGGCGATGTCGACCGCCGCGATCACCACGACGGCCATCCACGAGGTGCCGGCCGCCCGGCTGGGCGTCGCCTCGGCGCTGCCGCAGATCAGCCGCTACACGGGCGGGGCGCTCGGCGCGGCCATCCTCGGGGCCATCCTGAACGCGCACCTGCCCGCCGGGCTCGAGCAGGCGCTGGGGAGGGCCGCGCCCGAGGGGCGCGAGCTCGTCGCCGAGGGCTTCCGCACCTCCCTGCTGGTCGCCGCCGGCTTCCTGGTGCTGGCCGCCTTCGCCGCGTCGCGCATGCCCCGCCTCGGCGTGCCCGAGCCGGCGCAGGTCCTGCCGCCCCCGCTCGACGCGCCGGTGCCCCAGTGAGGGTCTCGGCGTTCCTCGCGCCGGTGCGGGACACGCCGGACCACGTCGCCCTCGCCGAGGAGCTCGGGTTCGCGTCGGCGTGGTGCTACGACTCGCCGCTGCTCTACCAGGACCCCTTCGTCGCGCTCGCGCGGGCCGCAGAGCGCACCCGCCGCATCGGGCTCGGCATCGGCGTGCTGGTTCCGGGCCTGCGCGCGCCGGTCGCGACGGTGGCGGCGCTGCGCGGGCTGACCGCCCTCGCGCCTGGGCGGGTGCGGGTGGCCGTCGGCGCCGGGTTCACCGGGCGCTTCACCCTCGGGCTGGGGCCGGTGCGGCTCGAGGCCCTCGAGCGCGAGGTCGCCGATCTGCGCGCGCTGGCGGCCGGCGAGGAGCGCCCCCACGCCGAGGGCGGCCGGCCGGTGCGCGACATGCCCGTGCCGGGCGCCGAGGGCGCGGGGGCGGTGCCGGTCTACGTCGCATGCCGCGGCCCGGGCTCCCAGGCCCTGGCGCGCCGGGTCGGCGACGGCGCGATGACCGGCATCTTCTACCCCGGCGGGCTGGCGCTGCTGCGGGAGGCGATCGGCCCGGAGCTGCCGCTGACCGTGCACGCCGTCGGCGCGGTCGCCGACGAGGGCGAGCCGCTCGACTCGCCGCGCCTGCGCGCCGCCGTGGGGCCGGTGGTCGCGGTCGCCTTCCACGCGTTCGCCGAGCAGCCCTGGCGCCTCGAGGGGCTCGACCCGGCGCTGCGCGAGCAGGCCGCCGCCTACGTCGCGGCCGTGACCGAGGCCCTGCCGGCCGAGCGCCGCCACCAGGAGCTCCACCGCGGCCACCTGATCGAGCTGACCCTGCCCCAGGACGAACCCGTGGTCACGGCGGCGAACGTCGCCCGCTTCTCCCTCACCGGCACCGCCGCCGAGCTGCGCGATCGGGCCGCGGCGCTGGCGGCCGACGGCGTCGGCGAGCTCGCGATCCAGCCGGGCGGCGACGTGCCGGCCGAGCTGCGCCGCCTCGCCGGCGCGTTGTTGGGCTAGCCTCGTCCGGATGGACCGCGCCGCCCTCGCCACGCTGCTCGCCGACTGGGGCGAGCCCGCCTACCGCGCGCGCCAGGCCGCAGAGGCCCAGCGCGCCGGCGCCGGCGGCTGGGACGAGGCGACCGCGCTGCCGCGGGCGCTGCGCGACCGGCTGGCCGGCGCGCTGCCGTTCTGGGCGCTGTCGCCGGACGCGCGCGCGGTCTCGCGCGACGGCACCGTGAAGTGGGGGTTGCGGGCCGCCGACGGGGCGGTGGTCGAGGCGGTGCTGATCGCCCACGCCGCGGGGCGGCGGACGGTCTGCGTCTCGAGCCAGGCCGGCTGCGCCCTGGGCTGCCGCTTCTGCGCCACGGGCGCGATGGGCCCCGGGCGCGACCTCACCGCCACCGAGATCGCCGACCAGGCCGTGCTCGCCGCGCGGGAGGCCGACGCCCAGGGCGCCCGCCTGACCAACGTCGTCTTCATGGGCATGGGCGAGCCGCTGCAGAACCTCGACGCCGTGCTTGACGCCTGCGCCGAGATCGCGTCGCCCGAGGGCCTCGGCATGTCGCCCCGCCGCATCGCGGTGTCGACCGTCGGCTGGGTGCCGGGCATCGCGCGCCTGGCCGAGCACCCGCTGCCGGTGCGGCTGGCCATCTCCCTGCACGCGGCCGACGACCGCACCCGTGCCGCGCTGATGCCCATCAACGTGCGCTACCCGATCGCGAGCCTGCTGGCCGCCGCCCGGCGCTACTGCGACGGCACCGGCCGGCGCGTCTTCATCGAGTACCTGCTGCTCGACGGCGTCAACGACGCGCCCGCCGACGCGCGCCGCCTGGCCGGCCTGCTGCGCGACGGCCGCTTCCACGTGAACGTGATCGAGTACAACCCGGCCGGCGGCGGCTACCGCGCCAGCCCGCCGGCGCGGCGCGAGGCGTTCTTACAGACCCTGGCCAGGGCCGGGCTCGAGGCCTCGGTGCGCCGGTCGCGCGGGGCCGACGTGGCGGCGGCCTGCGGCCAGCTGGCGCGATCCCGGGGCTAGTCGTCGATGTTGCAGACGCTCAGCGCGGCGAAGTAGTCGTCCTCGGATGGGATCTCGGCAGGCGTGTCCGTCAGCGAGGCACCGCGCACCACGCCCGCCTTGTCGATGACGAAGCTGGCGCGTCCGGAGAAGCCGGGCTTGTCCAGGTAGACGCCGTAGGTCTTGGCGACGGCTCCCTTGGGCTCGAAGTCGGCGAGCAGGATCGTGTCGGTCAGCCCGAGGTCCTCGCCGAAGCGCCGCTGGACGTAGCGGCTGTCGACCGAGACCCCGACCACCTGGGCGCCCTCGGCGGCGTAGCGATCTTCGTGCCCGCCGATCTCGGTGAGCTGCCGGGTGCAGACGCTGCTGAACGCCAGGGGGTAGAAGACCAGCACGACGTTCTTGTCGCCCCGGAACGACGACAGGGCGACCTCCTCGCCCTGCCCGTCCTTCAGCGTGAAGTCCGGGGCCTCCTGGCCCACCTCGATCGGCATCGGCGCTCCCTCCTCGATGGCGGCCTTCCCGCAGGTTACGGGTGCGGCCGCCGGGCCGGCCCGCTAACGTGGGCGCCGTGAGCACCACCGAGAAGCCGAAGTCACGGCGCTCGGCCCGGCCGCCCGAGCGCGGATGGGAGCTCGGGGCCAGCGGGCTCGGCAAGGCCTCGTGGGCCACCCTGACCATCGTGCTCGCGGCGCTCGCCGTGCTCCTGCTGGCGAGCGGCTACATCGGCTACGGCGGGATCATCCTCATCCTCGCCGGCGCCGCGGCGGTCAACCTGTTCTGAGC